>JAYUSS010000032.1:0-24866 GCA_043755535.1 Candidatus Peregrinibacteria bacterium | reverse complement strand
TGAGTGATGTTAAGAATAAGACACTATCGATTTTAAGCAGCAGCTAGCGCTGAAATCATAGTGTCAAAAAAAGTCATAGGAAATAGACGACTACCCCCCGCCCTGATTTTCTCTATTTCTTTGCGACCTTCTTCACCGGCTTTCCCTCAAACAGAGCCGTAAACTCGTCTACAGACATCGTTTCCTGCTTCAGGAGCACTTCGGCCAGTTCCTTCAGCTTCTTCTCGTGCTTTTTAAGGATATCAAACGCTCGCTTGTATTGCTCGTTAATGACTGTGCGTGCGAACTCGTCGATCTTCTTCGCCGTCTCTTCGGAGTAGTTTCGGTTACTGCCGAGGTCGACCCCAAGCGCACCCGAACCCTGCTTCTCGCCATAGGCAACAAGGCCGAGACTGTCATCCATGCCGTACCGCATCGCCATGTTGCGGGCGATTTGTGATGCACGTTCGATATCGTTGCTGGCGCCGGTTGTCACATCATTGAAGATCAGAGACTCTGCCGCGCGACCACCAAGCAGTCCGCAGATTTCATCGAGGAACTTCTGACGCCCCGTGGTGTAACGATCTTCATCGGGCAGGAACCACGTGATACCGAGTGCCGAGCCACGAGAGACGATGCTGATTTTGTGTAACTTGTCGGACTCCGTGCAGAGGTGCCCGACAATCGCGTGACCAAGTTCATGATAGGCGGTCAGCTGTTTCTCGCGCTCGTTCAATTTGCGCGATCGCTTCTCGGGTCCGATCGTGTTCTTCTCGAGTGCATCGACGATGTCCTGCTGCGTGATGCCCGCGTGATCGCGCTTGGCGGCGAAGATCGCCGCTTCATTCATCACGTTTTCGAGATCCGCACCCGTGAGGCCGACAGACTGGCGGGCGATCATTGTGAGATTAATATTTTTGCCCATCTTCTTGTTACGTGCATGCACGGCGAGAATCAGTTCGCGCGCGGCGAGGTCGGGTCGGTCAAGGAAGACCTGACGATCGAAACGTCCGGGGCGAAGAAGAGCAACATCCAGTACATCGGGTCT
Organism: Candidatus Peregrinibacteria bacterium; assembly: GCA_043755535.1. Taxonomy (GTDB): domain Bacteria; phylum Patescibacteriota; class Gracilibacteria; order Peribacterales; family Peribacteraceae; genus JAKQEM01. The sequence continues at coordinate 23,839 of JAYUSS010000032.1, read as the reverse complement.
GTTTGTCGCAGCCATGACGATGACATTGGTATCCTGCTCGAATCCGTCCATTTCGGTCAGAATCTGGTTCAGCGTTTGTTCGCGCTCATCGTGTCCCCCACCGAATCCCGCGCCTCCGCGCTGGCGACCGACGGCGTCAATTTCATCGATGAAGATGATACACGGAGCGTTGCGCTTGGCCTTCAAAAACAGATCGCGGACGCGCGACGCACCGACACCCACAAACATTTCGACGAACTCAGAACCAGCGATCGAGAAGAACGGCACACCGGCTTCCCCCGCAACTGCACGCGCAAGCAGGGTTTTACCTGTCCCCGGTGGGCCGACGAGGAGTACGCCTTTGGGAATCTTGGCCCCGATATCGGTATATTTCTTGGGATGCTTAAGGAAGTCGACGACCTCGACAAGTTCTTCTTTGGATTCCTCGGCACCTGCGACATCTTTAAAGCGTGTACGAACCTGCTTGGCATCGGTCACACGGGCACGCGATTTTCCAAACGACATTGCCGTGTTCTGGCTGCGGGCAATTCCACGAAATAGCCACACGATGCCGCAAAGGACCAGAATGAAGAAGATCAGATCAGGCAGCGCGGAGAAAAATAAGTTCACTGCTTCACGGTTTTCTATTTGAACAATGGTTGGGTTTTTAGGATCGTTCAGCCCCAACTGGCTGACGGTATCGAGTGTCTCTTTATAGGATTGAACGACGGCGCCGGTTGCACTGATCGCAAACACTTTATTGTCACGAATCAAAATCTTTTCGAATTTCTTCGCTTCGTAGCCCTGCACCACTTCGCTGAGCGGTACTTCGCGCGCATCCTGATACTGCTCCTCGCTCGCACGCTTTGGAGCGGTGATGTAATAGAACGAAAGCGAAAGAAGGCTTACGAACAAAAGCAGGCTGATGAGCCACTGCTGACGATTTCCCGGCGGACGGCGTGAGGGGGTTGCGATGGAAGGAGAATATCAGGATTGGGTGGAGTCGTCACGGAAACTGGAAAACGTTTTTCGTTACTCGTTATTTTTGTTACGGGTTACGACGTACAGTGCAAGAAACGATCAACGAGTAACCAGTAACAAATTATGGTTTAAACCCCGCCCTTTCAGCAGATTGAGCATCCGGGAAATAGATTCTATTTGCCGGAGCAAGATTCCCTGCCGCAGCCGATCCAGCTGGATAATACTTCTTCCCTTTTTTCGACGCCACAAATCGCATGCCCTCGGGAATGTGAATCTTAATCATATTGGTAAGGAGTTTGTTGTCCCTGATCGAAAATGCTCCGCTGCCATCAACTAACACAAGATGCGACCCCGCAAACAGTCGGACATTCCCACTGACCACTCCTTCTAATTTTCCGTTGCGAATACCGTGGATCGTCACAACGGGTATGGACAAAGCGCCGGTATAGGTGACCACCCGAATAGGAGATACAGGCCCGCCGGTCCACGCGGCAATCGTGCTACCGGTGCAGTAGCCCGTGATCATAGAAAGAAGGAAGCCGGTAATGAAAAAACGGTACACGCTGTATGGTGTACCGCTTTCTATTCTTTGTCTGCTTTAGCGCACTAGTTCGCTCACTCTTGCGCTGCACCGTTATCTTGTGCTGCTGAGGGCTCTTCGATCTGCACGGGCACTACATCCAAAATGATATTTTCCTCTTCGCGATACAGAATTGCGCGAGTTGGAGTGACAATCAAGTAGTCGCCGTTCTCTGCCTTGTTATAGAACGGGTTTTGAGTACGAAGCTTCTCGACATCGACGATGGTTGCGACAGTCGGCTCAACGGACACGTCGATATTCATCAGCTTCTGCACCTTCTGTACAACCTGCTTAGCCTTTTCCTGGTTTTCCTGGTTGTTACCCTGCAGCTGTTCCAGCCGAACAGTGAGGTTACGGAGTTCGGTCTGTGCCTTGCGCCGCTGCGTGTCGATAACGACCACAAGAATGACAAGCGCGATCAGAAGTACCGGGAAGAGAGTCTTTGCTTTCATGAGAGGGTGGGGCAAAAAAGGTAGAACAAGTTCGGTGTTCAGAGTACGAAACATCGCCGTCAATCGCAATGATATATCGTTATAGAAAAGAGGATCTAGCAAGCTGATGTACATGCACGAGCTGGTTAGCTGATCAGCTTGTCAGCTTTTTAGGAATTTATTGCACTGCTTCCTCCGCAGGTGTGGACTCTTCTGCAGGAGCTGGCTCTTCTTCTATTGGTCCCGTTGCTTCTTCTGGCTCCTCACATTCATCGCCGCAGGCAGGGACGCCTGCTGCTGGGTTCTCTGGATTATCTTCCTCCATCACGGGTTCTATTTCCGTCGCACCCGATCCCTGATCTCCGATCTCCGACCCTGTCCCCGTCATCGATCCCGTCCCCGTCTCCTCTGAGTCTTCTGGATCCTCTGAATCCTCTGGTTCCTCTGCATCTTCTGAATCCTCTGCATCCTCCGGCCCCCTGATCGCATCCAGGATATTTTCCGCACTCTCGATCACCTGCACTTCATAGCCATCGGGGAGTTTGAGCAATGCGGGAGTGACGGACGTATTCCACAGGAAGGTCATCTGCAAATCCGGGTGCGACCAGGTGTAATTGTCATGATAACGGGCGCAAGAAAAAGGATGGCCCGATTCATCGAACATCGTGATATTCCGGATACACGCGTTCCACACCATGCTGGAAGTAACCGGGGTGCCCTTGTCATCGAGGGGGAAGATGATGGTGTCGTCATCGGTACGATCTGCATGCAGGATGGCAGGGTTTAAAACCCCGAGCGCTATCCAGGAGAACGTGATCTCATGATCGGCCGGACCGGCAAGCTCGACCGTAAAGCCGGTATTCGTCGATCGAATCCCGTAGAGAACGGGGACATCGGGTGACGCGGTTACCACCGGCGTCGCCTTGAATGCGGATTCGAAGAAAACGGTGACCGACGTTCCGCTCTCTGGAATCGAAGCGAATCCCGCGTGTTTGCTGCTAACCGTCAGCTCTCCCTTTATATTGATATCCCCGAGGAACGTGGCCAAGCCGTTGATGGTGATATCCCCCATCACATAGAGCGCGTTCTCGGCAATGAGCTGATCCACAGTCAGCGCACCCGACCCCAGGTTCAACGTCGCACCTGATGCCAAGTCGAAGGTTCCGTTGATCGTGATGGTACCGTCGATATGCAGATCACCGCCGATGCGTGCATCGCCACCGGTGACAAGTGTGGAGTCGAGTTCAAGAGTGGAGGCAGCGAGATGACCAAAGGATCCAGATGATCCAGAGGACTCAGAAGAACCAGAGGACGTGTTCTCTTCTGGATCCTCTGGACCGTCTGAGTCTTCTGAGTCCTCCAGAAATGCAATTTGTGCTTTTAACGATGCAATGTCGGAATTCATCGTTTCGATATACACATGCTGCTCCGTCAGAACCGCAATCTGCTGTTCCACTTCTTTACTGATTCTTGCTGTGACATCCAGAGTACCCAATGCCGAGCTCACCATCATCTGCACCTCGTCATGGATCTCCATGGCAGCAATGGTGTCGAGAACTTTCTGTCCGACGGCATCAATGGTCATCGAGGAATTGCGGCGGGAAATGAGAACGTTGACGATGTTGTACGCCCGGCCCTCGGCCGTATAGAAAGAGGATGATCCGTCGTATCCTTCCAGAGCGACACCGACGGTGGATTCACCTGCAAGGGCTCGCCGCGCCATTCCCGGCGTCACAGAGGAAGTAAGGGAATCACCGGGATAGATAGGACCGCCATCGATATTGACCGTGACGGGCACTTGTCCGATGAGACCGACAAGCACATACCCCGCTCCGGCACCCTTCATACCGTCCGCTCCTTTGAGAGCGTTGCCGATGAAGGCGGGGTTCGTGGACACGATACCCATGACATCGGGGTCGGCACCGCGCGCGCAGCGCTTGACCGCATTGTTCCGGAGAATATCGATGCAGACGATTTCGCCCGGCTCAAGCGGTATCGTGGACGAGGTCTGGAACCATTCCGCGTAGTCGGCGCCGTTAGAGTTGTACGTGCCGTCAGAGAAGATCGAACCGGCGGCGTTGACGCGCAGTACCGTGTTACCGGTCGAGGAGACGTTGGAAGTGATGGTAAGAAGTGACGTGGAACCGTCGGTTGCCAGTGAGTTGATGACCATGCCGGAAGAGCTGGTGGCAACGTTCTCGAGGCCGATGACACGGGCGTCCAGTTCCTGGATGCCCTTGGCAAGAAGTGCCGTGAAGTTCTCGTACTTCACACCACGCACTGTTACGCCGTCGGCTTCGTAGAAGACAAGGCGGGGATCGATCTGCTCCACTTCTTCCGCGATGAAACCGAGGTTTTCGGTATTCGTGTTGTTGTCTTTGTACGAGACGGGGCGCATCTGGGCGAGAGTTGCAAGAGCGCTATCGGGAAGGTCTTGCACGTCATGTTTAAACCGGAGCGAGGAAACAAGACAGGTACTGGTGCCGCCGTTCTTGAGTATGGCACCGGTGGCGGTGACACAGACAGCGCTCTCAGTTGAACCGATGTTTGCGAGGCTACTAAGGAAGAGGGTTTTGCCGGACATGGTGTTCTGTACTGTAAAACTGCCATTTGTCTTCAGCGTCAAGGCTGCACTACGGTACAGATTCGTATCGAAATTCCCCTGATACCCGAAGAGAATATGGGGGGAACGTGCATCGCCATGTGTTCCTCCCACACTATCGAGCACCAAGATCGCTCCGCTCGCTGCCATATATGCTCCTGTCCCGTAGCGAGTGACGTTCGTGACGGTCAGTGCGCCGGAACCTTGCGAAATGCCGAATTGTTTGACAATGATCTGGCCCGAAGACGTCAGGGCCTTCTCGGCATGGAAAACGCTTCCTGATGCCGTCTGAATCACGTTCAGTCCGATGTATCCCGATGTCAGGTTAATGGTTAATGCTCCGGTCATGGTGTCGCCGGAGGTGTTTACGTAGCGTGAATCACTCAGGCGCAGCACCGCACCCGAGAAGGACACTGTGCCTACCTCAGGAGTTGAGGATCCGCTCTGATCGCTTCCGCAGGAGAATCGTCCGGTTGTTGCGTCCCAGAGGAGCTTCGATGTTCCGGCGATGTCACAATCGGTGAGACCGACACCTTGTAAGGATGATGCGATATATAAGGAGGAGCCGGAACCTGCACCTTCGAAGACTAATGATCCGCTGGATGCGAGGGTGCTTTTCGCGTAGATCAAAGATCCTGAAAGTGTATTGAATTGAACCAGTGCTCCGGTGATTGTTGAGTTGAGGGAGAAGCTTGTGCCATTCAGACCGATTCCCCTACCTGCTGTGTATGTTGTGTTCGTGTCAGTATCTGTATCGGTACCACAGGAGAAACGACTGGCAGATGCGTCCCAAAGAAGTTTGGATGTGCCTGCAATGTCACAATCGACGAGACCTGCGCCCTGGATGGATGAAGCGATATATAAGGAAGAGCCGGATGCTGCTCCTTCCCATGTGAGGGAACCGGAGGAGGCGAGTGTGTTCTTTGCATAGACCAGAGAACCCGACAGGGTGGTGAAGCGGATCAGGGATCCCGTCAGGATGTCATTGGTGGCGAAAGATGTTCCTGCAAGAGCCAGTCCTTTTCCTGCAGTGTACGTCGTATTCATATCGGTGTCCGTTCCACAAGAGAACCTGCCGGTCGTAGCGTCCCAGAGGAGTTTGGAGCTGCCGGCGATATCACAATCTGTGAGGCCGGCTCCTTGAATAGAAGTGGCGACGTAAAGGGAGGCACCCGATGCAGCTCCTTCAAAGACCAATGTTCCGGAGGACGTCAGAGAATTTTGTGCGTGTAAAAGCGAACCTGAGATCGCATTGATAACATTCAGACCGACGGTGTTACGGTTGCCACCGGTAACATTGATTACAAGCGCGCCCGTCATCGTGTCACCCTGTTTTTTGACGTAGCGTGCATCCGCAAGACGGATGACTGCGCCAGTGAATGTCATAGTTCCGACTTCGTTTCCACCCGCAGCACCTGCATCTGCACCGCAGATAAGATTGCCATTTGCATCAGTATCAATGGTGTCACAGTTGCGAAGGCTGCTGAGGGTAAGACTGGAACCGGAGACAGTACCGACAACATCAAGAACTGCTTTGGGTGCCGCAGTGCCAATACCTACTCTGTTATTTCCTGCCTGAACAACAAACGTTGTTCCATCGATATATGTACCCGACTCTGTAACGAGTGTGCCGGATGAAGTGAGTTGATTCTTGCCATAAACCACGCTTCCTGAGAGCGTTGTGAATCGGGCAAGGGAACCTGTAATGGTTGTGTTCAAACTGAAGGATGTACCAGCAAGTGTCAGACCTTGTCCGGCGGTATAGGTCGTTCCTGCGCTGATAGTGGTACACGAGAAACGACCCGTTGCATCATTCCACTGGAGAACGCTGGATGCAGTATCACAATCCGTAAGACCTGCACCTTGAATGGATGATGCAATATAGAGGGAAGAACCGGATGCAGCGCCTTCGAAGACCAATGTTCCAGAAGAGGCGAGTGTCGTTTTCGCATACATCAACGAACCTGACACTGTATTGAATCGTACAAGTGCACCCGTCACAGTCGTGCTCAGGCTAAATGCATTACCGGTCAGTGTGAGATTCTGTCCTGCAGTGTAGGTTACGCCAGTATTGAGGTCTGTGGAGCAGGCAAATCTCTTCGCCGTTGCATCCCAGATAACTTTGCTGGTCGATGCATCACAATCGGTAAGACCCGCACCTTCCAGTGTACTAACCCAAAGCGATGCGCCAGATGCAGCGCCCTCCCAGACCAATGAACCACTTGAACGAAGAGCGGTGCTGGCAAAGACGGTTGAACCGGAAAGTGTTGTGAATCGAGCGAGGGAACCGGTAAGAGTCGAATTGATGGAGAAGGTTGTGCCATTGAGACCAAGACCCTGTCCTGCGGTGTAGGTGGTGTTCGTGTCAGTGTCTGTTCCGCAGACAAGATCACCATCGCTGTCCGTTTCCAATGCCGTGCACCCGAAGAATCCTGCGTTCGTGATTTTGATGGGAGCGGCTGCATTCAAGAATGCCGTACCATCCACGCTCAAGCTGCCGGATGCATTAAGAGCAGTTTGAGCATAAATGGTAGAACCCGAGACCGTGTTGAAACGGACGAGAGCACCGGTGATTGTTGAGTTGAGGGAGAAGCTTGTTCCCGTGAGGCCAAGTCCCCTACCTGCTGTGTACGTCGTATTGGTATCGGTATCTGTATCCGTTCCACAGGAGAAGCGGCCAGTTGTTGCATCCCACAGGAGTTTCGACGTACCCGCAATGTCACAGTCCGTAAGACCTGCACCCTGGAGGGATGAAGCGACGTAGAGGGAAGAACCGGATGCAGCGCCTTCGAAGACCAATGTTCCGGATGATGTCAGGGATTTCTCCGCATGGAGAACGGCGCCGGAGATGGTGTTGATGATATTGAGTCCGATGGTGTTGCGGGTGCCGTTGGTAATGCGAATCGTGAGAGCGCCGGTCATCGTCCCGCCCTGCTTCTGCAGATAGCGTTCGTCACCGGCTGCCTGGGAAAGTCCGACGCCGACGGTCTGGTCAGTCGCACATGCGAACCGTCCGGTTGTAGCGTCGTAAATCAGCTTGTTTGTTCCGGCGTCACAATCGGTGAGTCCCGCGCCGCTCATGGAGGAAGTGACGTAGAGAGATGCTCCAGAGATCGATCCGGCGACTTCCAGTTTCGTGCCGGGTGTATTCGTCCCGATACCGACGCTGTCGGTACTATCCGACAGATAAACGACACCGGTTCCTTCTGTCCAGCCGCTCGGTTCAGATGTTCCTCCTGTCTGCTGAATAATGGTCGTCGTGCTTGTGGCGGGTCCGTTCCCGCTGCCGCCGCTGCGACTGCCGCCTGCACGAGTCGTCGACTCCCTTCCATGCGGTGCGGAGGTGCGGATCTGCTCGAGGTACGGGAAGTCGTGCCACACAGGTTTGCCATTTCGGACCATGAGGATCTGCCCTTCCTCCGCCTGTATGGGTAAATCCCATGCAACGCCGGCTGCGGAATGGACGGACACCGATGACGGATAGGCGGGAAACACTTCTTTCACGATCGCTATATCGGGGCGGGCCGCCGGATGACCGTCTTCAGTGCGTCGCAAAAGAGAAAGACGGCGCTTTGCAACACGTTTCTTTAAACGCGCGACCGTTGTATCAGCCAACGTTTCACGCACGACGACGCCATCCGATACCTTCGCAATCATTTGGTTAACCGCCAGTAAAGGTGCATCTGTCGTCCGGATGACAATCGTGTTCCTTGTCCCACGCCCCTGAATATCGACACGTCCAACATCCTGCATAATATCCGTCCGCTCTGCGTTGAGAATCCGTAGAACATCCCCCTGCGATGGAGCCACGGCAGATGAAACCGCCACAGACGTAAAAACAGATAAAGCCACCCATCGAAAAGAAGGGGACAACCGCGGACGGCTTTTGTGTCGCTGGGCGTATGTGCCGGAGGATATATGGTTGTCTGGTTGCATGTGTGTTTGTTTGAGCCTCCAAGTCATTGTCACAGACTTGGGGAAATCCTCTGATTATACCAGAAAACACTTTTTCTTGCAGTAACACTGCATACTATTTCTGCTCTCCGTGCACTAGTAACTGCATGATCCATCCGCTGCCTACCGCTCTGGCCCCCGATTCACCCCTCTGCACTTCGAGGGCATACCGGGCTAGTCCGATAGAGGGATAGGTCCTACACGGCTCTGCAATGCAGGGATCCATGCTTGTACGGGATACAAATACTCCTTCGGCATCAAAATATAAAATGTCCAGCGGAATCAGGGTGTTCTTCATCCAGAAACTGAGCGGTTGTGGTTCATCAAACACGAAGAGCATGCCTGCGCCCGCCGGAAGCGCGTCGCGAAACATCAATCCCCTGCTCTGCTCAATATCGTCATCGGCGACCTCGACCGGCAGCGTCTGGATCGATCCGTCTGGCGCGATTAGCCTGACAAAATACCCGACTGGCGCCTCGGCTCGTTCCATCCACAGCAGAGAGCTGACGAGAAGGACCACTGCGGCTACAGCCCACAGGATGATCCTGCTTTTTCTCATGTGCTGCGGAGGGAAGCGATTGCTGCCGCCCGATCGGATGCTTGAAAGACAAAGCTGCCTGCAACCAAATTATTTGCACCCGCTTCGATGGATAATTTGGCCGTCTCGGCATTCATTCCTCCATCCATCTGGATCATCAACTTCGGGAACTGGGATCGCAGCGTCTTGACCTTCGAGAGAACGTCCGGCAGAAACGCCTGGCCGCCGAATCCGGGTTCGACAGACATGATGAGAACCACATCGACCTTCTCGACGACATCATCAATCTCCTCCAGTGGCGTACCGGGCTTGAGAGCGATACCTGCAGTGGCCCTGCCGTCATGGATGGCTTGTATAAGGGCTAACCTCGAATCGGTCTCGGGGACAGATTCGGCATGGAACGTGATGTGCTTCACCTTCATCTGCAATAATTCTTCGATGCGCTCTTCGGGATTGTCGACCATCAAATGTACATCGATCGGAAGTCTTGTTTTGATGCATTTGATAACCGGCGCACCAAAGCTGAGGTTTGGCACAAAATGTCCGTCCATCACATCAATCTGCAACCAATCGGCACTGTCTTGGATAGAATCAACTTCTTCCTGCAAGCGGCCAAGGTCGGCGGAAAGAATGGATGGGGCGATGAGAATCTTTCGATCAGACATATTCAAATAGGAATGGGCGTATCAAGATCATTGATGCGGGCACTATGCCTCCCACCCTCAAATTCCGTTTCCAAGAATATATCCACCAAGCGATTGGCAAGTGCGGAATCAATGAACCTCCCCCCTAGGCTCATCACATTCGCATCATTATGCGAGCGTGCAAGCCTAGCTGTCTCTTCGCTGTAACAAACAGCCGCACGAATGCCGCGCATTTTATTGGCAGCCATCGCTTCCCCGTTCCCGCTGCCACCAAAGACAATGCCGGGAATTTTGTCTTTGAGTACCACCTCACACCCCGCACGAATAATTGCTGGGTAATCGACGGAATCAATCGAGAATGTTCCGACATCCGTGACTGCGATCCCCTTTTCTTCCACATGTTTTTTAACGGATTCCTTTAAGGGGAACCCTGCGTGATCGGAGGCAACAACAATGCGCGTAGTCATATGATTGAATCCTAGCGCACACTCCATCGACCCACCATACCCACCATAACCACCCCGCACCCACCCTTCGACTTCGCTCAGGATAAACTCCGGGGTGCGGCTGGTAATCGGCGATTATTTGGATCTTGGAACTTGGTTCTTGTATCTTGCGCGCATGACGCGCCTCCCCCTTATCGCCGCAAACTGGAAAATGAATCCCCCGCCGGAAGGGTGGGATGCCGATGGTTCTTCGTACCACGCAAGAGAGAACGCTAACGTCATCGTATTTCCCGCAATGCCCAACATTGCTGCATGTGTAGAAGCAGGTGTGATCACTGGAGGACAATGTGGCAGGCCGGAAAAAAACGGCGCATTCACCGGGGATGTGTCGATGCAGATGCTCTCCTCATACGGATGCACGTACGTGTTATGCGGGCATTCGGAACGCAGACAGCATCACCAGGAATCTGATGAGATGATTGCCTCACAAGTTGCAGCTGCCCTGGAAGCAGGTCTTACGCCGATACTCTGCATAGGTGAAACACTCGATCAACGCGAAATTGGCGAAGCCGAGGATACGGTGAAGAAACAATTGGAACCCATACTCAATACCCAATACTCAATACCCAATACTCTCATCCTCGCCTACGAACCCGTCTGGGCTATCGGCACAGGAAAGACTGCCACACCCGAAGACGCCCAAAAGATGCACGCGTTTATACGATCATTGTTGCCAAGCGATATGAAAGATGACATGCGCATTCTGTATGGAGGATCCGTAAAACCTGCGAGTGCTCCGGAATTGATTGCACAGGAAGATATCGACGGATTCCTTGTGGGAGGAGCATCTCTTATACCTGGCGATTTTGCGCAAATTGTTGACGCTGCGGTGAAAACAGGGTAAGACAGATTCATGACCTCCCCCCTCTTCCTTGCAATTCCGGTTCTCATTCTCGCGCTGCTCTGCATTCGCCAGGTAAATCAGTACGAACGCGGCATCGTCTTTACTATGGGAAAGTTCTCCCGCATTTGGCAACCGGGTTGGCATCTACTTATCCCCATCTTCCAGAAACTCGTAAAGGTAGACGTCCGTGTCAAAGCAGTCGATGTGCCCGATCAAGAAGCGATCACGAAAGATAATATTCCCATTCGCATCAATGCAGTTATTTATTTTCGTGTAAATGATGCGGGGAAGGCGGTCATCGAGGTTGAGGATTTTTTATACGCCGTATCACAACTAGCGCAAACGACTATGCGTAACGCTGTCGGCGAGGTGACACTCGACGAACTTCTGTCTAAAAAGCAGCAAGTAAGCGAAGGAATCAAGCTTGTCGTAGATAGAGTGAGTGAAGCATGGGGAATCGATGTGCAATCGGTTGAATTAAAAGACATTGTTCTGCCCGAAAGTCTCAAGCGTACGATTGCCAAGGTTGCTGAGGCTCAGCGCGAGAAGCAGGCTGTCATCATCAATTCCGAAGGAGAAGTCGGTGCCGCAAAAAATATGGCCGAAGCGGCTGAGATTCTGGCGAAAGTTCCGGGGGCGTTGCATCTGCGCACTCTTCAGAGCATCAACGACATCAGCTCAGACCAAAGCAATACGACAGTATGGATGGTCCCGGTTGAAGTCCTGAAGGCTCTTGAAGGATTGGGAAAGAAGTAACACTCTTACTTCTTCTTTCCTTTTGCAGGACTGCTCGCGACAGCCGACTTCAAGCCGACTGCAGGGTTGGCCAGAATAGTGACAGACAATTTGACCATGAAGATCATCAGGAATGCGCTAAACATATACCCAACAATCGACGACACCCACGATGCAAAGAGTGGCAACATGATCGCCAGAATGCCGACAGCAATCGATAGCACAATCGACGCGAGTACCACACAGAGCATGGCAACAATGGCATTGCCCACAATCTTGCCCCAGTACCCCTTTGTTCTGCTGTAACTTTCACGTGCACTTTGTAGCACTCCCATTTTTTCCTGCACAAGTAGTACCGGTGCCAAGTAGAAGCGAGGACCAAAGATAATAGCAGGAATAATGCCCAGAATCGGAATCCATAAAAAGGAACGGAGGAAGGTCCACATCAAAACTCCCAGAAGCGGGAAGAACAAAGCTGGAACGCGCCGAGCGATAGCCATTGTATCTTGTGTCGGGTTGAGCCCGAGAAGCAAAAAGAATGCGCTGCTAGCAACACCCAAGAGGAGCATCACAAGAACGGACAGCGCGATATACGGAGCCATTGCGGCAAACATACCTCCTCCCACCGTCGCAATTTTTGCAGCCTGTTCGTCGGTCATGTCTCCAAAACGTGCATTAATCAATGCCTCCATCTCTTGGCCGGCCGTTTGATCACCGGCCTGCATACGAGCTGACAACTCTTCTATTTTTTTAACATCAACACCCATCTGCTGCATCATGCCACCCACATTCGAACCGGCGCGATTGGATACCCCGCTACCAACAAATGAAGCGATGGTACCGCACACTGCGGCGGTAATAAGAATCGGTTTCCAATATGTTGTACAAAAAGACCAGCTCTCTGAAAGTAGCTGGCCAAGGAGCATGGGTGAGGATGCAGGAGACATGAAAAGAAAGGGGAAAGAACGGGGGTCATTCTACGTGAAGGAAGAGATTGATGACAATCAAAAATAACGTCAGAGAAAATCACAAGATCCACATTCCAAGAACCAAACATTTTGGATCTTGTGATTTGGATCTTGGATCTTACAGCCTCACCCACTGCCCTCCTCCTACATTTTTCACGACACCTGCGAGTTCCATCATCGTGAGCGCCGTACCGACCCTCGGCGCATCGAGCTTCGTCCGTGGGACAAGGTCGTCCATGGTTTGTGGCATACCGCTGAGTGCGTCATACACACTCTGCTGCTCTGGTGAGGCAGCTGTAAAGAGCGGACGCGGGCTATCGGGTGACGCGATGATGCCGAGTTCCCGTAACACATCTGTCGGGATTGTAACTAACCGCGCATGTCCGTCGGCGATAAGTTTGTGACATCCCACCGCATGCTCATCGAAAATCGGCCCGGGTACGGCAAACACGTCCCGACCGTATTCGAGAGCGAGTTCCGCGGTGATGATCGCCCCGCTGCTTGCCGGTGCTTCGGCCACGAGTGTGCCGAGGCTGAGCCCCGCGATAATACGATTGCGTGCAGGGAAGGTGTAGGTATCGGGCTGCACGTCGAGCGGAAATTCACTGAGGAGCAATCCCCCATTTGCTACGATCTTGGCGGCAAGTCGTTCGTTGGCTTTTGGATATATAGTCGAGAGCCCGTGCCCGAGTGCCGCGACGGTTTTCCCTCCAGCCTCCATCGTATCTTTGGCAACCGCCGCGTCGATGCCGAGTGCCAGCCCACTCACGGTGACAAGCGAACTCCGTGCAAACGCCGGCACGAATGTTTCCACCACTCTGCGTCCATATGGGCTCATGCGCCGTGTGCCGACAACGGCAATGCACGGGTGTTCGAGTATGGATATATCGCCGATCCATGAAAGAAAGATCGGTGGGTCGGCAATCTCCCGGAGTTGTGCGGGGTATACTTCATCTTCGATGGAGCAGAGTGAAACACCGAGAACACTCATACGGTGCCGCACTTTAGGCGGATCAAATACCTCTAAACGCTTCATCGTTTGTTGTGCATACAGTTCGCGCACTCCCATTTGCCGCAGCATCTCAAAATCAAGCGCCTCAAGTGCCGTATCGAGATCTCCAAATAGGTGTGACAACGCATCGAAGCGTCGTCGGTTAAGTACATTGAGCCACCACCAGGTAAGAGCGCTGTCTTCCGTCATTGCCCAAGGCTAAATCACCGAAACCTGCTTGTCTGCTTTAGCGCGCTAGCGCGGTGATGCAGAGAACGCTTGATATATAAGCTAGCTTGTGAATACGTGCAATCTTCAACAATGCATACTTGCATAAGTGTCACACTTTAGATACACTAAGAATATTTCCCCTTATGTCTATGCCTACGCAAAAGAAGCGTGTGAATGTGACACTAAAGAAAGACACAGCCGTATTTCTGAAACAACTCGCTCTGCGCGACGATGTGCCTGAGGCTACAAAGGCAGCCGATCTCATCGAAATGGCAATGGTGATCGAAGAAGATTTTCAAGATGCAAAAATCGCCGACGAGATCATAAAAAGATCAAAGGGGGAAACTGTTTCCCACAATGCATTCTGGTCAAAACTCCTATGAAATACGTTATTGAGTATGCAAAAAACTTTGACTGGAAGAGCGTAGAACGTATCGCACGAAAAGATCTGCTCATCATCAAAAAGGCGATCGAGGAGAAGCTCTCAATTACTCCGGAAATTTTTGGAAAACCCCTTCAGCACTCCTTGAAAGGATATCGTAGACTTCGGATCGGTGCGTATCGCGCCATTTTTATCATCAAAGGAAAAATCGTCGTTATCATCCATATCGGGCATCGGTCGTCTGTCTACAAGAATCATCTTCCATCCAATTCATAAAAGAGCGTATACAGGAGACATGATAGAATTTTTTGTTGAACTTTTAGACCTTATAATGACTCCTTTCCAGGGGAAGAATACCCATACACGTAAACCGTGGATTATTGTTTTGGGCTTTGTTTCCATGCTTGCTGTGCTGATTCTTCTTTCCATACAGTTATACAATGCTTACCTTTAAGACCGGTTTGCCTGTGAAAGCGTATCTGCGACTGTATTTCCTTTTTTAACAGAGCTCATAGGGTTTGAAACCCTTTCTGCTGCAGTTTTTGTATGCACATTGGTATTCTTGCATAATTCATGCAGTATTCTAGGGTCCTCAAACGTTCTACGGACGTATCACCTTTTCGGTGCCCCACTTTATGACGTATCAAGAACTCCCGGATGACGCATTGGCAATCGCTGCGATAAGTGATTCTGAAGCTTTTGGCCAACTCTACGACCGCTACATGCCCCAAGTGTTTGCCTATGTGGCGAGCCGATTACCATGTCGCGCCGAGGCTGAGGATGTGACCAGTGATATTTGGATGAAGATTCTCAAAAAAATCCCCCACTTTAAACCGAATCGACGTGAAAGCGTGCCGGCATGGATTTTTGCAATTGCGCGCCATGCGATTATCGATGCACACCGCGCTAGGCGCATCCCTGTTGATATAGAAGCAGAAGACATCGTGGAGCTGGCTGGCAACGATGCTTACCCCGGTAGTTCCATTGATCAAAAAATAGAATTTTCTCACCTGCAACAACACATCGATACCTTGCCTGCACACCAAGCTCATTGCTTACGCTTACGGTATTACGGGGGACTGCGGAATAACGAGATTGCATCCATTGAAGGTCTACAAGAAAAAACCGTAGCCGCTCACATCAGTCGCGCCTTGCAGGCACTCCGTGAACATTCTTCCCTCCTCTCTTCTTCCCCCTTCACAGTATGAGTACTCCACTAAAAAATTCTGGCAAAGACTCGGTACTGTTGCGCCCGGTACCTTCCGGAGCATTTGCATCTTCTCTTCGGGGGCGGCTATTAGAGCATCATCGTGCAGGAGCGGCTACATCGCCATTGTGGCTCCAAAAAATCAAATGGTTGGGGGCAATTATATTCTTTCCCGTTCTTGCCAGTGTGATTTTTCTTGCAGCCCCCAGGCACCCTCTCTCCTCGGACGGATTTTTGACGCGCGCAGAAGCTGCAGCATTTGCAATAGATGCAGATGGCATTTTGTACCAACGAACTAAGCACCTGTATGTATTTCATGATCCAATAGAAACCAAGTATTCCCCATACAACACTCCGTACATCACAGAGATGTGGAAAGGCTACCTAGGAGATCAATGGGTCGTGATGGATAGAACAAGTTTGGAGGATGGCACTCGTCTCCAGCAGATTTTGTTACTCTACCCACCAAACGATGACTGGATGGTTTACCCTCAAAAATTCTACGGATGGTGGAAAGACCGAACAACCAGCACGCCCGTCTGTGTCACCCTCGCTCCTACTGCCGCAGAGCAGGAGACATGGAAGAAAGAAGCGGAGGATCGGGACCAGAGCGGTACCATGACGGTCTTTATGCAGGATGATGACGTTGACTTGCTTATGGATTTAAACAGCAGCAATGAAGACTCATCGGTACGCATCGCTGCTTTACGTGAACTTGTGAAGCGTGGAACGGTACGCGACATCAGCATGCAAGTTGCCACTGCGGACAGGCGTGTATTCCAGGCAGATATTACGAACACGGAAACGGATGAAGACGGTAATCCCATCGGGGAGATTTCCATTGTGGGGCATACGCTGTACTACTTCGACACAGAAACATACAAGCTGGTACGCGAGGAAGAGCTGTGGCTGGATGATGCAAAGCAACTCACTCTCTCTCATCGTGCTGACTATCTGGAGCAGACAATGCTGCCAATATCCGACGCAGCGAAAATTTTTAACCCGGCTGCTTACAGTTTGGCTGATGCAGAAACACTCTTGCCTGTATCCCGCACGGATATGGAACAAGGAAAGGCAGAGCAGGGATGTTATGCGAGCGGGGATTTCATCGGAGATATATCTGCGGTGATCGATTTAGGGGATGAGGCATATGCCAGTTACATCACGTTGCTCTTTGCGCGAGGGATATCTCGATGATGGAGATTATTATTCAGGAGTAGCTTAGACCATTGTAAGGGTGGGAAAATCCTTAGATGCAACATTTGCATCCCTTCACACCATGGTGTACATTCATCCACCTATGAGCACCACCATCACCCCCTTCGAAGAGTACAACATCCGTCGTCAGTACGATGAAGCCAAAGAGATGTGGTATTTTTCGGTAACGGACGTTATCCAGGCATTGACGCAGCAAGATGATTTCCAAACCGCTCGAAAGTACTGGAATAAGCTCAAACAGCGATTGCAAGCGGAAGGCAGTCAAGTGGTGACAAACTGTCACCAGTTGAAACTAGAGGCAGAGGACGGAAAAATGCGTCTTACTGATGTAGCTAATACAGAAACGTTACTACGCTTGATTCAATCCGTCCCAAGCCCCAAAGCGGAGCCCATGAAACTCTGGCTGGCAAAGGTGGGATATGAGCGGATGCAGGAAATAGCAGATCCTGCTCGCTCGATAGATCGCGCGCGGGAATACTGGAAGGCGCACGGCAGGAGTAAAAAGTGGATTCAGCAACGCATGATGGGGCAAGAAACGCGCAACAAACTGACGGATTTCTGGAGTACCCATGATGTGAAAGAGGGCCAAGAATTTGCAATCCTGACGAATCTTATTCATCAAGAGTGGTCTGAAGTTTCCATTAAAGAGCATAAAGCCATCAAGGGACTGAAGACACAGAACCTGCGCGACCATATGAGCGAAGCTGAATTGATTTTTACCGCATTGGCAGAGCTTTCAACACGGCAGATCGCGGAAAGTATGGAAGCGAGCGGACTCAACGAAAATGCCATCGCCGGGAAGAAGGGCGGCGGCATTGCCAAAAAAGCCCGGCGGGAGCTGGAAGAGAAAACCGGGAAGAGTGTCGTGAGCAAAGAAAATTATTTGCCTGCGCAGAAGCGTCTTTCACCACGCAAAAAGAACAGCTAGCAGATATATTCAGCGCACAAACATCCGCACCAACCGCAACTGATCGTACGTGTACTTCCCCTCAAAGTGTTGGAAAATCGGCGAGAGCGAATTTGTACCGTGCTTGCCGAATACAGCTGAGATTTCATCAAAAATCGCAGGGTCAGGCTTGAGGTGAGCGATGTCCATCGTCATTCCTGCAAGAATCGATTCCTCGATGTGCTGGATGATTGTTCCTTCTTTCAATCCCCGTGCACGCGCGATTTCTGCCAGTGATCGCTTTTGCTGCACAAGCATGCGTGTTTCTTCGTAGGTTGATCCGCTGCGTTTGACCATGCGATTATCGGAGCGTCTCTCTGCTCTACCCTCCACACCTGGTATCGGACGTTCTGCAAGTGCATGATCGGCTGCATATTTTCGGATGATCGGGAGGAACTGTTCCCCATACTGCTCGAGTTTGCGCGACGAAACGCCGTAGATCTGCTGGAATGATTCTGAACTTTGCGGAAAGTACGCGGCCATTTCACGAAGTGATCGATCCCCGAAGATGATGAAGGCTGCGACGTTCTGCTCCAGTGCCAGACTGTGCCGCACGACACGCAATTCTGCAAAGAGCGCGGCATCGAACGACGGATCTTCTTGTTGTCTGCTCCTCGCAACCTGTACCACTTGTTCCGGCGCGCGCAGGGAGAGCGTTTCTTTGGAT
This sequence comes from Candidatus Peregrinibacteria bacterium, assembly GCA_043755535.1. Lineage (GTDB taxonomy): Bacteria > Patescibacteriota > Gracilibacteria > Peribacterales > Peribacteraceae > JAKQEM01. The sequence goes on along the minus strand of JAYUSS010000032.1, from coordinate 5,435 downwards.
GCAAGGAACGTGCGTCCCACCTCCGTCACGCAGAGTGTTGGATACTGACCATCCGCTTTGGCGAGCAATTTTTTCTGAATCAAAGCCGTTATGATCTCGCGCAGCTGCAAACCATTGAATTCCGTCACGATACCGAAGACGGGGAGCGTGTCATGGTGCAGTGACCGGATCTTCTCGCTGTTTTTCCCGAGCAACACATCGCACACATGCGCGGCTCCAAACCGCTCTCCGGTACGGATCACCGCACTCAGGATTTTCTGCGCAAGGACTGTCGCGTCGAACAGCGTATCCGGCGTCAAACACCGATCGCACGCACCGCACGTATTCTCGTTCACTTCTTCTCCGAAATATTCGAGCAGGTATTTTCGTCTGCATGTCGCAAGCTCACCGTACCCGATCATCTGTTCAAGGTTCCGCGTCGCGAGGTCGCGTTGTTGTTGATCATCCATCTGCGCGATGAAAAACTCCTGCTTGAATTTGTCACCATAGGAATAGAAGAGGAGACAATCGCTCGGGAGCCCATCCCGTCCCGCGCGGCCGGTTTCCTGGTAATATCCCTCGATGTTTTTGGGGAGATCCATATGCGCGACAGTGCGCACATCGGGTTTGTCGATCCCCATCCCAAACGCGATCGTCGCAGTGACGATCTGCACTTCATCGCGCATGAATCGTTCCTGCGTCTTACGCCGCGTCTCGGCGTCTAACCCCGCATGGTAGGGCATACAAGAAAATCCTTCCGCTCGCAGATCTTCACTTAGAGCCTCTGTGCTTTTACGGGAAAAACAGTAGATGATGGCAGGCAGGCGCTGCGGCCCTCGTAGAGCCAATACAAGACGTTCAAATGAACGCTGTTTTCCGTAGACGTGATACGTCAGATTTGCGCGATTGAAACTGGAAAGAAAGAGCGGACCATTCGTGAGTCGCAGCTGGTGACGAATATCTTCGCGCACTTTGGGTGTTGCGGTCGCTGTGAGGGCGATACAGGGAATCGAGGGGAATGCATCGCGGAGCGTATGTAAATTTCGATAGTCCGGGCGAAACTCATGTCCCCATTCCGAAATACAGTGCGCCTCGTCGATGGCGATGAGACTGATGGTGAGAGATCTCAAGAATGCCAGAAACCCCTGCGCAGCCAGACGCTCCGGGGCGATATAGAGCAGCTTGATCTCTCCCCGCCGCAACCTCGCCACGGTGTCGGCCTGATCGGCAGGACTCTGACTGCTGTTCAAAAACGCCGCCGCTATGCCGTTACTTTGCAAACTATCGACCTGATCTTTCATCAATGCAATGAGCGGCGAAATCACGAGCGTGATGCCATCGAGACATAATGCCGGCAACTGAAAACAGAGCGACTTGCCGCTCCCGGTCGGCATCACCACGCAGCAATCGTTCCCATCGAGCACAGTGCGGATCACATCTTCCTGCAACGGACGGAATGTGCGGTAGCCGAAATGCTGTTCGAGGAGGCCGGTAAGATCGTGATCGTAGGTCGTTTCGGTCATGGGGTGTCACTCTAAACCTTGGTATTGAGAACGTCTATGCGTGGAGAAAAAGATGGGGAAGAAAAGTGAGGATTTTGTCTGGTGGATGCGGAAAGTGGGTGTTCTGGGGGTGGGGAGAACACCCTACGATACCCCTATTTTCCATACCCCCTTTTCTCGGAAGGCAGGAATCGTCTGGCGTTTCGCAGCATTAAAAACTGCAGGAGCTGATTTTTTATGCATACGGGCGTAGTCAGGAAGTGTCATGATCGTTTCCCCTTTCAGATACGTGATTCTCTTATGGAGCGATTCTAGGAGCGCAAGCATGATGATGCGCTCCATTATTTTTGTCTGCTTGTTATGGTTGTACTCCCTAAATGCTTGGTAATAATCCTGTTTCTCTTTATCGCGGATAATGATCACCGGAAAGCCCAACCGTTGCAATTGCCAGTTGATAAGCACACGGCCGATGCGCCCGTTTTCATCGCAGAACGGATGAATGGCTTCGAATGCAAGATGGAAAGCTGCGATCTTATCAATGAAGTAAGAGGAAAAATCACTGGATTCTCTTAGCAGAAGATCCCGTATCATTCCTTCCACCTTCTCGGGTGCCGGAGCGACGTGCGTACCGACGCGCACGTATTCGCCGGTCTTGCGAAAACGTCCGGCGATACTATCGTCAATGGCATCAATAAGCAGACGATGCAGAAACAGCAACGTCTCTTCCGCCAGTTCCGTCTCCAAGTACTTTGACCGAATATACTCCATCACACGTGCGAGATTCTTTGCTTCGAATACTTCCCATACCGATACATCGCGCGACACTTCCATTTCCAACAGGATTTTTTCCGTTTCCTTCAATGTCAGTGTTGAGTTCTCGATTGCATTGGAGTTATAAACACCCTCTGGTATCTCCGCCTCATCGATCATCCTTAACAAGGATCCTTTTCCTCGACGCAAATTGTCGTATTGACCCTTGAGCGTTTCAATACGCTTTTGGAGAGGTCTCGTTGTTGCCATGTTTCCAGTATATATATTCATTATAGAATGTCAATATATCGTGAATATTTGTGAATTATTGGATAAATTCATGGTACATATGATAGCGAACGCAGCTGAAATACCACACGATGCTGCGGAAGTTTGATGGGTGGAGCCGCCGACCGCCCGGCTACGCCTGTGGACTACCCGTCCGAGCGCGGCCAAGGCAGGCGCCGAGACTTTGGATTTACAGGAAAAATCGCGGCGTAGCCCCCGAAGGGGCGAAGCCGGATGGAGCTCCCTATGGGATCTTATCGGGTACTGATGCATAACCTTTTCCTGTTCGTTTTGCATGCGTTCTCTGTTCTTAAAAGGTATGATGGGCTTATGACTGCTGAACAAGCCGCACAGCAATGGTTGGATGGGGCAAAGCGAGCTCTTCTTGCAGCGCACCAAAAACGCATAATTTGGAAGAACTTGCGCAGGAGTGTGGCCTTGATTTATCCGAGGAAGAACGTCCTCCGTTACGGGAGCTTACATCTTTCTCTGAATTCGGTCGCTATGGCAATGAAACGTGGGTAGAAGCAGACGCCACCCCGGTGAATACAGAGCACTGGTTGAAACGGGCGCTCTATTTCCTTTCTCTTTGTGACTATGAGAAGTAAACCCATATTCCAGCAAGGCAAGAGCGTGGCGGAACGCCTGAAAAAAGCCATACAGAAGCGTAAGGATATCCGTCTTCACCATGTCTTTCTTTTTGGATCCGTCGCACGAAAATCCTCGCATGAATGGAGCGATATCGATGTCGCTGTCGTGTGCGATTCGTTCGATCCTTCGAAAGTGAAAGAAGCCCGCGCATTATACGCACTCGATCCTGATAGAGATGTCAGACTTTCGCTGATAGTTTTGCATCCGGACGAAATGGATAATAAATACTCGACGATTGCGCATGAAATTATAAAAGACGGAGTGGAGGTTTGATGAGTGGGACAGCTGCTGAAACGTGATTTCCTTGCCAATATTTTCATGCATTGCCACACTATCGTGTATCTATGCTGTTCATCCCGCTTACCGAAGTGTTGCCTGCACTGAAGAATGAAATACGCTGCGTCACCGTCACGCGGACGGATGACGAGGTGCCGGCGGGCGTGTATGCGTTCATCGAGTCTTTTTGCGACGAACAAGACTGCAATTGTCGCCGGGTGTTCATCAACGTGTACGCGATGGAAGGCTCGTGGGAAGGAAAACATCTCGCGACTATCGGATACGGATGGGAAGACGACCATTTCTATGACGATTGGATGCATGGGCAGAGAGACACGACACGTGGCATGTCCGGCACGCGCCTGGAACCGATGCAGGCGCAATCCGCGAGTGCGTCGTATTTTTTGCGCCTCTTCCATTTTCTTTTACAAGACTCCGCATACGCAGCACGTATAGAGAGGCACTATGCACAGTTTCGGGAGGCACTGAAATCGTACGTTCCGGATGATGACGAGGACGATCCTCCCCAGTCACAGGAAAAAGGGAGATTTTTCGACAAAGTAACGGCCGCATTCACGCATCTCTTTGGTCGCACGCACGGAACATCAGCGGATGCGGAGTCCTCAACTCTGCATCCATTCGGACTGGAATCGTTCGAAGAAGCCTCTGCGGAATGGTCCGCGGGTCTGGACGAAGCGGCAGCAAGTAAAATTCCCGCCGTGCACGATATCGCCGCCATGTGTGCTCTTTTGGAGGGGAGAGGATCTATCCCTTTGGAGGACGGCATGCCCGACGACGAATATATTCTCCTGGCGGGCACGTTGCTGCGTGAGCCGCGCACGAAGCGGACACGGGTACCGCAGGATCCTCCCGAAGATTCTCCGTTCCGTCCTCACGCCGAGCGAGCCGCATGCCGTGCCATACTGCTGCTGGAGACACTCGGCCTCGCCTGCAGAGATGGCGATCAATTGCGACCGACGACGGCCATGGAGGAATTTTTTCTGCAGTCTCCCGTCGATCAGTATTGTGCCATCCTCTGGGCGTATCTTGTGGAACTCCCTTGGACGCGGATGCCGATCCTTCATTTTAACGGCGATCGAACATTTCAGACAGCCGATTGCAGGCGATATGCACCGTATATTCTCCGCGATTTTTTGGAGAAATCCGATACATCTCCCGGCGAATGGATTTCACTCTCCTGGTTCGAAGAACCTCCTTTGGGACTACCAAACGAAGAAATGGGCACGCCTCTTGCCCTCGCTATGGAAGCGGAATACTTCCTCTGGGAGCCGCTCAACTGGCTTGGCCTCCTCAAACTCTGCATTTTCCACCGCGGCGATTTTGAGGCCGTCAGTGACGGTCGTCTCACCGATCTCGGCCGGTATATCCTACCGTCGCTCGCGGGGGGATTTGGAGAAGCATAAAGCGGAACTTGCGCGGTTTGAACCGAAAGCAGGCCGCTTCCAGAGCGGCATAGCACCCTCCCGAGAAGTAGTAAATCTCGTATGGAGCCGCCGACCGGATTTGAACCGGTGACCCTAGGTTTACGATACCTATGCTCTACCAACTGAGCTACGGCGGCTTGGGGCAATATTGTGCGTATTTGATGCTAAAAGGGCAAGATCTTCTTGGGTATAAAAAAAGACCCCAACACATCCCTGTGTTGAGGTCCTTGGACCTAGCCTGTGTGGCCAAACCCGTCACTTTACTTTGCCGGTGCCGCCGGCTGTTCGGTTGAGAGCTTCAGCCCGGGTAGAGGAGGGCGCTCCCCCTTCTCCAACCCGAACAGCAGTCCGCTCCCGTCGGGAATGATGCCGGTAGGCATCGCCCCCTTCCATTTACCTGCCGCGACCTTCATGGTCTCGGCGTCGATCTTCATGACATCCAGCATCTGACATTCCTAAAAAGTCACAGGCCTGAAACGGCATGATTGGCTTTCTTATGGGCGAAAACGACGTGTACTCCACGAGCACAAAAATTGCTCGATGT
>JAYUSS010000031.1:0-24872 GCA_043755535.1 Candidatus Peregrinibacteria bacterium | reverse complement strand
CTGTTCGATCTCGAATAACGAGGGTGAAGATGCCCTGCGTTCAAGCCCCGGAGCGCAGCCGCAGCGGAGTGCAGGGGCGGGACGCAGGGTTCTTCACTCGGGGTTTTCAATATGTATGTCCTTGCTTTTTTAAATTACGCGCTCTGTTTTGCTTAAGCCGTTTGCAGATGTTGATCGGTTTGGCCTCATACAAGGGGATGTAGATGTCATGGTTCGGAGAGAACTTGAGATGGTAGAATTGCCGGAGTAGATATTTCCTCCTCATTCCTATGCTTCCTCGCACTCGCTCCATCATCGGCTGGATCCCGGCTATCCTCGTCGGTCTCTTTATGATTCCTGCATCTGGTCTTCCCAAGTTCTTTATCGCAGACGGCACCGACGTAGCCGAGTTCACCAAGGCACTCGGTGCATGGGATATTCGCTATGCGGTAGGTGCACTCGAAATTATTGCCGCGGTCCTCTTCCTTATCCCACGCACAACGACCGTCGGTTTTATTCTTCTTGTCGGTCTCCTTGGTGGCGCGACCGCTACCGGTCTTACACACAACGTCGAAGGCAACTGGCCATGGTTCCCGATGGTGGTACTCCTGATTGCGACCGTCGGTGCGTACTTCCGTAGTCCAGAACTGCTGACGAGAGTGAGAAAGGCTGCGTAGTTTGGCTGCGTTCTAGATACACGCTAGGCTAGCGTAATGAACAGACAAGAACGCTGGCGACAGCGGTACAAAGAACGCAGGCCCGAGTGGGATTCCAGCTCTGTTGTCTACAGACGACTGATCGGGTCGAAGGTGCATAGTGATACCAAGGTTTTGGATATCGGCTGCGGGCATACGGATTTCCTCAAAGAGATCTACGATCGGACCCCGCATTCCTACGGCGCCGACCCTGATGCCGCGGCGCTTGCCAAGAACACGACCATCAAACATACCGTGGTCGCAAATGCAGAGAGCCTCCCGTTCGAGGATGCCTTCTTTGACGTCGTGGTGCTTGCATGGGTGCTGGAACATTTGGAAGATCCCAAAAAAGTCTTCATCGAGATTCATCGTGTTCTCAAGCCGGGTGGCGTCGTTATTTTCCTCACGCCGAATACATGGAACTATAACGTCTGGATGATCCGCTCGATTCCAAATATCTTTCATGATTTCTTCACAAAACGTTTGTATGAACGCCAGGAACACGACACGTACCCCACGCGTTATAAGATCAACTCAGCTGCACGAGTGGAGAGAATACTCATCAAGCTTGGCTACGAACGCGATCAGATGATTCTGAATGGCGACCTCACCTACATCAGTTTCAATGCTCCGCTCTTTTTGCTCGCATGCTTCCTGGAATCTATCCTGAATCTTCCGGGTTTCAGAAAAGCAAAAGTGCATCTGATCGGGTCGTATCGGAGAAAGGCATGACGCCAATTAGATCTTCCGTAACTTCCCGCAGATGAGTAAACTGCCTTCGTTTCCTTATTTCCTACCTCTCCCCATGTCATCCCGTCTCCCTGTCATCATCGGCTGGGTCTGCGCTCTGCTTGTTGCTGCACTTCATATTTTTGCCGGCATCATGAAATTCATGCCCGTCACGGACCCGGCTCAAATGGCCATGATGGAGTCTATGGGTATGACGCCGGGGCTGAAGTATATTCTCGGTATTGTAGAACTCGTGACCGTCGTCCTCTTCCTCATTCCACGCACGGCAACCGTTGGGTTCGTACTGATGGTCGGGTACATGGGGGGTGTTTTGGCTGCCATGCTTACCCATAATCTTGATGCGTCATTCATCTACATTGTATTTGCGCTCCTTACTGTCAGCGGTTATTTCCGCAATCCGGAACTGACAGCCAGACTTATGGGTCGGAAGATCTGATGTCAAACATTCTTGCTATCACCGCCTTCTATCACTTTGTCGATATCGACGAAGCAGCGCTGTCAGCTCTTCATACGGAGCTTATTGCCTATGGCCAGGCGCATCAGTTGCAGGGGTTGGTCCTCATCGCAGCCGAAGGGGTCAACGGTACCATTGCCGGTAGTGCCGAGGAGATTGCTCTGTGGAAGAAATACCTCAATGCAAAGTTCGGTGACATCACCTACAAAGACAGCCAAGCATCAGGTGTGCTCTTTCGCAAATGGTCGGTAAAAATCAAACGTGAGATCGTGGGACTCGGGAAGCCCGAGGTAAAGCCTTCGGGGAAGCACAAGCATCTGACTCCTGCTGAGTGGGATGCAATGATGAAGCAAGAAGATGTGATCGTGCTCGATGCGCGGAATTCCTATGAGTATCAAATTGGAAAATTTGAAGGTGCCCTAGATTGCGGGACCGCGTCTTTTAGTGAGTTCCCGGAATTTGTGGAAAAATCCGATCTCCCCAAAGACAAAAAAATAATGATGTACTGTACAGGGGGCATTCGCTGCGAAAAGGCGCTCATCGAAATGGAGTCGCAAGGATACCAAGATGTTTATCAATTAGATGGGGGAATCCTCGCGTACCTCGAACAATTCCCCGAAGGGAAATTTGAAGGCGAATGTTTTGTGTTTGATTACCGTGTCTCAGTTGACGGTCACCTCCAGCCATCAAAGATCTACGGAACTTGCCCGCACTGCGGGAACCCCGGTGATGTGACGATCATGTGCGCCTGCGGGACCGATACAAGAGTGTGTAAGGGGTGCTTGAAAGATGAAACGCGTGCGACGTGCAGTAAGCGGTGCAGGGCAGAAAGAAATAAGAGAATACTCGCGGGATCAGCGCTATAATCTCGTCGTGCCCGCTCGTTATCTCATCCTGTCGGCCTTCTTCCTTATAGGGTGCGCACCTGCAGCAAGTTTGTTTACAGAGCAGATTCCTCTCGTGGAAGAACGCATCGCCTCAATCCCTCTTATTATTATCGGAGAAGGGGGAACATCCGGATTCTTATTCCAGTACGCGGCAAACACGTATGTTTCGGAGCACGGGGGAGCGAAATACACCGTGCACGACGGCGACGAATTCATCAGTTCGATCAAATCATTTGTTCAGGAATATGGGCTTGTGACAGAGTTTATCTACATGGGGCATGGGAACGAAGTGGGGCTGTATGTGAACCAGGCGCCCAGCATAAACGGTGCGCTGTATGTGAATGATCCGGCGCTCGATGTCGACTTCCGTGCGGCGTCTATCTATGAACTCCCACCTGAAACATTTGCACCTGGTAGCACGTCGACTTTTTATGGATGCAATATCGCACAGGAGAATCTCGGTCAGGATTCCTTTGCTGAGCAATTTGCGAACCACTTTCGTACGACCGTTACTGCGCCGACCGGTCCGACAGAATTTTCGTTCCAGAAAAACGGACGTACCTATACAAAGATCCCGCTTGATGCCATCAACCAGCCGCTGTACATGGTTCCGACCTCAACCAACAAAGGATTTATTATCACGGAGCCATCTGCAACGGTTGCGGGCTACAGCGATGTCTATGCATCGATGGAGACGGCAGCATCGATCGAGTATCTCACAGATCTCAGACTCTCGTTCGACGATTCGACGCTCTTTAAGCCGTATCAATCCGTCACATACCTTGATGTGCAGGCATTCTGTCGGGTTCTCGACCCTGACGCATCGTGTGAGATTGAAGGATACAGAGCCGATGACGTTGTACGGAACACGGCCGTCCTCAAGCTCTTGTTGGATACTGCCGGCTTCACCCTCAAAAAGACATCCATTCCATACGCAGCGCAGATTGCCTTTGGCAATGCCAACAATCTGCTCCCTCGTGATTTTATCCGTAAGAAATGGCTGAACAGAGCAGAAGTCGCGATGATGACATACGATATTTTGCAGCATAGAGAGCGGAGTTTGTGAGTATCTTGCTTGTCATAGCGCCGAAACCTGCAAGAATGAGCATCTATGGCACTCAACGTTCCCTCCTTCGATGATCTTAGAGAAACCAACGAACAAGCGCTCAAGCGTGCCGGGCATTTCAACGATCCCGAGGATAGAAACGCCAAACAAGAGAAGCGCGTCGAAGCACTTCTGGAAAGACGCAGAGAAATCGAAGAGCTCGCATCCACCCAGTCGCAGCGCGAACAGTACGGAGTAGAAGAGTGGCATCGGGATTTTGTCCGTCTGCGTGATATTCCGGATCAAGAGATCTGTGATGCAGTATGGAGTGCCATGCCGAACTGTCGCTTCAAGCGATTCCAAGAAGCATTCAGCCATCCCCATCAACTGGTCGTCCCGCCGCATGATATCGACAAACGGGGACATGTGACGTTTCGTGGTATCAACTTTCATGTGCTTTCCCTCCAGGGGTGTCTTGTCAGCCCAGACCTCATCTCTGGCCCACTTGCAGAGTCCCTTCACCTCACCGATGACAGTGAAACAAAAGGAGACCCGCTTGCGCGTATCCGCCTTCGCCAACGTGATTGCATCAACAGTCTCAAAGAGGTGTTTGAGGCAGCCGTTTCTCTGCAGCATGGTCATCAGCGAGTGTTTGTCGTGCGGGACCCGAATGAAAGAATTGCAAACGAGTATGAAAATGAGCAGCCTGTCGATCAGACGGTCATGGGTTCCATTCTTTACTTTCGGGGGCGTGTGAGCGGTGATACCAGCGTGTTCCAGCGGCGCACCGTCCAGGTATTCGGTTCCGCCTTTGCAGCCGATCGTAAGACGACGCACGAAGAGCATGCATATGATGCAGAGGTGACGATGCTCGCGAGCCTAGAACAGCAACTTGATGCATTCAATCGACGCTTGGACGTTGAATGGAAAACACCCACAGCACGCGATGGCCTTCGTGCCGAGGCACAGCAATTACTTGCGGGTGCAGCCGACGCACTCGGGTCCTGTGAGAATACCTTCAAAGTGGGAGCACAGCAGATGCTGCAAGCGGCAGCGATGCTCAAAGACAGTCGCGGTCGCGAAAACGTCAGCGTCGTTATGACCAAGACAGTCGGTTCGATCCGACGATTGCAAAAACGACTCTCGGAGATGATGGGCAAAGGAGGATTTAACCAGGCTGATGCATTCGCAATCGAGAATGCTATCCGGAATGATGAATCAAGACTGCGATCATTCCGCAGTGCAGTCGAGCAGGCTCCCGGCAAGATGCATGCGTTCGAACAACTTTTCAGCAACGCTCCTCTTTCAGCTTCAGCACTGGAAGCCTCTACTGCAGGATTCCGTCGCATGACACACTTGGATTTCCCGTCACTCGACCGCGTGCAGCTGAGTCCCTTCCGGAAATTCAGCGACCTCCTGATACTGCAAGATCGACGTCTGCAAGATGCGCTACTCATGCGGGATGAAGATAAAACGGAAGAGGCACTTTTACGCATGCACCTGATCGGGAAGTTTCAGGAAATTGAAACGGTCTTTCAGCGGATTTCTCACGAAGTGATTAACCCAAATACGTCGGTAGAACATGTGCACCATGAAATCGCGAAGCTGCGTAAGCTCTTCACGGCGTATCAGATGATCCCGGGTCACATCGTCCCGGAACTCGTTGCCCCTTTTGAAGAGATGAAGGCCAATTTGTTGTTGATGGAACAACAACTTAATCTCTATGCAGAGCAGCGTCTGGATAGGGAATCCAGAAAGCTGATGTACGGCAGATTGCGAAAATACATCGGATCATTGAATATTCCGGGTATTGCCCAGACTTTGGCCTAAGCAGCCCTCGCTCTCTGTGTTAGTCCTGTCACAGGCACAATCTCGAATCCTGCGCGTTCGATCACACCCGAGCGAATAATCTCGATAGCCGATTCTAAGTCGGTAATTCGCATTTTCGCATCAAAGAGCATGTTGAGCGATGCATCTCCTTTTTCTGGGCGAGCGGGGTGCATGACAAATTCCACTGGCCCGCGCCCGGGAATGGTTTGCAGCTCCTGCATAAATTCTTCCGGTGTGCGGGGGCTACGTCTCAGTGCATCCGTATTCCACGAATACAAATTATGTCGCACGTGCGGAATGTCTAACTGCATCGGCGGGGGATTGCCGTCGAAGAGTTCATGCATCAAATCGTCCCACCACTGCATCACCCGCCCCTCCGCATCCAGGTTAAAATTCCCGTGCGTGCTGATGTGCAGAGGTTGTACCCCGAGTTCGTGTTGAAAAATGCGCAACTGCCTGCACGCGTCGGTCGTTGCTTGTGTTCTAATGTCTTCTTGTTCTCCGAGCGAGGTTCCTCGTTCTTCTAGTTCTTTGATCAGCTCTACACGGTCGGCGTCAGAGATCGAGAATAATTCAAAGTGGAGGCCTCGTGATACTAGGCCGAGTGTGGCGATTGCCTTTGCTCTGGCGATAGCTCCGTGCTGCTCTATTAAATATTCAGCCGAGACCGGTACACCGGTTCGTTCGACAAATTCACGGATTCCCCGGTCGGTGCTGGCAAAGCCGGCGTCGTCACAGGCAATAATGAGAGGGCGTAGAGGCGTATTCACTGGCATACTCTGCATATGCAGCGCCTCATTATCAATGCCGATGACCTGGGAGTGAATCCGCAGCGTTCCCATGGGATCCTCCAATGCGTTGAATTCGGCATTGTCACATCTGTATCTGCTTTTGCGACGATGACGGATTCCGAGGATGCGGTAAAAAGGGCACGTGAAAAGGGGATCAGCGCCGGCTTACACCTAAACCTGACTGATGAGTATCCACTGTCCAAGCGGGATGATGTTTCGTCGCTCGTTGACGGTAACGGATGCTTCTTCGAAGCGCCGCGCCTGCGTCAGTTACTCGACGAGGGGGCTATCAAGCGCGAGCACTTGGAACGGGAAATCCGCGCGCAGGTCGAATGGATGTTTGATGTGTACGGTCAGCCTACACACGTGAATGGGCATATGAGTGTGAATGTCTTCCCTGCCGTCATCGACACGCTCATTCCGGTTATGGAGCGCTACGGTATTCGTTTCACGCGTATTCCCTGCGAACTTCCACTCCCGCCTCACGGCTACGAGATCACCGATGCAGAGCTTGCTGCAGTTAGAGCAATGAATGAACAAGCACTCGTGGCTCGTGAGATTTATAGTGCACACGACATCCAGTCCACCGATCATTTTCGCGGTGCGACTCTCTTCGGGAATTCCTCTGTCAAAAATCTCCGTCATACACTCTCACGTTTGGGTGAAGGAACGACGGAATTGCGCGTGCACCCCGGGAGCCAGACAGTCTACGGTACGCCGTTTGATTTAGACCCGCAGAGGCAAACGGAATTGCGCATGCTCCTCGATGAAACGATTCCGGTCATGCTCAAGGAAAAGAAAATAGAATTGATCAGTTGGGCGGATTGCTGAGAGGATGAACGGTATTTCTTTGTGTAAATTGTGCATTTGATCTATTGTATGCCGCTATGTACTCCGGCTATTTCGCCAATTATCATTGTGCATCAGAAAGGGAATCCTATGATGCAGGGCATACATTGCAGCTATCAGATGCCGATTGCACGCGTCTTCAATTGGATACGGCTTCTATTACCAGTCCGGAGTGCATGCGAAAATCGGTGCATACCATCGAACAGATGATTCTGGAGCAGCGCGGGCATGTCTACATTACATCGATGCAGCTTGGATACGCCGATCCCGATACAGCTCTCACGTTCGGCGGTATGCAGATGCTCACCCCGGTTGTGACGCATCTCTCACCTCGAGCATGGGCCGAATTTCCGGGTTCCCATGTGCGACAATATGCAGACTTACAAGCACAGCATGCGCATTCTCCTGTGCTGAAGCGCGTCTGGCATGAATGGATGCTTGCGCATCAGCGGCAGTCGTGGGCGATGGGTCCAAACCGTGTTCTCATTCAGCCCGATTTCACAGGGGACTATTGCAGAGTGCATGCACTGGACGATCGTGATGTTCTGTATACCCCGACACCTGTCGCCGCAATGGAAGCGCCTCCGGAGCAGTCTCATGTAGTTTCTGTAAAATTTCATGCATTTGAAGAGGGGAGGGGTCCCTATGACGCGGGCAGGACGCTGATTCTCCCCGAACATCTGCGCAATGCGCTCACGTCCGGTGACAAGCCTTGGGATGAGGAGAATTTGCATGCATTGGCTCCGCATATTCATCAAACATGCAAAAACGTCTCCGATGCAATACGCAGAGTGACATCCATGCAGCTTCTGGATATTGCAACACATTCCACGCAAGAACGGTGGTTCGGGTTCAAGGTGCGTCAGTCTGCGATCGTGAAATCTTCTCCGATGATCTGGGAAAAAACGGATGCTACGACAATCACTCACTTCGACGCCAAGAACCCCCTCCATCAACGCTTGCTGGAACACTGGCGGCTTGTTCGTGGTATGAAAGGGGATCCTGTCTCCATCATCTGTATTCCGCAGCCGAATACCACCAATTTCAATGCACATCCTATGGCACATGAGGATCTTATCGTCGATATCAGCGATAACGGCAAATAGGAGAAAACAATTTTTGTAGTCGTACTATCCTGAAAGCCCTTGCAATTTAGCGTTTGAAATGGTAAAAGTGACATCCTTCAAAAGCATTGCATAATATTAGTTTTTGGAGGGAAACGTCCTTTCACAGCATTGGCTGTAGTTCTTCAAAAAATACGCTGCTTGCGCACAGCACCGAGTGGGGATATGCCCTTTCTGTGCTGTGCGTACGTGTGGCAACAACATTCAACAACAATTCGTGCTATGCAGGATCGATTCATTATCGATTCCTCGAGAGGCACGGGTTCCGCTCTTCAGAAATGGAAGGGCCGGCGAATGAGAAGATAGATAGATCAGAATGATTCACTTTCCGCGCTGATATCTGACAGCGCACGGCAAAGATACATCGTGTCGGTGTATCTGGGGCAATGCCCCAATATGCACAGTGTGCATATGTCCATTGTGGACGGCTGGTAAGGGGGAGTGAGAAGGATTAAATCCATGAGTCATAAAAAGCTGGGAGAGGCTGAATCGACAAGCATGTGTGGGAACGACATTACCTCGTCGTTTACATACGTGGCTGGTTTGGCCATTTTGTTCGCAGGGGTATGGGCACCAGTGGTGCTCTTGCTCATTGTCTTCGTGTTGCTCCTGTATAAGAAGGTCTACACGGAGGTGGTGGAGGCCCTGGCAGTCAATGGGGGGTGTTACACCGGAACGCTGAATGCAGTAGGCAAGAAGCCTGCCAGTGTTATGGGGCTGCTGACGCTGTTGTCATACGTCGCAACGGCTGTTATTTCGGCCAAGATTGGTGCTGAGTATCTCTTGCGCGGCTTTCCCGTGCTTGAGCACTACTTGCACTACATCCCTCTGATCAAGCCGGTGATGTCTCTTACGGTGATGGAGCTTCTGGCCTTTGCTTTGCTAGTGAACTCGGGCATCAAAGATTCAGCTCGGGTTGCACTGGGGATCTTCGTGACTCACATGATCACCGCCGCTGCAGTGATTGTGTGTGGCGTCTATTATCTCAGCCAGAATGGGCTTGATACCTTCTGGGACAACTACGTCGTGACACAGCAGTTATTTAACTCTGCGGCGGGAGAGGTAGTGGCTACGAAGAATGACGGCACTGAGATTCTGGCACGCGGTGGAGTGCTTATCACGCTCTTCTTCGCATTCAGCGTCTGCTTACTCGGTGTGAGTGGCTTCGAATCTTCAGCAAATTTCGTTGAGGAGCAGAAGCCGGGCGTCTTCAGGAAGACTCTCCGCAATATGACCATCGCAGTCGGGATCTTGAATCCGGCTGCAGCAATCGTTGCGCTGATTTCGATGCAGTACGTTGACATCGTATCTGCTTCGGATTTTCTGATCGCAGATGTTGCCGGAGCCATTGGTGGTTTTTGGCTTAAGATTTTTGTGTCCATTGACGCGTTTTTGGTGCTCAACGGGGCAGTGCTCACCGCCTACGTGGGAACCTCCGGCTTGGCAAGCCGGATGGTTGGAGATGAGTGCATGCCAGGTGTATTGGGCAGGAAGAACAAAAACGATGCATACCCGTATATCGTTTGGAGCTTCTTCTGTCTGTGCATCAGCATTCTCTTCATAACCCAGGGTGAGCTGTTGTCCCTGGCGGGGGTCTATACGATCAGCTTCTTGGCGGTTATGACTGGGTTCGCGATTTCTAACATTCTTCTTGGGATCAACCGCCCCAAGTTGAAGAGAACCTACCGTGCACCGCGGTGGGCAGTCGTGCTCGCAGGGTTGGCGACTGCAGCAGGGTTGGTAGGCAATCTCATGATTGACAAGCGAAATGCCATGTATTTCGCAATGTACTTCGTGCCGGGTGTCATCATCATCGGGATCATACTTGCCAAGGCGACTTGGCTGCGTATGGCTCTTGGTGTTGCGGACTTTGTCCACAATTGGATCCGAACGAGCCATGATGCTGCCGTGCAGGGGCGTTTTGGAGTCTTCATCCGTGGGGAAGATCGACTCGGAATCGACTTGCAGTACATTGATGCAAATGAGTCGGGTCGGGTGATTATTTTTTGCATCTGTGAGCCTTATCCCACAGACCAGAAGGCAATTGCTTTGCCAGATCGACTGAAAGCGCTCGCTCAGTCACTGCAGGATGCAGGGTTTTACCGCAAGATGCGGTTTGAGTTTGTTTTTTTGAAGATGCCGTTTGGTCCCGAAGCGATCGCCCGCTTCAGTGAAGAGCAGAACATCCCCGAGCATCGCATTTTCATCGGCGCCCCAGAGAACAAGCATATGTTTGAGTATGCAGATCTCCATGGGGTGCGCGTTATTCACGGTTAGAGCTACAGCCAAAAGATGAGAGGACATCTTTACCCCAGACGCGCGCGTCTGGGGTTTTTCCATTGACACCCATACTTATTGTACTATGTTGCCTATCGTCTTCTCGGTTTCCGAGAAGCGTGTTCATTGGAATGATTGGTGGAGACTCCAGGCAAGAGCGCATGGCAGAACGTGCGCTGACGCCTGGAGCCATACTATTCTGGCTACAGATGTTTCTTTCTCGATGGAGAGATGCGATGTCGAAGAAAAACGAGCACTATACAGTGCTCCAGGTGCGGTACATCCCCGACAGCCCGGATGCGCAGCCGAACAAGGACTTTCGGCTGGGGGAAGGGGAGAGTACGGAGGAGGCGCTGAAGCGCTGCCTCGGACCGAATGCCTTGGCATATCGTTTTTACAACAAAGAGGTCATCAACTATGGAGGGCTGATTGGCCTTTTGTGGACGTCTGAAGATGTCAGCAACCACACGCCTTGGACCTTTGTCCAAGGCTCTATCTACACAGTGGAAATGCTGCTTGTGATTGGGGTTCCCCAAATCACTATCGAATTTTGGTACAGGGAAGGGCGGACCCGTGCACTCGTTGTGCGTGGGAGCATGATCATCTACATAAGGCCGGAGGATGTTGTGCTCTCACAGGTGAAGTGAGGATAGCAGACCACCAATCTTCTCTCCGGCCGACGCGCACGCGTCGGCCGGTTTCTTATGAAAATCGTGCGTAAACCCCTCAAAGAAAAAGTGCTCTCTTAGACCCTTGATTAAAAATCAACACACGCGTATAAGCTCGGAAACATTCCTTTTTTGATTATGATTATTTTGCTTTTGGGACTGGTCGGATCCGGGAAATCGACTATCGGACAATTGCTGGCAGCTAAAACAGGTGCTCGTTTCGTCGAAATGGACACGCTGATTCTCGATACATTGGGCGTGAAAAGCCCCGGTGATGTTTCGCGGATAGCATGGGAAGAATGTCAGTTGGAAATTTCGAAAGATCTGAGCGTCCAAGATAATCTTGTGATTGCGGCGAGTGGCAATATTGTCGAAAACAGCCTCAATATTTTATACTTTAAGACGCATGCACCCAATGTCTTGATAGTGTATCTGGAGACGAGTACCGACACATTGACGCATCGTACCGTCCAGAATCACGGGGGCGATTCCCAGGCAGTGAATGCGCATCTTTCCGATTTGCTGGCAGATCGATCGGTGCTGTACAAGCGTTTTGCCGATACAGTTGTTTCTACCGATGCCAAATTGCCGGTGGACATCGCCGATGCCATTCTTGCGTCTTCTCTTTAACCATTTTTCTATGAAAACTTTTTTCGTTCAATCCATTCGTTTGTCTGCATTGGCTCTTCAAACACAGATCAGCCTTGCAATAGGTTTTTCCTTTTGTCTCCTGACCAGTTACTTCTTCGTCTTTGCCGCCGATGCCCGGTATCCTGTCGAGCAACCTTGGGTGATATGGACAGGATTCCTGCTCAGTTTGGCGGCGTATTTTGTCGGGAAGATTATCCTCGGGAATCCGAAAGAGCCTTTGGAAATTTCGTTTCGAGACGGGGCCATTATCGTGCTGTTAACATGGTTGTTTGCCACCCTCATTTCTACGACCGTGTTCGTGCTTGCAGGTTTCCCCATGCCAGCGCGTGTGGGCGATTTTTCCTTACTCCGTCGCTTTGTCGATGGCGTGTATGAATCTATTTCCGGTTTCACCACCGCAGGGGGAAGTATTCTTCCATCCGTGGAATCCTTCCCGCGGTCGATTCTGATGTGGCGTTCCATGACGCATTTGCTGGGGGGAATGGGCATGGCCTATTTGGCGGTTACACTCTTGGCACGGTTCCCAGGCAAGCGCAGTGCGATATTGAACGGCGAAGCGGAAGGTCCCAATGAAGTCCGTTTTGATAACGAAAAAGACGCGCGAACCGCCGGCTTTGATTTCCTGAAAATTTATCTGTTGCTGAACGGTCTCATGATTGTCCTGCTTATTCTTGCGGGACTATTCGGACGTGCCCAACCGTATGCCCATTTGTACGATAACGTGTTTGATGCAATCGCTCATACGTTTTCTTCCATGGGTACAGGTGGTTTCGGCGTGTACGATGAAAGCGTCGGTCTTCCAGTGGCGACCGATTCCGGCATCATTATCGGGGGACTGGAGAACCCCTCTGCAGAATGGATCATCACCATTTTCATGCTGCTTGCAGGAGGTAATTTGTCTCTGTGGTATATTCTGTTTTTCCGTTGCAGGCATTGGAAGTCGGTGATGAAGAACAAAGAATTGCAGGCATATGTTGGGTTCGTCGCCTGTATCTCGGTGGGAATCTGGCTGGTGCTGATGCACAATGACTACTACGACACGCCGATTGAGACATTCCGCTATGCGATCTTCAACGTAGCCACCATTATTTCGACGACCGGCCTTGGGAATGCCAACTTCCATTTGTGGCCGGCCGGCGCTATCGGACTTCTGTTTCTTGTGTACTTTACGGGGGGCATGGTCGGGTCCACCGCCGGCGGACCGAAAATCGCGCGCTATGTCATCTTGTTCCGGTTTATGTGGATGCAGATGCAGAATTTGCTGTTTGGACGGCATCTTTCCCGGTTTAAAATCGATGACGTCGTGTACGACATGAAGGCGGCGTCGATGGTGACCATGAACGTTGTGTTGTACTTTATGATTTTCATGGTCGGCGCCATCGCCATCATGATCGTCAGTCCTGTCGGGGTGTTTCCGGATGGTTCGACGAGAGCGATTGATCTTATCACGGGTATTACCGCTTCAATCGCGAACTTGGGAAATATCGGGCCGACAGCGGCGCTCGGCAGCATAGACGCAGGGCCGGCCGGCAACTATTTCGCATTTTCAGTCGGTGCAAAACTGGTTATGAGCCTCTTGATGATGATCGGTCGTGTGGGTGTCTTCACCTTCCTGATTCTCTTCATCTCCCGTCTTGGCTTGCGTGAAATGGATGACAGTGTGACGGTCCAACACTTTGACGCAGACATGCCGCATATTAAAAAGTAGGATGATGACATGTCCATAGCACCATTTGACCGGACCCAATTCCAAAAGCCAGATCACGAGCATCTTAAAAAGATGCTCACCCAAGAAGAATTCGACGTAACCCAAGCCTGCGGCACCGAGCCGCCGTTCCAGAATGCGTATTGGGATGAGCATCGTGACGGGCTTTACATCGATCGTGTATCCGGTGAGCCGCTCTTCAGTTCGAAAGACAAATTCGACTCCGGCACCGGTTGGCCGAGTTTCACCAAACCCATTGATCCAAAACTCGTCGTCGAACGGAAAGATCTCAGCATGTTTCTTCCGCGCGTCGAAGTGCGAAGCTTGAATGCAGATTCACATCTCGGTCATGTGTTTCCGGATGGCCCACAAGATAAAGGGGGACTGCGCTATTGCATCAACAGCGCCTCGCTCCGGTTTATTCCTAAAGAAGAATTAGAGAAGCAGGGATACGGCGACTACGTTCCTTTCTGCTGAGACGGCTTCCGTGCCATCACAAACGTGATGCCGATCACGACGAGCAAGCACAGAGTCCCAAGTACACTCGAATAAAACTCTTCCTCCGAAAATCCGCGTTTGGTGGAGTTGAAGATCACCGCCGAGAGCGTTTTCCACTTAGGCCCTGCGGCGAAGTCGGTAATAAACACGTTATCGATCGTCAGCCAGAAGATCACCACAAAGACGATCGCCCACGGCTTGGTCCATTCTTTGATCGCGAGCCCGAGTGATTTAATCGGCTGCTTGCCCATCGCAGAGCCAAGCATCCAGAGCTTCTGCCGTTCGATATCGCCCCACAGGCTGTCCCACAAAAAGAAGCTCATGGGGACGCTAAAGGACATCATTAAAAAGAAGAGCCACACAGGGTTTGCATGAATGAACCCTGCGCCGGTAACAAACAAACTGAAGAGTACATAAGCAGCTTCGGGGACGAGTGCTAAAAAGTAGAGCGACGGAAGCCACCATTTGCTCCTGCCCGGGTGCTCTTGATACACGATCGAAAGAATGAGACCGAGCGTTGCCGAGACAATCCCCATGCCTGTGCCCATCACGACCATCATAAAAATCCCCCGATCGGTGTCGGTAACAAGGCCGATCGGTACGTCAGAACCGAGCGTTACAAAGAGTTTGATGATCGTACCGATCAGCGGCCAGCTCGCGAACACCAGCATACTCCACGCTAGCAGCGACCCGATCGCATCAAGAATTTTTGAGCGCCCCGTAATACCGGCGAACCAGAGTGGCTTCAGTCTCCGGATCAAATTTCGTAAGAGCCAGCTAAGTAGCAGCGCGATGATGTATGCAGCGAGGGTAGCGACGAGTCCGATATCGATCATCAGGGCCGCTTCGCTTACGGCGCGTGCCTGGAATCCTTTTTGGATGAAGAGCGGAGTCCAGTAGAGGACGGTATTTCCGCTGATCACTTGAATGACCCAGTAATCAAAGAACGTGAAGAGAAAAAAGAGGGCAAAGGAAATGGGAAACCCGCGCACCCAGAGGGGAATATTATCGAAGATTGTTTCCATCAGCGGTGGCAAATCGTGAGCAGTGTTCCTTTTTTTGAGGACAAACAAATTACGCATCAGGTAAATCGGCAGGTAGTGCATGCCAAGGATGAGCGCCGGCAGCAGAATGGTTGTTGCAAAACGTCGGCCGAGAAGCGCGACCGTCCAGTCATAGAAGGGTGTATAGATCTGGAACAGATCAAAATACGAGAGAGCACGCGCCACAGGGTTCACGCTGTAGACCGCAATCATCAAGGCAAAAAGCCAGAGCGGACGTTTATCAATAAATCGGCCGAGTAACCCCCCGCATGCGATAGCAAAGAGAGAGGCAATCACCGAGAGCACAACAGAGTTGATGAGCGCCGAGACCAGTGACATATCCCATGTGGATACGACGCCGGATAGCGACAAGCTGGGGGTAATGTTAAAACTCCTGTCGATCTGCAGGAACGGTACAACGATCATCACCGCCAGCAGCAGGATGGAGAGGACCCAGAAGATGACATTGAGAGTGTCGAGAGCGACGACGGTTTTGCGCATGAGCTGGACTATACCTAGCTTTATAGCTTGTCAGCTAGTTAGCTTGTTAGGTTTCGATAGCTCAGAATTTCTCGCTACATCCTTAGAAGCTGACAAGTTAACCAGCTAACCAGCTTCACCGTAGATATCCTCTTGCCTAATAATCCCTGCAAGGCTTACGATTCTGTCAATTATTTCTTTTTCTACCATCCATGAAAAAACTTCTGGGAATCATCATTGTCATCGCCATTATCGGCGGCGGCGTCTGGTACGTGACTAGTCAAAATGATCAAAAGCAACTGACGGTGCTGTCATGGGATTACTACATCGGACCCGAGACAATTGCGAATTTTGAAAAAGAATTTGATGCCAAAGTGACCTATGAGCTAATTAAAAGCAACGAAGAGGCGCTCGCGCGCATCAAAGCCAATCCTGCTACCTACGACATCGCCGTCGTATCCGACTACATGGTCGACATTTTGCGCAGCGAAAAAGGCTTAGAGAGAATCGATAAGGGAGCCGTAGCCAATGCGGACAATATCGGTGAAGCCTTCCGTGGGAACTACTTTGATCCTACAGATTCACTGAGTGTTCCTTATGCATACGGTACTACTGGGTTTGCTGTGAACTCCAAGTATTACTCCGGTACAACAATCAGTTGGAAAGAGCTTACAAAACCTGAGTATAATGGAAAAATCGGCATTATTGATGACATGAGATATGTGATAGGTTCGGTCTTGATGGAGCTGGGATACAGCCCAAATACAACAAGTCAGAAAGAAATAGACGAAGCAGTTGCACTCTTAAAGCAGGTCATGCCAAACGTGCTAAAATTTACCGATGCAAGCCCCGTTGACCTGATGGTGAATGAAAGTGCATGGATTTCCTATGGCTGGAGTGGAGATAGCCTTCAAATGAAGGCTGAAAATGAGGCTATAAACTATATGTTGCCAACGTATGGTGGTCTTAAATTCCTGGACAACATGATTATCCCTAAGGGCGCTCCACATAACGAACTCGCACAGGTATGGATTAACTATATCCTCCGCCCGGATGTCTCGGCTGCCATTACCGATGAAGTGCAGTACGGTAACCCCAACGCCGAAGCGTTTGATCTTATTACGCAGGACGTGCGCCTGAGCCCTGCAGTCTTCCCATCCCCTGATGTCCTGAAGAAACTTCAGTACGTCCAAGATGTCGGTGAGCAGATTGATATGTACAACAAGGCTTGGGAGAGCGTGAAGCAATAATCATAAGTGATCACAAAAATTATTCAAAAGAGTCCTTAGCAATAAGGGCTCTTTTTGAATTACTCCCTCCTCTCATTATTCTCAATCACCTAGTGTTCATGCACCGAGAGAGCGAGGTCTCCATCTGATTGCGCCGTACCCGCCCCAATCAAAATAAGCGGCTTACTGCCGGTTGCGGGGACCATCTCTACCTGTGTATAGAGCTCCCCATGACGCTGGAATGTTCGTTGTGAGCCAATATCCGCACGCTTGATCTTAAGACGAAGATCACCGCCCTCCGTTGCCCATCTGGCGCCGCGCCCCCAGAATGCGAGCATGCGTGTAGTGCCGAGTTCCCCGGCTGATCCATGTTCTACCATTGATGGCGCTTGCGTGCCTGGGATCAGGTTTTCGACACCCAAAGTCCAAGCCGAACGCAGGTTGCCCGGCTTCCATCCTTTTTCACCGGTCGGGGCCATTTCGATTACTCCTTTGTCATCGACCAGCAGAATCTTTTTACTGAAACGGCAGAGCAGATCGAAGTCGTGGCTCACGATCGCCGTTACCCCTCGCTTGTCCTCTGCGCGCTTAAGAATGTATTTGGTCGAGACGCTTTCAAACAAGTGACCGATCCCCTGGAACGGCTCATCCAAGAGCAGAATTTCGGGGTCCATCATCAGGCACCGGACGATCTCGGCACGCTTGCGTTGTCCGCCGCTCATCATCCGCGGGTATTTGTGCAGGTGGCGGTCTACCTCGAATTCTTGCAGTAAGCCGGCGAAGTCCTGTTCCCAGTTCTTGAATACGCTGGCAGGCTTATCGCTACAAGCGAGCCCCAGTTCAATATTCTGGCGGATGGTAATTTCTTCCAGCAAGCAGTCGTACTGGGACATGTAGTGCACACGCTCCGGCGAGAAGCTTTCCCGTACGCGCTTCATATACGTGGTTTTCCCCGATCCGGACTTGCCGAAAATGCCCATGATCTCGCCTCGTTCCAGCGTGATACTCGGCACATCAATGCCGAACGAATTATGTCGTACCGACACGGACGGGAAGGCGACGGGGGAGGTCGGGTGAAGGTTTTGCATGGGTTCAGGGCTAAGTATGACGGGGGATGGCCCATCTCGCAAACGCCTCTTACTGTTTGTCGTGGTCGACCTTCAGCTTTTCGTATGTTTCCATATACGAGTCACCTGTCTGGCCGATAAAGCCGACAAACCCCCGGGTAAAGTCACCTGCGTACTTCAAAACGCCGCTTTTGCCCTTTGCCTTTTTTACCGGGGTTCCGCTTTCCTTTAGTCGCTTGAATAAACCGGTCACTGCAAGGTCGATGCCGTGCTGAGCGATGGCCAGGGTGCTACCCACTAAGCCGGAGAGGGTGATCACGTCATCCTGTGAATGCTTGGTTGTCATTGCTCCATGCTAGCACAGTGTGAAAGAAGCTCTACAAAAAATGTCACCATTTGTAGCTGCAAAGGGTGACATTGATGTTTTAAAGAGTCAGATTAAAAGAGGTCCCACAAAGATCGCTTGCTGGAGCTTGCAACACCCGGAGTCTCTGATGCGACGGAAGAAACTGCAGCCCCCTTCGACGATACGACCGTGGTAGAGGAGGCAACGCTGGAGCTCTGTCCTGCGGTAGGCGTAGGACTCGTGCCCGATACAGTTGTAACTGCTGGTTTTGGCTGGGGAACAGGTGCCGGGGGCATCAACTTTTCGGCAGTCTGGGATGGGCGGCTGGTAATGCCGTTATGGACGCGATCAAGCATTTCCGCGGTATCTGCCTTGGTCATCTTCTGGTTCAGCGAGACGATATTGAGTGGAACGGCGTTCTGCTTGGTCAAAGCAGTGACATACGGGAAATACCAGGCGTTTACATGGTCTGCATCGGCGTAGGGTGCAAGAGCGTAGCTGCGGGACAAAATCTTGCTCGCTTCGGCAAACGTGACCGTTTGATTGGGGCGGAAGCTCCCGTCTCCGTATCCGCGGATAAGGCCGTCGCGCATCGCGATGCAGAGCTCTTTTGCGTACGTATCCGTCGTTTTCACATCACTGAAGACCAATGTGAAATGGGGCGGTACGCTTGGCGCAATCGTCCAATAGCAGACGTCGATCTCTCCCTGTGTATACATTTTTTGCACAAGCATAGCCGTGAAGGCCGCTCGGCTCAAGAGTCCATCGGGGATACTTGCCTGCATCGTAGGGGTTACCGACAAAACTGAAGAGGTGGTTTCAACTTGCATCGGCTCCACTGCCGGAGTCATGGTCTCGGTTTTCTCTTCTGTAACAGCTGGCGGGGCATTTCTGGGGAGAGTTACATCTTCGATAAACATAGCATGTGCAGATGCCATGGGGGTAACAAGCAGCCCAAGACCAACAATAAAGCGAATCATAAGGTGAAGAGAAAGAAAGTACGCCATCATATCATCCTTCTTCTGTATGTAAAGTGTCTCCAACATGGGGCTGGCGTATACTTCCGCTCATTCTCCCCCTTATCCCTTTATGAAAAAATTTCGCCCATATATTGCTGAAATCATCGGTACATTTATTCTTGCCGCCGCTGTCGGAGCATCCGGCCAAACAAGCGTTGCGACCCCGTTGGTTGCAGGTATAACGCTTTTGACGCTGGTTTACATCCTCGGGCCCGTCTCCGGTGCCCATGTAAACCCTGCTGTAACGGCGGGTCTGTGGTCGATTGGCGCAGTAAAAACGCCAGAAGCACTTAAATACATTGTTTCTCAGCTGATTGGAGGACTTCTGGCCTATCTTGCCCTCACTACTTTTTCCGGTCTTCCTATGCCGACAGCATCGCTCATCGATGGCTCCGTCGGAGAGCTTCTCGGTGCTGCTATTTTGGCAATGGGTGTTGCAACAGTGGTGAAGGGCAAAGTTGCCGATGCGGCAACCGGTCTTGCCGTCGGATTTTCCCTCTTTACGGGTGTGCTCGTCGCCTCGATGGGTTCCCCCGGTGTCGTAAACCCCGCAGTAGCGTTAGGTCTGGGTGCATGGCAGATGGAACCGGTGGCGCTAGTCGTCTTTGTGCTGATGCCCCTTATTGGTGGAGTGATAGGTGCCAATGCTAGCAAGATTCTGCAAAAATAACTGAGTACTAAAATAGAACAATTCGGATATACCATGGCTACCTGCTAGTCATGGTATATCCGTTGAGCAGAGCTTTTTATGATCAAAAAATGTGATCAACAAAGGTCATACTTTTAAGGTTTGATTTTATAGCTAAATCTTTGAAAGAGGCCACAGCGCACTCTATACTCTACCCATGACTCCAGAACCTATTGATAACAATGCGGTACAAGTAAAATGCGAAGCCTTTCTACGTGAACTCGGCATTCCCGGGTTTATTGTCTTTGGCTGGCAAAAAGAAGCGGATCAATTCGGTGTTGTGTCATCCTTCCATGAAATGCCGGTAAATGCGGCGGTAAAGGGGATGACATGGGCGCTGCATGATTTTGCGTCGAAGTCGTTGTAACGATTGTGGAGAGTGTTCTGTATAAGCGATGATCGCCTCGCTTTTTCTTTTGTGTACAACCTCCCCTATCCCCCAACCCCCTTTCCCCCGAGGGGAGCAAGGGGGCTTTAAAAGGAAAAATTCTTTAGTAAACGTACTGGCGTTCCCCTCTCCCCTCGGGGGTAGGGGTGGGGGAGGTTTGTCGATTGCTTTACCGTATCACCTCCTTCATCACCCAGTTCGCTAACCCCAAGATCAACGCAAGCAGAATCCATCCCCCAATTCCCTGATCAATATTGAGCACAAGCAGCGATGAATCCATCCTTTCCGCGATCTTTTGCGTGATCCAGAGAATCAACCCGTTAGCTGCAATGAGGCCGATAATGCCGAAGATGAGCTTGAAGGGGAAGAAAAGCAGGTTCACTAACGGACGCACGATATAGTTCATCAATGTTATGAGAGATCCAATGATTATATACGCGCTTAGCCCTCCAGATAGGAAAAAAGTCCGATCCATAAATGTGCTCAATAGATATACAAGGAGGATCGTG
Organism: Candidatus Peregrinibacteria bacterium; assembly: GCA_043755535.1. Lineage (GTDB taxonomy): Bacteria > Patescibacteriota > Gracilibacteria > Peribacterales > Peribacteraceae > JAKQEM01. The sequence goes on along the minus strand of JAYUSS010000031.1, from coordinate 3,900 downwards.
AGCAGTAGTCGAAGGAGGAGTTTGCCAGGGGCCGACAGGTGACCGTTTTCAGCCATGAGGAGTTTTTGGGGAAAGATGAATCGTGACCGTTTGTTCTCCGATAAGAGTTGGATGAGCAGTACCTTCGGGCTTGCCGATTGTGACGCTTGCCTCCTGCTCGATCAGTCCTTTATGGGCAGAAATAATGTCATCTGCATCGGCGCTAAGTCCAATTGCCACTTTCTCACCCAGAGTATATCCCTGTTCTTTACGTAGTTTCTGGATCGCACGAATAAGGTCACGTGCAAACCCTTCCATCTCGAGGGTTTCACTGACCGTAAGATCCATACTCACCACAACGCCGCCTTCGGCTGCAACGTCGCTGCCTTCACGACCGCGGTACATCACGGCTGCTTCGTCTGCGGCAAGGGTTTCACCCGCAATAAGGACAGATCCATCAGGATTGATGGTGAATTCTCCGCGCTTGCCTGCTTGGATCACTTCCTGCACTCTTTTGCCAAGTTTTGGACCGGCCTTGCGTGCATCGACCAATACAAACCGCTCACCAAGAGTTTCCGGGTCTGCAGCGATACTGATGTCTTTTACGTTCAGCTCCTGTCTAAGGAGCCCCAAGTCGGTTTCATTGAGTGAGCCGGAGCCAAGGAGTGATTCCGGGAAGGCAATTGATGCAGATTGAAGAGGGGTGCGAACCTTGATCGTTCGGTCGGATCGGATCTTTAGGCCCAGCGAGACAATACGGCGTAGTAAACGGTTTTTTGCAATAAGTGTGTACTCATCTTTGCTGAGCTTGCGGGTGGCGGGCCAGTTGGTGAGGTGAACGGAGCCGTGAGGCTGTCCTCCGATGTTCAGGTAGATCGCTTCTGTGACAAACGGACAGAAAGGGGCAAGCACCTGGCTGATTGTTAAGAGTGCACTATGCAAGGTATTGAGGGCATCCGTACGGTCGGCATCGGATACTTCTGTACCTACCGCTTCTGTCTCGCCACCCGTACCCTTGCCGGCAAAGCGCCTGCGCGATAAGCGAATATACCAGTTGGTGAGGGCATCGATCGTTTCAAAGAGTTCATCGCATGTTGCAGAAAGGTCATAGCCATCAAGCTGCTCCGTCATTCTGTTTGCCAAGTCCTGCACTTCGGCCAGCACCCATCGGTCGAGTGGGTGATTGGAGACGTCGGGCCTTGCAGAAGGTTCAAATTTGGCGAGATTGGCGTAGGTGACAAAGAAGCTATAGCTGTTCCAGAGCGGCAAAAGCATGTTTCGCAGCGTTTCTTCCACGGTCTTTTCCGAAAAGCGCAGATCCTCGCCACGAACAGCAGGGGAGTGCATCAGGGCAAAACGCATGGCATCGGCACCATGGCGTTCGACGAGTTCCGATGGATCGGGGTAGTTCTTGAGTTTCTTACTCATTTTACGTCCATCCTCGGCAAGAACGATGCCGTTCACGATGCAGTGGTGGAATGCAGGTTTTTTATAGAGCGCGCTTGCAAGCACAGTGAGGGTGTAGAACCATCCACGGGTCTGGTCGATTCCCTCGGCGATGAAGTCGGCGGGGAAGCCTGCGGGCCTCCCCCTATCCCCCAGCCCCTTTCCCCCGCGAGGAGAGAGGGGAGCTGAAAATGCATACGGATAATTCCCCTGGGCATACGGCATCGATCCGCTCTCAAACCAACAGTCGAGCACTTCGGGGATACGTTTAAGCAGCGGATACATCATGCACGGAACCGGTTCGCAGTTGGAGGACTTAAGGAGGCCCGTTTCACGGTAGTTCAGGTTAAGTGCAATCGACTGCAGCCCCAGCATTACTGCGCGGTGCGAGATGACGAGTATTTTTTTACCCGCATAGGTATGGCAGATCTCGTCGTAGGCTGTTTGCATCCTGCTCATGAAGTCACTCAGGCTTTCACCGCCCTCCGGCGTGCCATGGTGTAGGGCCACAATGCCCTCTTCGATCGGAGGGAATTGTTCCAGAAGATCGGTTGCCTTCTGCCCGCTCCAGACCCCGACATGCCGTTCTCGTAATGCCCCCAGTTCGATAGGGTCCGGTAATTTAAGATGCGTTGAAAGTATCTTTGCCGTCTCTGTAGAGCGTTTTAGATCGGACGTGATAATACAGTCAAACACTTGTCCGGTGAGGGCTCTGGCTAATTCTTCGGCCTGTTTTCGGCCGCTATCATTGAGTGGTTCATCGGCGTTGCCCCCGTGCACTTTGCCCTCTTTGTTCCAGTCCGTCTCGCCATGACGGACAAGGACAGCATCTACGGGCGTACCGCTCCCGGGGATCGTCCATGCGAGGTCATCGACCCGGTGCTTGTGGAGGTCCATCTGTTGCTCCGTTGTGTGGTCCCAGAAAAAGTGTTCAGGGGAGGCGAACTGGGGGTCCGGTTGATGACTGAGCTTGAACGGATCTTCTTTGGTAAAGAAATGCCGGATACCGCTGATCGGGTCGCCGTGGCTTACGATGACGACGTGTTCCCCGCGGTGACGAGGCAAAATATCACTCAAGAAATCGTCGATGCGCTTACTCATATCGGTCCATTTTTCCATGCCCTCCAGGTGATGCACATGATCGGGGGTATGTTCTTGCAGCTTCTGTTTTCGCTTTAAGGCCATCAGAGCGCGATTGGACAGGTCAAACCGGGTACCTTCATGGACGCCGACATCTACTTCGCGAAGGCGTTCATCGATAATAACCTCCGCTCCGGTAGATTTCGCAATTGCTTCGGCCGTTTGTTTTGTGCGGTTGAGGGGAGAGCAGTAAATTACCGTGACGTTCTGTTCCTTCAAGTGTTTCCCGGCCGCCGCCGCCTGCTCTCTGCCAAGACTCGTCAAATCGACGCCGGGAATGGCACTTTGGAAGAATTGCCCGACGTTATGCTCCGCTTGTCCGTGACGTACAGCCGTCAGCTTGGTGAAACGGATAGGACAGTGCGTAAACAGATCATCTCGACCGCCAATAATCTGCATCGTCGATCCGTCATCTGTTCGCCAGACAGGAAGAGGGGTTCCCCAGTAACGATTGCGGGAAATAGCCCAGTCCCGAGCATTTTCCAGCCAGTTGCCAAACCGTCTGTCGCGAATATGCGCAGGCAGCCACTGCGTCTGCTTGTTGCTGCTAAGCATGTCGCCCTTGATGTCTTCCACCTTCACAAACCATGAACTGGTGGCGTAGTTGAGTAGCGGGCTGTCACAGCGCCAGCAATGAGGGTAACTATGACGGTAGCTTTCTTTGCTAAAGAGCAGCCCCTGCTTTTCGAGCCACTCGGTAATTTTACGGTCAGTCTTCGATGAGTCGTCGATCGGCTTTACGTCTTCACCGGCAAAATCTGTCACAGCAGGAATAAATTGCCCTTGCATGGTCACATGCTGGAGCAACTCGGCTCCTTCTTGGTTGCCTACGCGGAAGTCGTCCTCACCAAAGCCCGGCGCAATATGCACAAGCCCCGTTCCGTCAGCGACCGACACGAAGTCTCCACTGACAACTCTGAATGCATTGGGAAACGCATCGGCAAAGTAGGGGAACACCGGCTGATACGTTTTTCCAACCAAGGTTGAACCCTTAAAGGCTTTACTGGAGATAGTATATTTTTTTTCTTTGAAAACGTGTTCAGCCCTTTTCTCTGCGACAATGTATGTACTATTTTCATACTCAACTTGGACATAGGATACATCCGCTCCCACTGCGACAAACAGGTTCCCAGGCAGGGTCCACGGGGTTGTTGTCCATGCCAGTAGGTACGTTTTCTTTGTTTCTCCCTTCAATTCAAACATCACTGTGGCAGATTGGTCCGTCACATCCTTGTACCCTTGGGTGACTTCAAAGTTGCTAAGAGGGGTGACGCACCGGGGGCAGACGTGCATGGGTTTATACCCTTCGTAGATCAGCCCCTTTTTGTCGAGTGA
>JAYUSS010000030.1:0-7528 GCA_043755535.1 Candidatus Peregrinibacteria bacterium | reverse complement strand
TCGATGGCTGCTGCTGTTTTTGATGAAAGAGGAATGTAGGTGCGGGGCATGGCACCTATTCTCTCATTAATGGCGTTTTAAATGCAAGTTGGTATGAGCATCGGAAACGGACCAATGTGGCAACCTAGGTTTCACGTCCGATGGGTGCGGAATATTGCTGGCGCGTTACGTTATGTTCATATGAATCCCGTTCAGGATGGTTTAGTCGATGTTCCTGAAACATATCCGTGGTCATCGGCATCGGGTAGGTGGGATATTGCGGATGCTTGATGATTTGCCCCTATGGCCCTGCGGCCAGGAATGGCCGCGCTAATAGTGCATATATTTTTATATGGCTATTGTGAAACCTTGGCCCGGTTTTTTATAGACCAAAAGCCCCGCGTTAAGGCAGGGCTCGTATTCGTATCGCTCTCGTTTGTAAGGAAATTTACACCTCTATAAACAGTGGGATAACCATTGGTTCTCGGTCCAGCTTTCGGTCGAAGTAGCGGAAGAGTGCTCCTGTCACCGCGCGCTTATGCGCCTTGCGGTCGGTTTCGCCTCTCCCGAGTTCTTCCTCGTAGGCCTTCTTCGATGTCTGTACGATTTCACTGGTGATGTCGACCTGCTCCGATCCATAGATCAATCCGCGGGTAATCACGTCAGGGTCGCCGACGAGTCGTTTGCTTTCGCTATAGACTTTAAAGAGCACGATGATGACGCCGCTGCCGCTCATGATCTTTCGATCAGTAAGGACGCGTGCTCCTTCACCTGCCGCACCTCGTCCGTCGATGATGACATCGCGGAATGGGGCCTTTTGTTTGCTGCGGCGCGCATTGCCTTCGCGGTCGAACTCGATCACCTCTCCGTTCACTAGTAAGTGAACTCGGTTATCTTCGTACCCGATAGCTTTGGCCAATTCTCCGTGGGCGGCGCGCATATGTGGCTCGCCGTGTTCCGGGATAATGTGTTTGGCGCGGACCAGGCGGTGCATCAGGAGAATATCCTGCTGGTACCCGTGGCCCGTGGTGTGCAGCGCGAACTCGTTGTTCGTCTTCACGACTGCACCTTTTAAATACAAATTGTTGATGACTTTTGCGACTGCGCGCTCGTTACCCACGATGGGGTTAGAGCTCAGAATCACGGTGTCACCCTTTTTTACCGAGACGTGTCGGTGGGTTCCAAGGCCCATGCGGGCTAGACCCGCCATTTCTTCGCCTTGGCTGCCGGTGGTTATAATGATCACTTCATCGTCACGGAGTTTATCCATGCCGGGGCCTGCTTTGCGGACAAGTCCGCGTGGGGCGCGCAGGTACCCTAGGTTCATTGCGATTTCGACGTTCTGTTCCATGCTCCGTCCGGCAAGATAGATCTTGCGGTCGCCGTCTTTGGCGACGTCGATCACCTGTTGAATGCGGTTAAGCAAACTCGAGAAGGTCGAGATGATCACTCTGCCCTCGGCGTCCATCATCAGGTCCTTAATCGTCTGAGCGATTTCGCGTTCACTCTTACTATGGCCGGGCTTGGTCGCATTGGTTGAGTCGGCGATGATCGCAAGTACTCCTTTCTGTCCGAGCTCAGAGAGTCTCTGGAAGTCGGCAGGGGGTTCGTTCATCGGCGTTAAGTCGAACTTAAAGTCGCCGGTGTGCAGGATTGTTCCGTAGGGCGTATGGAGTGCAACTGCTGCAGAATCTGGAATGGAATGCGTGACGCGCAGTAGTTCAAAACTAGTTTTCCCGAGCAGGATTTTCTGCCCGTAGGGAACAATGTTCAGCTTAGCTTTGCTTGTCAGACCTTCTTCATCCAAGCGCTTTTTGACAAACGCCATCGTGAGCTTGGTGCCGTAACAAGGCGGGAAGCCGAGTGTGGGGAGCAAATGCTGCACAGCACCGATATGGTCCAAGTGTCCGTGGGTAAAGATCACGCCCTTAATGCGCGTCTCTCGTCCCTTTAGACACGTAATGTCGGGGATGAGGTAGTCGATACCAAGCATGTCTTCTTCCGGGAACTGGAGACCTAAGTCGATGATGTAAATGTCGCCGTCGACTTCGATGACGAAACAGTTGCGGCCGACCTGTTCGAATCCGCCAAGCGGATACACTTTCAAGTTCGACTTCTTGTTGTCACCGGGCGATTCAATTGCCGGGAGCGGCTTTTCTATTGCTTGCCCCTGCGGCCTGTCCTGCCTGCCCGTCCGTAGCGCTGAAGGAGCGGAGGAGGGAGGCTGTTTGCCAGTAGGCGTGGCTTGTCGAACGGGAGGACGACGGTTGTTGTCCTGTTTATTCGGTTGGCGATTACCCTGCAGCCGAGGCTGCGGTGGGCGGTTGCCCTGCCTGCCCGTCCGTAGCTCTGGAAGAGCGGAGGAGGGAGCCTGAACGGGTGGTCGATTGTTCGGACGGTCCGGGCTTCGGATTGGTTGCTGATGTGTGCCTTGTTCTTTGGATGCTGCAGAACTACCAGCGAGTTGTCGCTGCATCCATTCTTTCACCGTTTTCATGCGTAGGTGGTGTATGGGGAAAATTTGATACTGGACACAGTCTACTCCCGTTAGGTTTTCTTGGCAAGTACTTTTTGTCGAGGCACCGACTTTTTGGCTTAGGATAAACGAATTTTTCCAGACATTTTTTGTTTTTCGTAGTTTGTTGCGGACAAAATAATAAAAGACTGCACCCAAGAATGGGTGCGCTACATTCATAAACATCGTCTTTATCTCTCTGCCCGTCCGAGGTACCCTGTCTTACCGTATGGACACTGCAGTTCGAACGGGATCCACCAAGCCGCAGAATGACCTGGCATTGGTGTCACTGAACTTGGAAACGCTCCAGGGGGAGCGCGTGTTTGTATTGGTCGAATTGACCGCACGCGAAAAAGAAGCGCATGCAATCGAACGCGAGTGTGAGACGGTGGTGAAGCATGCATTGCTCGACTCCGAAGGGGGAGCGGCGGAGCGCCTCGACGGCACACTCAAAGAACTGAACGGACTTTTAAAGGGAATGCTGATTTTGGGCGCGGTGCATGACGTACACATGCTCATCAGCATTCTGGATACAGAGGGGACGCTCCATGTATCGCATGCAGGGAGGGCGGAGGCGTACCTCATTCGCAAAGGAGCGTGCAGCCAGATCACGGAATACACCGCGGGTAAGCCGACGCCTGCCTTCGTGCATATTGCGAGCGGCTCCATGGAAGACGGCGATATCGTGATTTTCTCCACGCAAAGATTGCTTCGCACCTTCACCCCCGCGCAACTTGCCCGTCTCACCGCTGATCGGGACGGTATTATCGATTCGGTGATCCGCGCCCTCGAAGCCGAGCAGGAACACGCGGCACTTGCCACGCTGATCGCTGCAGAGCCCGAAGAAGAAGCGCCACGCAGAGCTCCCGCAAAAATGGCTGTCCCCAACCGCCGCCAGCGCATGCAGGATGATTCGCTCATCTCCCGCTTTGGTGCGGCTGCCACGGGCCTCAAGATTCCTCCCTTTGCATTCCTTAATAAGTGGATGTCCTCTGTTGGCGGCTCTGCAAAGAAGCCATCAGTGGATCTCCGTTTCTTGTCGGGCATTCCCGATGCCGTTCGTTCTTGGACAAAGCGCTTTGTTGCCGATCTTGCTCACCCGCAGCGCAAGAAGCGCGCACATCTGCTCTTACTTGCAGGTGCTCTCGCCTCTCTTGTTATCGTGTGGTCACTCGTCCATGTGATTACCGCCAGCCAGCGCAGCAAAACCAGGGCGGAGCTCGAGACGATCGTCGAAGAGATCGGGGCCGAGATTAAGCTTGCCGAAAACCGCCACGTGACCGGGGACAGTGATGGCGCCAATGCCAACCTGCAGCGTGCACGAGAGCGTGCGCTTCAGCTGCGCGATAATGACGCCGGGCTTTTCCGCGCCGAAGCCAATGACCTTCTTGAGCGTATCAGGGCCAAAGATGACGAGATCAACAACATCGTGCGTCTCTCCCCTCGTACCATCCCACTCACCGGCAGTAATCCCGACATTCTCGCGCGAGGTTTGATTGGTATCGGTAACAGCGAATTTATTGTCTTTGATAAGCAGAGTGCGTATCGCGTGCTTGGCAAATCCGTCGAGCCGGGCGGAAAGCTCAGCGACGATCTCTTGGTTGTTGATGGGGCGAACTTCGAGCGCTTCCAGTCCCAGGTATTTTTGATGAACGGCAGCAGCGTCGTGGAATTTACCGGCGGACAGCCTGTCTCTATGAAGACCGACGACCCGAGTGGATGGAAGTCCGGTGTCGCGGTTGATACGTTTGCGCGCTCGCTCTACATGCTCTCGCCCGAGAACAAGAAGATCTATAAGTACGAGCGTCTGGGCAACCGCTACGCAGCCCCCGTGGAATATAATGTGTCGGGGGACCTTACAGATGCACTGGATATGACGATTGATGGATCGGTGTACATCATCAAAGATGGTGCGAACGGACACACACTCCTCAAGCTCTTTCGCGGCGAGACACAGCCATTCGTGGTGCGTGGAGGCCCCGAAGACATTCTGAAAACAGTGTCTCGTCTCTTTAAAGTCGTCGATCGTCACCTCTACCTTCTCGACCCCGAGACACGCCGCATCATCGTGGTATCCGATGGAGGGGCTACAGGGGAGGCGTCCTATGTTCGACAGTTCGTGCTCGAAGAAGCCGACGGACAGGATGATGTCCTCCAGGATTTGTACGTCGATGCAGACGAGTCACAGCTGTTTGTGCTCGGCGAGAAGAGGATTTACATTATTGATTTGACGGCGACACGCTAGCTGTTAGCTTGTTAGCTGGTCAGCTAGTTAGCTTCTATGTGGAAATTTTTAATGTGTGCGGAGTGAATTACATATGAGTGATGCCTATCACACATAAAAAAAGTTCCTTATAAAAGCTAACTAGCTGACCAGCTAGGAAGCTCCCCGTCGTAAGCTGCTCTTATGAATCTCCGGATGAAACGCATCCAGTCGCTCCACCGGCACCCCCAAATCCTCCTCACTTACTCCCGGTGGGAGCTTTTGATCGTAGCCAAGCAGGATCAAGTCGGGGCTTACCTCCCGAACAGGCGAGAGAAAATGTTTCGGGTCGCCAAGTAGCACATGTGCCGAAGGGAAGGCTTTATTGATGGCAGCCACTCGATCCTCTTCTGACTGGAGCGGCGTGCGTCCTTTAATCTTCAGGACATTGCTGTCCCGCGCCACCACGACCCACACTTCCCCGCGCTCAAGGGCATTGCGGAACACGTGTAGGTGTCCGGGGTGTAAATCGTCAAAGGTGCCGAAGATCATGAGGCGCATGGGGGGGAGTATATGCTCCACCAACCCCAACGTCTCCCTAGAAGCAGCCTCCCCCTACCCCATTCCCTCATTTCAGCAAATCCCCCAGCTCGCAAGAGAGCAATGCTGACGGATTCAGGATGATCTGCTCCCGAGGATTGAAATGATCCGCCGTCATGCGGATCACTTTCGTGACGATCTGCTCCCCCAGCATGACACTATTCGTCTTTTCGAAATATGCTTCGATCTTACGATGGAAGAGTGTGGCATATTTCTTGAGCCGCTCGGGTGTTTCCGACTGCGGCGGCCAATGAGTGGTAGAGAGCTGGATTTTACTGTCGAGATTCTTATCAATATCGATTCGTATATCCCCCTCAGCAAACATGATCCAGTCTTCGCTCACGATGCATGTGATATGCACGGAACGTCCATCCTCTGTCCGGTACCAAAACGTGAAGGAGTAATGGTCAGTGTAAAAGTCCGTATCGATCATGATGCGGTCTAATGCGGTGACTGTGCGTATCGTGTACTGCTCGAGGAGGCGCAAGTAATTTTCCCGCCAATTGCCGATCCAGTTCTCGATGAAGGATCGATTTATGAAGAGCGGGAACAGATCCTGTTTCAGATTGTCCTCGCTGACATCGTTCATTTTCAGCGTGAGTCTATCGAATAGTGTTCGGGGATCCCGCACGTCGATCCCCTTGGCCGTGAGGTAATCGAAGTCGGGCGTCACGTTGCGTTCCATGTACCAGAGCAGGTCGTAGATATCCCGTCCCTTTTCCCCGTAAACGGCTTTCCCGATACCGCGCGTTCCCCGCAGGAATATCGCTGCGATCTTGCTGGCCATGAGCGCGGACATATTATAGGTGAGGATCACGAACGAGAGCTGCCCCTGCGTGATCGGCCTGCGCTCCGTGACGGTTTTTGGTGCGGAAAAATGATTCAGGTCGATCTTTACGTGTACCTGCGCCGAGGCATGTCCGAAATGCAACGATTCGACGTGGAACTTCAACGTCAGCCCCCTCGTGCTCGTAATTTTGATGTCCAAGAAATCGGCATCTGCGTTATACGTGTCCGCAAAGTGATGCTCGATATTGTCTTTCAGCGATGTCAGAACATGCTCCGTCACAGGACTCGGCACTTCGAAATCCAGATCCACCGACATACGGTCAAGGCCGTGGATGATGCGAAGCGCCGAGCCGCCGTACATGACCCAATTGTCGTATGAGGGATGGTGATAGAGGAAATTGAGAACGTAGAGCTGCAAGACCTCCTTGAGTGCATTGCGGCGCACTTCGGGGTCTCCCTGACCGGCAAGTTCCTCAAGCCTGTTTTTGAGAATGGAGAGCATCTGTTCACTCATGGATATAGGGGGTAAGCATCGCATGGAACTTCTTCTGTTCAGAGACTTCCATTTCCTCGAAATCAATGCGCAATTCCTGTATCAATTCCATCACCGTATCTAGAGACGTACCGCGGAACTGATGTGTGCGAAAGTAGAGAAGATCGAAGAGCGCTTTTGAGGGGGAGGCGATGAAAAAATCAAAGGTGCCCTTCACCAGGCAGAAGCTGTGAAACAGTTCTCCGTTGATGGACTGGTATGCGAATGTTCCCACCTTGGTCTGATAAGCTCTTGTTACTTTGGGCGTGACGGACGTGATTGTTCGAATGGCCTCCGTCGTGAGATCGTAATGCTGCAGTGCCGCCCACGAGCTGACATACGATGGCGTGCGCAGCACGTTCGCAAGATAGAACAAATAGGAAGCATCCTGTCTGTTTTTAGCGAATGCATCCGCCGATACATAAAGCCCGTTCTTCAGCGGAAGTAGCTGCCTGCGTTTGAGAAAGCGGCTGATGTACGTATCAATGGTTGGACGGCTCAGTCCCAGCTGCGTGCCCAGCTGCTGCACGCTGTCTTTACTGAAGTGCGGCATTTCTTTGAGGCCTTCGAGCAGATTGGAACTACTTTTCATAAATATGACTAAAGTGTATCATATGTGAAATATGATAGCAAGGGATGCAGTCAAATCCCGCTCCCCAGAAGGAGTCTTTGTGAAATGGCGGGTGTTCATCGTCAAAGCTACCGAAAATCATGAGGCGCATGGGGGAGTTTATGTTTTTCTGTGTGAGAGACTTTCTGACATTCCCAAAAAGTCACAAGTTGGATTCATAGTTTTTGGCAAGGAATAGGCTCGTAAGTGGGCACTGACCCTGCACATCACATCAGCTTGACGGATTTGAGCAGTTTTAAAAAAGCCATTAAGTGACTCTGTGCGAAGAGATGGCACTGT
>JAYUSS010000029.1:0-7530 GCA_043755535.1 Candidatus Peregrinibacteria bacterium | reverse complement strand
TCGATGGCTGCTGCTGTTTTTGATGAAAGAGGAATGTAGGTGCGGGGCATGGCACCTATTCTCTCATTAATGGCGTTTTAAATGCAAGTTGGTATTAGATCGACAGTAGTGAAGACGGTGAAACATCTGCATAGCGCCCGTCTTGTTACAGATGTGGGAGATTCTCGATTGGAGCATGAGTATACCAAAAAACGCCCTTTCACCCTTCGACTCGGCCTTAGGGCCGTAGCTCAGGGTGAAATTGCATCGGCAATTTCACAGCATTGTGTAGTAGAGAGACCTTCCGGGCTCATCCCTCTGGTCCCTTGACGGTAGTCAAGGCTCAGAGCGATGGATCGTTCCCCGGGCAATCATATATATGTTGGCAATGAACGATAGCCAGAGCATACGTCCCCTGCCATCGTCCCATGAATGGGATCGATGCGGGGCTAAATCTCCCTGGTAAGGAGATGTTCCATCCGCAGGTTCTCCTACGGATACCTTGTTACGACTTACTCCCAGTCAGTAGTTTCACCGTGGTACCGCCGCTTGCGCGTAACGGTCCTTCGGGTGCCCCTACCTCCCATGAGTTGACGGGCGGTGAGTACAAGACCCAGGAACATATTCAACGTGACGTAGCTGATTCACGTTTACTAGCGATTCCAACTTCATGGAGTCGAGTTGCAGACTCCAATCCGAACTGAGGCCGGCTTTATCGGATTTGCTTACTCTCGCGAGTTTGCTGCCGTCTGTACCGGCCATTGTAGCACGGGTGTTGCCCCAGACATAAAGGCCACGCTGATCTGACGTCATCCTCACCTTCCTCCACCTTGGAGGTGGCAGTCTCCTATGAAAAAACAACATAGGATGAGGGTTGCGCTCGTTGGCTGACTGAACAGTACACCTCAAGGCACGAGCTGACGACGACCGTGCAGCGCCTGTGTGTAGGCTCCTTGCGGCACTCCCAAATTTCTCCGGGATTCCTACCATGTCAAGTCTGGGTGAGGTGCTTCGCTTGTCATCGAATTAAACCCCATGCTCCACCGCTTGTGTGGGTCCCCGTCTATTCCTTTGAGTTTTAGCCTTGCGGCCGTACTTCCCAGGCGGCGAGCTTACCGCGTAAGCTTAGGGCACGGGACATGATTGAACGTCCCACACCGAGCTCGCATCGTTTAGGGCGTGGACTACGGGGGTATCTAATCCCCTTTGCTCCCCACGCTTTCGTCTCTGAGTGTCAGTACACCCCCAGCATCCTGCTTTCGCTTTTGGCGTTCCATCGTGTATCTACGGATTTTACCCCTACACACGACATTCCAGATGCCTCTGAGTGACTCGATCTAATTCGTTTCCGATGTGGACACAGGGTTGAGCCCTGAGATTTCACGCCAGACGTGACTAGACACCTACAGACGCTTTACGCCCAGTAATTCCGAGTAACGCTTGCACCTTCTGTCTTACCGCGGCTGCTGGCACAGAATTAGCCGGTGCTTTCTCATGAGGTACCGTCAAAAATTTCTTCCCTCATAACAGAAGTTTACACCCAGAAAGGGCTTCATCCTTCACGCGGTGTCGCTCCGTCAGGCTTTCGCCCATTGCGGAAGATTCCTAACTGCTGCCTCCCGTAGGAGTATGGGCCGTGTCTCAGTCCCATTCTGACTGGCCGTCCTCTCAGACCAGTTACCCGTCATAGACTTGGTAAGCCGTTACCTTACCAACTATCTGATAGGGCACAGGCCCCTCCCGAACCGATGAATCTTTACCCACGCTTGCGCGTGGGACTATCCGGTATTACTCCGCCTTTCGGCGGGATATCCCTGAGTTCGGGGAAGGTACCCATGTTGTACTCAGCCGTTTGCCGTGGGTCTAACCCACTCGACTTGCATGTTTTAGGCGCACCGCCAGCGTTCACTCTGAGCCAGGATCAAACTCTTCGAAAAGATTCGCTACTCTTGCGAGCAACCAATCTAGAAAAGAGATTTGTGACTCGTGATCGAGTGATCACTAGTGTATCGAGTTTTTTGAGTGCCTCCGCACTATAAAATTCTTATAAAGGAATTTCTTGGGGTTCGTACTTGAACCGAAGTTCAAGACGAACACATCTCTCTACTACACGATGCTGTGAATGACCGGAGGTCATTCACCCTGAGCCGAGGCCCGACAGGCCGAGGTCGAAGGGTGAAGGAGCCGCGCAAACCCACTAGTGCAGGGCCCTTGGCCTTTTTGCAACAAAGTGAGTCAGGAAATCTGACAACCTGTGAATGACAATTCACGAGGAGCAGCCGGTGAATCCTACCCTTGTTTAAAGGCCAGTCAACAGGAATTTTGCAGATATTGGTGGGAGCTTCCTGCTACGATCTGCGTCGTGCGATATACGTTTACTCTTCTTGCCGGCGCGTTACTCCTTTCTGGACAGCTGGCACATGCCCAAACAACCCGTCCAAAGGCCACAAATTACCAAATGCCGAGCGATGTGCAGGCAGTGGGCGGGGGAGAAGCTGCAAAATCCACTCTCTATATGCTGGATGATACGGTGGGAGAGGCCAATATCGGGCCGTCGCGGTCCAATACCTATGACTTGAATGCGGGATATAGGCAAACGGTTGCCGATGCGTATATTGCTCTCACATGCGATGATACGACAGATCTTGGCACATTGGTCAGTACAGGCCAGAAAACGGGGAATATTTCCTGCACGGTCATTACCGATGCCGAAGCGGGGTATAACCTCGCGTGGGTGGTTTCTACGGGAAGTGGTGGAACAAGCACGGGGTATTTGATCAGTGAATTGGAGAACACGATTGCGCCATTCACGCCGACGGTCGCAGGGACGCCTCAGACATGGTCCGTCGCGAATAACGATGCACGTTGGGGCGGACGGCTCAGTTCCACCTCAACCGATACGGACGTAAAGTGGGGGACGGATAGTGTAAGCGAAAAATATCTGAACGTCGGTACAGGTAGTTATACAATCGTCAGCCGCGCGACACGGACATCCGTCAGCGGGTCGATCGAATTATTGCAGATGCGTGCGGAAATCGGATCGACGAAGGTACAGGCGCTGGGGACGTATAAGGCGACGGTGACGTTGACCGCATCCGCATTATAAAAAATAAGCGGTCAGCCTGTCCTGAGCCTGTCGAAGGAGCGTCGTCGTTGTGAACGTTCCGTGAATGGATGGAACCGAAATTTTGGCATGATGATGTCATTTTGCCGGTCATCCACGTAGAGACGTTCGACGCGAACGTCTCTCTTGGTCATTACATGGCGATATCGTGGGTGTATGCATGATCCATTATTATTTGCGAATCGATATCGTATTCCATCCACCCGGAAACCATCATGGTATTACGACAAACCAGGACGGTATTTCATCACGATATGCACACACGGTCGGGGTCACTGGTTTGGGGATGTTCGACACGGAATGATGGGTTTATCCAATATCGGGTCCATTGTTCATCAATGTTGGGCGGAAATCCCATGCCATTATCCGCATGTGACGTTGGATGCATTTATCGTCATGCCGGATCATGTTTATGGAATTTTGGTGGTTGGTATGGGTGGGGAGGGGGAGACGTTCGCGTCGAACGGATGTTGCGTAATATCCGCCAATACATCATTAATAACCCGGCAAATTGGCGCTCAAAAGGATCATTTGCCGCTTGGCGACATTGACAAGGTAATGATTATTGTATAAAGTATTTTTGGTCAGCCGCTCATTAAAAGCGAGGTTTGCATGCAAAAGCCATTTCCATGGACTGTTGTTTTAGTTGTTGCTGTTTGTTTGGCATTGAGCTTCGGTAACGCGTTTGTTGATCATGCACTGCACCAGGCAGCGCAGACACGACCGACGCTCTATCAGTTCGTGCAAGACAAGGATGCGTTTGTATTCATGTCGGGTGGTGTTGGCAGTTTTGGCTACATGAACCATTCCAAATGGAAGTATGCCAAATGGCGGGCCAATCCAGCCAGGACGACATTCGAACAGTGGATGTTTTGGGAAACGGGGTTCATGTGGGATATCCGAAATCCTCCTCATCAATACCCCTACCCACCGCTCTTCGAACAAAAGACTTAAAGACATCCCTGCGGTTGACCAAACAAAGCTCTCTTGAGAAATCACGAGAGCTTTGCCGCGCTATTTGTCGTCTTCTCTTGACGTTAGCCTTTGGCATGTCTATCTTTTGCGTCCGCTTTCCCTACTCCCCTTTGGGACTAGGTTTTACCCACGAAGCGCTATGGTCCACTATACCCCCACATCAGACGAAGTGCGTCTCTACGAGATCGCAGTTCTTTACCCGTACCCCATGAACCAGAAAGAAGAGTCTGACCTGCTGAAAGGCATCAAGGCGATCTTCGACGAAGCCGGAGCCAAAGAGATCTTCAAAGACGTCTGGGGTCGCCGCGGTCTTGCTTATAAGATCGGTGGTTTCGACGAAGGCAACTTCATCATCTTCTATATGGAGATGGACCCATCCAAACTGAAGGAACTCGACGAAGCACTGCGCATCCTTAAGGGCATGCTTCGCCACATGATTGTGAAGCCACCAAAAAACTACGTGATCACCTCGTACGCCGATGGTGAGAAGAAGTGGAAGGAGACACACCGCCTGGAAGGTGAACGTAAAAGCCAAGAGCGCGAAGACAAGAAGCTCAAGCAGGTTGTCGACAAGGCACGTCGCTCAACGAAAGTTGCTGAGGCAAAGAAGCCGGACGTTGAGGCTAAGCCAATGACCGGTGAAGCGCTCACGCAGGAGCTTGATAAGTTGATCTCTGATAAGGACTTGGAACTGTGATGATATACAGGCCGAAGACGTCCGCATCGGACGTCTCTACCACCCCCTCCACCTACCCCTCCATCCACCATGGCTACTCCACGACGCAACAACAATCAGAACCAGAACCGGGCTGACCCCCGGGCAAAGAAGTGTGAATTCTGCACACCGGGTTCCGGCAAGGGCCCTGCTGACCCAAAGCAGACGCTCTACATCGATTACAAAGACTACGGTGCGATGAAGCCCTTCATCGATTACTTCGGTAACATCCGTGCTCGCTACTACAGCGGCGTATGTCTGCGTCACCAGAAGATGCTCAAGATGGCAGTAGAGAAGGCTCGCTTTATGGGAATGCTTTCATACCGAAAATAAGCTCCTTTCTCATCTATCAATGGTAGAGGTACCAGCTTCCACAGACTCGACAGAGACGCGCAGTCCCGCACAGGAACTGTTGAGTGAGTTGCTTGAAGTTGAAGATTTGCATGTTTTGCGCGAGCTTCAGTTTCTACTTGAAAGACATTTGGACGAGCAGTGTGTTCCTCCGTATTACGAACCGCGTGAGTTGTCCGATCATGAGCGTAAGATGATTGATCCCAGTTCTGAGAGGCAACATCTGAACCTGATTAATTCTTTGACTGACATACAAATCGTTGTGGCTCTTCGGATAACACCGATGCACCCCGTTGTCCGAGCGCGTTATCGAAGCGTTCTTCAAGGCAGGCACCCCGAGTTTGTTTTGCAACCGCCAAAAACAGTTCTCGATGCTGATTATTGCATCTGAATCTTTTGGGAGTTTTTTAGGAGATGGGCCGCCTTTTTATCTTCCTATAACTCGTCCATCGTCCCAAGTAGAGGCTCCAAGTTCTCTGGTTTCATGTATCCGTATAAGCATAACCCGTCGGAGCTGCACCCCTCAGTCCACATGTGGTGTTCCGGTTCCGGTACATAAAACTCACAAGTAGGCGAACCATCAGCCTCACGCACGTCCCAGTTTACTGCGTCAAAGTTGTTGTAGACGTACGTCAATTCGATCTCGCTTTTGCCCATGTAAACAGTTTTCTGTTCGCGCACGAAACAATACGCACCAGCTTCGTACAGAGTTTTACACAAATTGGGAGAGGAAATACGGATCCATTCAAATGCTGATATAGGATGAGAGATTGTTGCCACATCAGTAGGCTCGTCCGTTGATTCGTAGGGGTCACCACCAGGAATGACACAGTAATTATTCGGGAGCTGATCCCCACGCCAGACTTCTGTCGGTGCTGTTGTATAGGGTGACGGTACGGAAAATACTCTGCCACCGATTGTAACTGTCATGCTTTCTGTCACAGAACCACTCTCTTCTTCGGGGATTTGGGGGATAGAAGATGTTGATTCGTTATTCTTAATAACCGGCTCTTGAGGTATACATCCACCAATAGCCGAATAAGAGGTGAGAACTACCGTGAATGAGAGAATCTTGAGGAAGTTTTGCTTTATCATGAGGTGATTATATACCTTATCTACGTACTTTTCCCCTTCGTTCAACCATGTCAGGTCATAGTAAATGGCATAACATCAGAGTGAAGAAAGGCGCCGCCGATGCAAAGCGCGGCAAGGTCTTCACGCGTCATGCGAAGCTCATCGAAATCGTTGCACAGAAGGGGGGTGATCCGTCGATGAACCCGAGTCTGCGCGTCGCTATCGACAATGCAAAAGCAGACAGTGTGCCAAATGCGAACATTGAACGTGCGATTAAAAAAGGAAGCGGGGAATCAAAAGGCGATCGTATGGAGGAGATTGTGTACGCAGGATACGGCCCCGGGGATACAGCGCTCCTTATTGAATGTCTTACGGATAACAAAAACCGCACGCTCAGTAATGTGCGATTGGCATTGGGGAAAAATGGAGGGTCGTTTGCGGAAAGTAGTTCGGTGCTGTGGATGTTTGAGAGAAAGGGGGTGGTGACGGCGAAAGATCCAAGATCCAAATCTCAAGATCCAAACAATTTAGAATTGGGACTCATTGATGCAGGCGCCGAGGACATCGAGACAGGTGACGATATGATTACGGTGACAACCGACATGACGAACTGGACGAAGGTGCGTGATTTCCTCAAGCAGAATGGATTTGAAATTCAATCCGCAGGTCTTAAGTATATGGCGACGCAGAAGGCTGAGATTAAAGATGTGCAGACTGCGCAGAAGTTGATGAACGTGATTGAAGTGATAGAAGAGGATGACGATGTGTCCGAGGTGCATACGAACGCGGATATCAGCGAGGAGGTGATGAATGGTATCTAGTCTCTACACATAAAAACCCCCAGCACACGACTGGAGGTTTGCGCGCGATCCGTTGGTGTTTCTCACCGTTTATGTATGTGCATCCTTCCCTGGAGCTTTGGCGGTCCTTCTTGAGCGTTTTGAGCGTGTTTGTCGTGCTCCAACTTCATGATGTCTTCGATCGCTGGCAACTCGCGTACGCGAGCGGATGGGTTAGAAACTAAATGATACCCGAATGCGACGACAGACAGTCCGATAATGAGAGCAAAGATTCCCCGCATCGTGTTCCAGACCATTTCTACGGTCCAGAGTGCAGCAAATTTTTCACCGACGTATTCCCGTACGTCGTACATCAGCTTCCACTTGCGGTAGTGGTTCTTAAAGCGCATGCGGCGCTCATGTTCCTCCACACTGATCTTAACCTCTTCTTTATTCCCCTAGGAGGAATACCCCGTCAGCTTGCTGCGGGCGGTCGTCAGGTGGAGGGGGTAGGCTATTCGTATGACGAAACA
>JAYUSS010000028.1:0-2573 GCA_043755535.1 Candidatus Peregrinibacteria bacterium | reverse complement strand
GGGACTGGTAACTTTGTTGGTTGGTAAATTATGAAGATTCGAGAAGAGATTTGTGGAGAGCGATGAGGATTCTTTCGGCGTTCTCTGCCTTCTTAAATCCTCGCATAGTTTTGAGCCGCGCATTAAAGAAACTGATGTACGACTCAAGCCTGTTTGTGGTTGTTGGAATGCGCGCATCGATGAGGTGCATGAAAGCGTAGCGGCAAGCTTTTTTGAAGCGCACAAGCACATTGTGATGAATCGGATTGAGACCGAAGACATGTGTCTCAATCACTCGTTCAAGATGCTTCCAGCGCAAGGAAAAAGTTTCCGGAGAAGCGTTGAGTAACAACTGGCAGTAACGATAGAGAATGCGCTTCTGCCTGTTGCCGGGATGATGACTGTATCTTCGAAGCTGCAATCCTGTTTTCAGGTCTCTGAGCAGGTGAATATGGCAACGATGAACATAGATGCCGTAGACCTCCAAAACCTGCGTCAGCCCCGGCAAACCATCAATAGTGGCTGTCGTGAAGACAATGCCACGTTGTAGAATTCTCTGCAGCAACTCGTCGAAAACTTTTGGTGACTCTTTGCCAGGGCACAGCCTGCGTTCCAGAAGCCCTGCTTTCATGTCCCACACCAGATGCTCGCAGTATTTCTTCCCACGAATGGAGAGGGCTTTACTGTCGAGAAGCAGAATGCCGCTTGGCTCTTTTGCATTCGCAAAGACAACATCTGCAAGGTCCTCATGCAGTGTTTTGAGAACCGTCACATGACTCTTCTTACTCGTCGTTCCGACTCTGCGATATGTGCTCCGATCCAGCACATAACGATCGTGGAATGTTGGTGCTTCTTTACGACCTCGTTTCTCTACTCGAAATGACCGAAAACATGATCGACATTGACGGCGCCGACCGCCCCATCGAATGGTGTTTCTTGAGCCGCAAAAGATGCACTTTTTTTCATGAGTGAATTAAGGATAGGAGATATGATACTAACTTGCAATTGAACTGATCCTAATAGAATATATGGAGCATGGCTCGTCCTTGCACCCCCCTCCCGGCAGATACAGAACAAAAACTCCGGACGCTCTTGCACACACATGCGAAGACCTCCCGTGATGCCCGTCGTGTTCAATGTCTCCTCTACCGTGTCGCAGAACAGTACACCGCCGAGAAGATCGGACGTCTTGTTGGTTACAGTGAAGTGACGGTGAAGCGCATATGGTCTGCATATTTGCACGACGGTGAATCAGCACTCATCGGTGAGAAGCGGGGACGCGTCCGTGCAGCAGCCCACCTTACGACGAAGCAGGAACAAGCGTTGCTGCGACCCATTCAGAAAAAGGCGGCACGAGGACACGTCACCACGGCACAGGAGATTCACAAAGCGCACAGCAAACAGGTTGGCAAGTTGCTTGATCCCACAGTGACCTACCGTCTCCTGAAACGTCATGGCTGGCGAAAAATCGTGCCATTGCCCCATCATCCGAAAGGAGATGCGAATGCCCGTGAAGACTTCCGGGTCTTTTTCCCCCAGAGTGGTCACCAAAGGGAAAATCGAGGCGATCATGCATGGTCGCCATTTCCGGCTGATGTTCCAGGATGAAGGCAGGTTCGGTCGGATCACTGATCCGAGGCGGGCATGGTGCCAACCCGGAGTGCGGCCGGAAACCGGTTGCCAGATCATCCGGGAATATACCTACTCCTTTGCTGCCGTGAGTCCTGCCGATGGAGAGCTTGATACGTTGATTTTGCCCAACATGTACACATCCACCCTGTCCATTTTCCTTGCGGAAGTATCGAGACGGCATCCTGAAGAACAGATTACGATGGTTTTGGATGGCGCCCCCTGTCACCGTTCGGGGGCATTGGAGGTGCCGGACAACATGACACTCGTCGAGCAGCCGCCGTACAGCCCTGAACTGAACCCCACCGAGCATCTCTGGGAAGAACTACGGGAGAAATGGTTCTGGAACCACACATTCAAAACCCTCAATGCCATGGAAAGAACCCTGGTGACCGCACTGCAAACGTTGGAGGGCCAGCGCGAGAATGTCATGTCGATGACGCAATTCCCCTGGATCATGCGCGCGCTTAGTTAGCATTAATTCAATTGCAAGTTAGTATCATTGAGATGGAGGGAGGTGTTGGTTGAGATGGTTTTTTTAATGTCACGCGTTTAGATTTCTTCTTCTGGTTTTTGCTCGTTCGCATCCCTTTCCTCGTCTCGCTCTGGAGTGTCTTGGTTTGGTTCTGGATCAGGGTTCACAGGCGCTACCGGTTCCACCGGCAGGGGATACGAAGATTGGTTCATGCGGTATGCACGGGCTCCGGCTGCGATCGTGCGTGTTCGACGAATATCTGCAACGCGCTGCTGGAGTACGGGATCAATTATCACCGCGTTGTTGGCTGCAATGAAATCCAGAGTTTCTGGTGCAACCTGCGCGAGTGCTTCGTGAGTGAGCTGCTCCAATTGTTCGATGGCTTCAATTGGACTGGAAATCTGCACCTCTGCCGCTGCATCTACCCCTTTTATTGTTACAACCGGTGGGAGGTATAAACCCCCGCCTTTAGGCGGCGCTTCAGATCTAA
>JAYUSS010000027.1:0-7590 GCA_043755535.1 Candidatus Peregrinibacteria bacterium | reverse complement strand
TCAAGCGCGGTCGGACTAGTACGTCGACTTGCTGCCCAGCCGGAATGACTAATTGCTGCGTCTGCATTACCGCACAGAATGTGCGGACGTTTTTGCCTGTTGCAATGTTAAACGTGAGGACAGGCATGCTGCCGCAACCTGCGATAGTGGCCATTGCAAACGGTGTCGTTGAACCTGCCTTATACAGTTCCAATCGGTCGACAGAAACGCCCATGCTGTCCCATGTGCTTAATTGCAGCATGTTCACGTCGATGTTCTCAGCATCTCCGCGCAGAGTGAGACGTAAAGCTTCATCGTTGAGCGTACCGCCAAGTAGTTGACGAGAGCGGATGGGTGTCGTGCTCTTTGTGATAAACAAGTTACCCTGGTTCGCGATGGTGTAGATCATCGACGGTACGGTAGTCACAATGATCTGACACGATGCTTGGGGGCAGGAGCCGTTCGTCGAAATACCGTTCAGTGACGGGCCGCTAACTGAGCCGATCTTTGCAGTCACGTATGTAGAGGCAGTTTCGAACGCGAGCTGCAGCGTGTTATTCAACAGGCTTGCTGCAATATCTGCATGCACCTCGAAGACTACTGTGCGGTTGGCTGCGATCAGATGTCCTCCTCCGGCCAAACTGTTCAGTGCCACCTTGCCGTTCTGCGCGAAAGCACCTTGTTGCAAGATGGTATCCACGGTTGAGTCTGCGTTGGTATCGACCCACAGGGTATAATTTTGGGCGTTTATCAAAGACCCTGCTTGTGCGGTGAACGTAGCACCGGAAACAAGAATGTTGTTGGTTGCATCTGCTCTGCCTTCAAAGCGGAGCAAGTTCACGTTCTTCTGATTCTTCACAATAGTATTACTTGTACCAATCGACTTTGTAGTCACGTTCAAGGTGGCCGGTGGCGGGCACGTTACGGTCATGGGCGCCGTGTAGGTGTTATTCGCAGTATTAGAATCAGTAGAAGTTGTTCTGGTAACCACCGTGTTATTTACAGTGCCACATACGGTTGATGGAGAAATGAGGAAAGCCAGTGACATCGCGGTTTGTTGTTGCGATGCGAGGTTGCCGTTGGTACAGACAATCGAAGCTCCGTTTTGTACACAGAAAGGAGAGCTAAGATTGGCAACGTAGGTGAACCCCGCAGGGATAGTATCTGTAACGGTGACATTGGTAGCTGCCCCTGGGCCGGTGTTTTTTACAACTACCTGATACACAACCGTATCTCCAATTTTTGCTACACCGGGACCTGTTTTAGTAACACTAAGATCCGCTGGAGGGCACACTGTTTTCGTCAGTATTCCCGCAATGTTATTGGTCAGGTTTGTCTCCACCGTATGGCTCCACACAAATGCTTTAGGTTGAAACGTTACGTCTGTACAAGAGGGTGGGGTACTGAAATTCAATGAAAGAGTTGTCGCAATCGACGCTCCAGGCCCCATATCACCCATCGTACAGATGATATTCGACTGGTAGGTTGTACACCCAAGTCCACCAGTAGAAGAAGAAAGTACTGCATTCTCCGGTAGTGGGAAAATCATTTGTGTTCCCTTGGCGACTATTGACCCTCCGTTCGTTGTACGAACGGAATATGTCACTAGTACAGGAGTTCCTCCAGTGAGCTGCACAATTGACGGACCGGCTTGTGATACAAAAAGATCCGTTGTTGGAGTAGAGGATACGCTTGAACCGGCAGAGCCAACTTGGCTGCTACATGGCCCCGTTGTTCCAGTTGAAGAATTATAACAATCCCGCATGCTGCTCCCTCCCCCCGTTCCTCCATATGCTCCGCCAACTGTTCCTGCACTTGAACCTGCAGAAGACGTCACCTGGCCCTGCAGCGCACGTGGAATAATGTCGCCTTGGTTCATTCCCAGATACGACACAATAGATGCGGTGGCTATGACTCCTAAGATTCCTGAATTGATTTTTAAATTCATATGCACTGATTGGAGAAGGTAAACAGGTGGACTCTACCGTTTCTTTGACAGGAATTCATGGTGATGCACTCGCTAAAAATGGCGAATGTTATAGAAGAGAAAAAAGAAGAATGAAAAATGAAGAATGGATGACAGCGCATCTCATTCCTCAAGTTTTCTTATTCGATGATGGGTAATCTATTTTGCCAACTCTTCCACCCTGCGCTCCCGAATCACGTTCACCTTAATCACACCCGGGTAGCTGAGTTCTTTCTCAATCTTTTGCGCAATGTCCTTCGCAAGTTTCTGTTGCTCAAGGTCGTCTACCTTCTGCGTATCGACGAACACACGGATCTCGCGTCCGGCAGAAAGGGCGAATGCGCGTTGCACACCCTCAAACGTTTTCGCAACATCCTCGAGCTCACGCAGTCTCTTGAAGTATTCCTCGATAGATTCTCTGCGAGCTCCAGGGCGAGCGCCCGATATTGCATCCGCTGCGGCAACGATGAAGGCTTCCGGCGTTTCCATGGGAATATCTTCGTGGTGCGCAGCGACACAGTGAAGCACTTCGGGGCGGATCTTATAACGCTTACAGATTTCTACCCCAATCTCGACGTGTGTGCCGGCAACTTCGTGATCGAGTGCTTTACCGATGTCGTGCAATAAGCAACCCTCCGTCACGATCCGCACATCCGCGCCGATTTCTTCGGCAAGCATGCGGCCAATGTGCGCCATTTCTACCGAGTGCTTCAGGACGTTCTGGCCGTAGCTGGTGCGGAAACGCAGGCGTCCGATGATCTTGAGGAGATCCTGCGGGTAGCCGCTGATCCCGAGTTCCTCAACCGCGCGCTTACCGAATTCAAGCATCATCTTGCCCACTTCTTCCTTCATCTTCTGGACGATTTCCTCAATCCTTGCGGGCTGAATGCGGCCGTCCTTCACGAGTTTTTCCATTGCGAGCTTGGCGACGTAGCGTCTGGCAAGGTCGTAACCCGAAATCACGATCACACCCGGCGTGTCGTCGATAATCACATCGACACCCGTAGCCATTTCGAATGCGTTGATGTTGCGACCTTCTTTGCCGATGATCTTTCCTTTCACGTCGTCGCTGGGGAGTTGCACGACCGTGGCAGTTGATTCGGTCGCGACTTCCGATGCGTAGCGCTGCATGGCCTGTGCCATCAAATCTTTTGCCTTGTCTTCGGCTTCTTCTTCCATGCGTTCACGCTGAGCTTTTACCTGGGTGGCAAAGTACTCCGAAAACTCATGTTCCAATTCGGTCTTCAGTTCTGCTTTCGCTTCTTCTTGGTTGAGCTTCGCGACAGTCTCCAGCGCCTCGCGGTGTTTTTTCTGGGCATCTTTCAATTCTTCTTTAAGCTCCGTTACCTCCTGCCCTTCTTTCTGGAGTACACCTCTCTGCCTCTCCACTTCTTTTACTTTCTCATCCAGTCCTTTTTCTTTCTCCTCCAAACGAGCACCTTCTTTCTGGAGCTTGGTCTCCAGCTCGTTTGCATGCAGACGCGCCTCAGTGACGATTTCTTTGGCGCTTGCCTTTGCCTCAATTTCCGCAGACTTAATCTGCGTCTTGGCTTCTAAAACCTGCTGGTTTACACCCTGCAGTTCAGATTTCTTTTTGTCGATATCGGCCTGTAAGGCACGACTAATGCTTTTACCAGAGCTGAAGATCGCCCGACCGGCGAGCAGTCCTGCTACGGCAGCTACGATCAGCCACAAAATCTGTGTAATATTCATAAGAGAAAGGGGGAGCGGGGATGAGGGGGCTCCGGCGACTGGTAGCAGTGCTGACACGGACAACCGCGGGCGTAATGGTAAACCGTGCGAGAATCGTCTCGACGAGTTTGGCCCGGAGGATAGAGAGGGATGAAAGCATGCTTGGGGCACTAATTAGTGCAAAACTCGCCTAGAGTTCTTACCAAGTATAAAGGAGGTACTGGCTGTTGGCGAGAGTCAATTGAACAAAGCCCAAAAGTCCGCTTGCGGCATCCGTATGGACGTTTCCCCCTATCGTTCCATGGATACATAGAACTCCTCTTTTCCTCATTCTCTCGCTGTTTCTGCAGGTGCATCATCTTGGTAGAGCAGTCGGGGTACATGATCGTGTGCGTAAAGTTGTCATGCTTGTCCCATGACTCTCGCTATCCCGTCCCTTATCCTTTATTGCATACAAAATGTATTCATCGCTTCTGTAGTAGCGGTGGAATTTCCCCTCTCAGAAACGGGCTCAGGCCTAGATGGTGGGGGAGTAGAACTGCCTCCATCAGAGGAATTAATTACTGCTGAATCAGGTTCAGTCCTTCCTGTAGAAGAAATATATGAATTACAAAATAGCTCAAATGAAGGCTTTTTTCCTGCTTCACCTGTCCTCCTTCTGTCCCCTTTACTTATACGCATATCCGAAGTTGCATGGATGGGCAGTGACTTGAGCCCTGCTGACGAGTGGGTGGAATTGTCTGCGGTTCCTTCAATGACGGGGTCTGTCCTCACGGAACCACTCAATCTTCGGGGATGGACGCTTACTATCCAAAAAGACACGGTCGAATCAGTGATCGCATCGTTTGATCATGACGTCTGGATTGAATCCGGTTCGTACATTGTCGCCGCAAATGCTGCGGCAGCGGGCTCACGTCTCAAGCGGGAACCAAGCGTGGTATCTGCGTCTATGAGTTTGCCCAATACCAAGTTGCTTCTACGGCTCCGGGCACCCGATGGTTCACTGCAGGACACCGTCGACGATTTTATAGGAGCACCCTTTGCCGGCTTGAATCCCTCTGCGAGCTCAGGTCTGCCTAAAGTGACCATGGAGCGAATCGATCTGCGGGCATCTGGCACAGATAAAGGTAGCTGGAGAAATGCGCCGACGAGCAGGGGATTTGACCTTCATTCACCGATGCTTGGGACGCCGGGGTACCAAAACGGCTCGATTGAGCCACCTGATATAACGCCACCTCCTGATCTTCTCCGTGCACGAACGTATCGCTTTAGCGGAAGCCTGCTCATTGACTGGAAGAATGGAGTTCAAAGTGATGCCTCAACTATCCGCCTGATCACCTCTGTCCAGACAGTCGATCTGCCTGCTTCGTCGACGGGCATCGTTATAGGTGATGATGTCCGGATCTCTGGCGTGCGACTGCAAACTATGGATGAATCGGGGAATATGTCACCGGGCATAGATGTTCCGATTACCCCTCTCGAACATCATATTATTCAAGAAATCTTGCCCGATCCCGGTACGGGTAAGGAGGAATGGGTCGAACTGGGGAACCTTCATGCGTACCCCATAGATCTACAGGGTTTCGTGCTGGAGTCGGGTACAAAACGCTTTCCCCTGAGCGGGGCGTTATTAGAACCTGGTGATCATCGATTGTTTGGATCATTCCTCACAAATCTTCAGCTCCCCAATAGCGGCGGCGAAGTACGTCTGAAATTTTTAGGGAAGATTATCGATGCACTCGCATACCCGGCCTTGCCGACGGGGATCTCGTACGGTCGCCGTGATCAACTGACTCAGTCGTACTGTGTCGCCACTCCCGGCACGTTGAATGCAGTACATCCACTAAACTTTCATGTTGAGGGCGTAGTACCCGATACGCTCAATCCGCCAACCTTGAACTTGAACATTGTGGCTCTTAGCGGGTCACTCGCCGGCTCTGCGTGCATCGTCGACTTCGGAGACGGGACCGTGAGTAATAGTTGCAACCCGCCAAACCACAGCATGAGAAAAAGTGGCAATTTAGTAATTCATGTGGAGGTAAAAGATTATTGTGACAATACAGTGATACAAAATATTGCTGTTACCATAGAGTCAAAAAGAACGACTAAAACAGCTTTGACCCAGGTTGCACCAGCCTCGCGATGCACCCCGACCGCAACCGGCGGCATTATCCTTTCCGAGTTTTTACCGGCACCGGTAAAGGGGGGAGACGAGTGGATTGAACTTCAGAACCCGACTACATATGACGTCGATCTGTGTGGCTGGTCGGTTGATGATATGCAGGGCGGGAGCAAGCCGTACCATCTTGATGACACGATCCTGCGAGCAGGGGAGTATCTGGTCCTGCCTTTTACGGTGACAGCGATTTCCCTCAATAACGATGCCGACACTGTGCGATTGATTGCGCCACTTGGGAGTGGAGGGACAGGTGTGCTCTTACAGATTCCGTATATGGATAGCCCGTCGGGAGAGTCCTTTGCACTACGCGAAGACGGAGTGTCTCTCTGGTCGTCTTTCCTTACCCCCGGGACAGAAAACCGCTTTGTACCGATCGATACATCCCCAGGCACGACACCCATTCAACTGGAAGCAGCACTCCCAAACCCTGTGGGGCCAGATACCTGGGATGAATGGGTGGAACTAAGGAATATGACGGGACGTCCGCAGTGGCTGAACGGCTGGGTGCTGGAGCGTACAGGAGGAAGTAGGCTAAAACTGGGTGGAAAGGTTTTATCCAAAAAAGAGACCCTCCGTTTACCAATGGCAAAAACTTCTTTCGTTCTTGGGAATGCGAAGGACACGTTAAAGCTGTTTGATGAACAGGGGATACTGCGATCCGTGATTGTATGGGAAGCGGCAGATGATGGACATGTCATTCGGCAGTCTTCTGACTGCACGATGCGAACACTCGAAAATCCAGTGATGATGGATCCGTTTACCTACAGAGGATTCGACCAAGAAGCCGACACAGGGATTACAGTTCACATCGACGGATTACTTCCGGCAAATGCAGGAGATTCCTCACTTTTACCAACATATGAAAATGAAATGCTAAATTTGATTTCAACCCTACTAAAAAACAAAAAAATTGAGTATAAAAATTGCTCTAAGTCCGGTGAAAAATCCCTCATGGTTGATGGCAGTAACATCGCATTTCTTCTGCTCCAGTCAGGTTTCGTGATTGCCGACCCTGCCCCTTCACCACTGCGCGATGTGTATCTTGCGTATGAGCAGGAGGCATCCACGAACAAGCGTGGTATCTGGACGAATCCTCTCGCATCCGACGTTGTTACAGCATGGAAATTTAATCGCACACTTGATGCGATCGTGGAGCGCGAGGGATTAGTGCTGAAAGCAAGTCAACCATCGGCACTCCTGGCAACAGGGGCAGTGGTGACCGTGGAGACTAATGTTCCTGCAGACCTGTGGGTGAAGAGAGGAACAGGCTCGTGGCGGCCGTTTGATGGGGGAGTGTATATCGCATCGGCGGAGGAACTTTCATTCCGGGCAAGGTATACGTTCAAAGCTACCGGAGGGTCGGGGACTAAGATGGTGGAGCTGAAGAGAATGTATGGCTTGGTCCAGGATTCGTACCCTGATTGCTTGGTAATAAGTGAAATCTACCCGTCACCCAAGTCCGGCGAGCGGGAATGGGTGGAGCTCTTTAATACCTGTCCGTTTGACGTTTCACTTTGGGGCTGGACGATGGATGACGAGCAAGAAGGGGGTAGTAAGCCGTTTACCTTTGGCACAGGGGTAATAGTCGCATCTTCGTCCTTTTACATACTTTCTGGGGCTCTTTTACCTCTTACCTTGAATAATGGAGGGGATGCAGTGAACATCGTGAGTCCTGATAAGCGGTTAAAAGCCAGCCTTCTCTATAAAAGCGTCACAAAAGGGAAATCAGTGATGTATTCCGCAGATGGAGTATGTATGACTATCGAACCTACTC
>JAYUSS010000026.1:0-7608 GCA_043755535.1 Candidatus Peregrinibacteria bacterium | reverse complement strand
GCAGACAGACCACTTCTCCAATCGATGACATCCTTCCCCTGGATCATGCGATGCCTTCCCTCATATTAATGGTGTTTATATTGCAGGTTGGTATCAGATCAAATTGAGCCTTCTCTCCTTGAGCGCGACGTTGCCTCCCTTGAGCAGGGTCTATCCGAAACGGTTCGATCTCTCGAAGCACGAGAAGCAGAGCAACCTGCAAAGCAAAGCGTATTGGAGCAACGGTTACTTGCGCTGCGAACAACAATGGATGATGCCGTTGCCCGTTGCGTGAAACTGAACGACGCAGATGTTGTGCTTAGTGAGGCACTCGCTGTGCTCCAGGCTGAAGCAGAGCAACTCGACGAACGTCTTACGCAAGTCGAAAGTGGAGATGCTGGAAGCGACGATGATGAATTGGAGGAAGACGAGTACGAAGACGATGAAGACGAGGAGACGCTCGCAGACCAGTTCGCAGAATGCGAGACAACCCTTGTCGACATCGTTACGCGTATCGCCGCCTTGGAAAACGTGCAACAGCGTCTTCCGACACTCACGGCAAGCATCGAAGAGCTGAAGAGCCGACTCGAAGCCGCGGATGGTAACGAGGAGGAAGATCTGTCGAGTCTGCTGAAGGCCTTCGAAACTTCTCTCGAAGAACTCGGGACCGATCTCGATACGGCGGAAACAGATGTGGATGAGGATGTGCTCAGCACTGCGTCCGATACTCTGTCTGATCTCGAAGGGCGTATCAAAACCCTGGAAGAGATCGCCCCTCGTCTCGTGCCTCTTCAGGGAAGGCTCGGGGAATTGACGACACGACTCAGCGCAGCGGATGGGGACTCAACGAACGCACTGTCCGAACTCCTCGATGCGTTCAAAGATGAGCTCGAGGAGCTCGGGAGGGATTTGGATACGGCGGAAGAAGGGGTTGATGGAGATGTGCTGAGCGAGCATCAAGATACGCTTGATGATTTGCAAACACGGATTGAAGCACTCGAAAAAGTGATGCACCGTCTGACTCTCCTCCAGACAAGCCTTCGGGAGGTGGATGGACGTGCCACTGAATTGGATCGTCAAGATCTGAGCCGCTTCTTGACCCAGATCGAACGGTTGAAAGACCGGATAGCTGGGATCATCGATGCAATCGAGGAAGACAATCCCGCAGAGACACTGTCCACTCTCGAAGCCGAACGGGATGAACTGGAGGGGCGACTTACTCCTTTGGAACGACTCCATAGACAAACCGTAACAGTGCAGGCAGATATCACTGATCTGCACACCCGAGCCAATGGTGCCAAGTAATCGTGACAGTGCGCATGCATTGCCCATGATTCCCACGCGCAGCCCCGATATCCGTCGGGGTTGCTTTTTTATGCTCTATTTTCAGGATTTCCTCCTAGTGTATCACCCCTTCCGTATCACCTTCCCCTTCTTCAAATCCGAAAAGACGATATCTTTCAGCGAATAGAGCGCCCAGATGCTGTTGAGAATGACAAAAGGCCATGCTTTTCCCGTGACGCCGTACCATATCAGCAACGCTGACCCCATAAAGTTCAGGAGGTCATACTTCAGACTGTCTTGGCTCAAGCGGTGGCTCTGTACCAGGAAGAATCCGACCAGAATGCAGCACATGCCGAGGATGCCTGCTAGGAATGGAATATTTGTAAGCATGTGTCAATTCTAGGCCTTTTGCAGAAAGTTGACTATAGCTCACAGTAATATCTATAAAACATTTATAAAATAATGCAAGACAAACTGTTTCATCTTGCATGAAATCCCCATCTTGGGGTTGATAGACCTTCATCCACTCTGTAGGATGCCACGGCTTTTTCGGTTCGTTTCCCGTATTTTGCCTTTGTGACCAAGGATGTTATCGAACTCATCGGCATTGTGGAAGAGACCTTCCCAAATGCCACGTTCCGAGTTAAAATCCTGAGTCCCCAAGCCAAAGATCACGAGCTCCTTTGCCATCTGGCCGGCCGCATGCGCGTCAACCGCGTACGCATTCTGCCCGGCGACAAAGTGAGAGTCGAAATGACACCCTACGATTTGCAGAAAGGGCGCGTTACCTATCGGTTCCGCTCCGACCAGCGTTTCGATGCTGAAGGAAACCCTGTCAGTGCAACCCCAACGCCACCTCCCGCTACCTAATCCTCCCCATGAAAGTCCGTCCATCCGTCAAACGCATCTGCAAGAACTGTCGCGTGATTCTACGTCGCGACGGTCGTGGGGTCCGCCGCGTGCGCGTGGTCTGCCAGACTCCCAAGCACAAGCAGCGCCAGGGCTGATCCTCCTTTTAATCCTCTAAATCCTCTAAATCTTCTAAGTCTTCTACATCCTCTACATCCTCTCGCGTATGGTCCGTATCTCCGGTGTCATCCTTCCCGGCCACAAATGCACAGAGGTTGCCCTCACTGCCATCAAAGGCATCGGACGCCCCTTAAGCCGCCGTATTCTCGGTGAACTGAAAATCGACCCTATGATGAAGGCCGATCAGATCAACGAAGAGCAGGAAGGCAAACTGCGCACGCGCATCGAGCAGGAGACGACGGAAGGAGAACTCACACGCAAGGTATCCCTCGACGTAAAGCGCCTGCAGGACATCGGTACATGGCGCGGTATGCGTCACCGTCGCAAGCTCCCTGTTCGCGGACAGACATCACGCCGCAATGCTCGTACCAAGCGTGGTAAGAGGAAGACAGGTTTGTCCGGACGTACAACCCTCAGCAAGACCTAATCATCTACAAATGCGCCCACCCATAGGCGCGTTAATGTCCTTCATTTTTATCCTCATCAATCTCCATGGCCACAGCCGCTCCCGCCGCCAAGACTCGCAAGAAGAAGATCAAGCGCACCGTGCCCAAAGCTCGTGTCTGCATTCATGCCGGCGAGAACAACACGATCGTCACGATCACCGATTTGGAAGGAAACGTTCTTGCATGGTCCAGCTCGGGTTCATCGGGATTCCAGGGAACACGCAAATCTACGCCCTATTCCGCAAAGGTTGCGGCTGAGAACGCAGTGCTTAAGGCAGCTTCATTTGGCATCCAGAACGTTGATGTCGAGGTGAAGGGACTCGGGCCCGGACGTGAGCAATCGCTCCGCGGACTCCAGGGGGCAGGACTCAATCTTGATTCCATTATGGATGTTACCCCTATCCCTCACGGAGGATGCCGCAAGGCACGACGCCGCCGCGTGTAATCCAATTCTGCGGCCACCCATAGCCGCGTTAAATCCTTCTTATTCTTCCTTATGAAATATACCGGTCCCAAAGCGCGCAAAGTCCGACGTCAGGGTGTAAACCTGTTCGGTAGCGATAAGTATGATCGCATTTTGCAGCGCAAGCCCTACGGGCCAGGCAAGAGCCCAAAGACTCGTCAGGGACGCGACTCTGAGTATGCAAAGCAGCTCAAAGAAAAGCAAAAAGCGCGCGATATGTACGGTCTTTCCGAGAAACAATTCAACGCGATCTACAAGGAAGCCGCTAAAGCCAAGGGTCAGACCGGTGACCAGATGAAGCAGCTCCTCGAGCAGCGCTTCGATAACGTACTCTACCGTGCGGGCTTTGCCCTCACGCGCATGCAGTCCCGCCAATTCGCAGGACACGGTCTCTTTATGATTGATGGACACCGCGTCACATCTCCTTCGTACCGCATGAAGCCCGGCCAGGTAATTACGGTCCGTGCTAAGTCGAAAGATTCTCCAGCCTTCATTCTCATCCGCGAGAAAAACAGCAAGTACCGCGCTCCCAAGTGGATCACGGCCGATGCTGCAGCTCTCAAAGCTGAAATCATCGCTCTTCCTGATGCATCTGACGGCGAACAGGCAGTCGATATGCGCCAGGTTGTGGAGTTCTACTCACGCAATTAAACCCGTTCTTTCGCAGGCCTCAGGGTCTGCACCTATCTCTCTATCGCAGGTCAACGTGCCTGCATCTTCCTTCCTCCTCATTATGCATATCATTCAGGAAGAAATCGGATTACCGGTGTTTTCC
Source organism: Candidatus Peregrinibacteria bacterium (assembly GCA_043755535.1). Taxonomy (GTDB): domain Bacteria; phylum Patescibacteriota; class Gracilibacteria; order Peribacterales; family Peribacteraceae; genus JAKQEM01. Next base: position 3,632 of record JAYUSS010000026.1, on the reverse strand, counting down.
ACATCCAAAGGTTCCAAGGGAAGTGACGGTCACGTCATCTTCAGCATCTCCCCGTTGCCGACCGGCTTTGCGGTGACCCTAGGCAACGCGCTTCGTCGCGTTCTTCTGTCCAGCCTCCCCGGCGCTGCTGTCACATCGATTCGTATCGATGGCATTCAGCACGAGTACGACACCGTAAAGGGTGTCAAAGAATCCGTCGTCGATATCATGTTGAACTTAAAGAAGCTCAATCTTCGTAAACACACGAAAGACGTTGAGACGATCACGCTCGAAGTGAAAGGTCCCAAAGAAGTCACGGCAGCGGATCTCACGGTCAGCTCCGATATCGAAGTGATGAACCCGGAACTTCCTCTCTTTACCATCGAGAAGGGCGGATCCATTTCCATCCAGATCACGGTCGAAAAGGGAGTCGGATACGCCCCTGCCTCCGAGCGTAACAAGAAGCACCACGAACCGGGTCTTATGTATGTCGACGCCGTCTATAGCCCCGTGGAAAGAGTCCGCTACGAAGTCGAATCCGCTCGTGTCGGTCAGCGCACGGACCTCGAAAAGCTCGTTATGGAAGTCATGACCAACGGTTCGCTTACAGCCGACGAGGCGATGCAGTTTGCCTCCCAGTTGCTCCAGAGCTACTTCAAGTACTTCGGATCCGATCAAAAGACCGTTGAGCCTGAGTTTATGGCCGATTTCAGCCGCACAGCTGCTGTTGTCGTCGATGAAGTCGGAGCGGTCGCTCCGATCAAGGAGAGCTACACCCCGATCGAAATCTTGAACCTTTCCCCTCGCACCCTCAATGCCCTGATTAACGCGGGTGTCGGGTCCATCGAGCAGCTTACCAAGTGCACAGAGTCGATGCTCAGCAATTTCCGTGGCTTTGGAGCCAAAGCGCTCGACGAAGTAAAATCCACGCTGGCTGGCCGCGGGCTTGCCCTTAGCGAGGATGGCGACGAATAAGACGCTTGCCACAAAGATACGTTTTCCCTATTCTGCCCGCCCCTCGACCTTGAGGGTACTCTAAGGGCTAAATCAGTCCCTCTCACTATGCGCCACAAGGCTTCCCGCAACCGGCTTACGCAGAAACCAGACCATGCACGTATGTTGCAGCGAAACCTCGTGACATCGCTTCTGCTCTACGAAGAAATTCGTACGACACGCAAGCGCGCCGCGGTTATCCGCCCCATGGTTGATCGCCTCATCACGACCGTGAAAACCAAGGAAGCTCGCGAGGCAATCCGCTCGATTAACACCGTCGTGACCGATCGCAACGCCAGCCGCAAATTGATCGAAGTGTTCAAGGAGCGTTACGAAAAGCGTTCCTCCGGTTTCACCCGCACAAAGGCTGTCGGCAGCCGCGTCGGTGATGGAGCGGAGTTGGTTGATATGTCCCTTGTAGATGCGGTGGTACTGTCGTCACCTTCTTCTGTTTCTGAGAAAAAGACTCAGAAGATCCAGAAGACTCAGACGACTCAGAAGAAAACGACTGCCACATCCTCCTCTGGATCTTCTGGATCCTCTGAATCCTCACAATCATGAAAACCTCTTCCATTCCCGTATCGGCACCCGCCTGGCACGTCATTGACGCAGAAGGCCAGACTCTTGGTAAGATTGCCGTACGCGCAGCCATGCTCATTCGAGGCAAGCACAAGGTGACGTTCTCCCCAAACCAGCTCTGCGGAGACCAGGTCATCGTGATCAATGCAGCAAAAATCAAGCTGCCACCTAAAAAGGGCATGCGTAAGACCTACTACCGCCACACAGGGTACGTTGGAAACATGAAGATCGTCTCGCTCGATAAGATGCTCGAGACCAAGCCTGAGTTTGTGATTGAAGTCGCGGTAAAAGGAATGCTCGAAGACAACCGCCTCCGCCAGCAAATGCTTAAGCGGCTGCACGTGTTTGCGCAAGGTGAACACCCATACGCCGCTCAGAAGCCCGCCCCCGTACCCCTCCGCTAATCATGTCCGCCCGTTCGTACTTCTACAGTGTCGGCAAGCGCAAAACCGCTATCGCTCGTATTCGTCTCTTCCAGGACGGCAAGGGTGATGTATCGGTCAACGAACTCCCTCTCAAAAAGTACTTGTCGGGTCTGCAGATCGAAAACGCCGTCGCACCCTTGGCTCTTACCGGGCACAAAGGTCAGTTTGATGTCGAAGCGGTTGTAGTCGGAGGTGGTAAGTCCGCCCAGTCCGACGCCATCCGCCACGGTATCACGCGCGCACTGCTGCTCTTCAACCCCGAACTCCGTCATCAGCTCAAGCAGGCAGGGTTCCTGCGCCGCGATAGCCGTATCAAAGAGCGCAAGAAGCCGGGTCTGCACAAAGCACGCCGAGCTCCGCAGTTCAGCAAGCGCTAAAACAGCTGCTAGCTTCTAGCTGTCAGCTTCTAGGTTTTATGACGAACATATTTTCTGAAAGCTAGAAGCTAGCAGCTAAAAGCTACTTACGACAATGCCATCCTCACAAAATACAAACTCGTACCGTTCGCCGTATCCAAAATAAAGCGTGCGTCGATCGTCGTCAGTTGAATAATCGTCTGGCACATACGAAGCAGCATCCGTGGAGGCAGTCCGATACCAGATTCCATACAAGCTGCACAAAGGCCGGCAGCGTCTTTCGAACGGAGATACCTATCACCTTTTGCTTCGATCACATTACAGAGAGCTTCCTGCATTTCAATCACATACTTTTCAACATACCCTTCCAGCTGTTCCACAGGCAGGTCCTGCACCTCGGGCAATGCCTCGATTATGTCGAGGTCCTTGTGGATCGCATGGGCGATGCAGGTTTCAATCGTCATGGGTATCGGTTGGTATGTGTTTGTGAAATCTCCTTATGATAGCAGGGATAGCCTTTTTCCGCAATCTTCAGAGCTACCCGAAGAATGGGAATAGCTTGCGTTGTATTATGGATAATATGTTGAATATACGTTTAGCCCTTCTATAAAACATATTCTAAGAACTGATTTTGTGATCATAAATATGAACCATTATTTTAGGTCGGGGAAATTGCTGTCCTATAAACATACAATCAACCTTTGATTCTGATCTCTTCACCACGGGTGATCATCCTCAGTTTGTTCGTTTTAATACTGTTTAGGCCGTCAGGTACGATCCCACCGTATCGATAATGCGATCGATTCGTGTTTCATGTTTCACGATGTACTCTTTTACCTGCGCGTATGTTTTACTCTTTTTAATATAATCATCCGTACGATAGTTGGTAATGATAATGACGGGGATATCGATCTTGTTGGCTTTCAAATGGTCCAGCACAACGAAGCCATCACCCTTTGGCATACGGATATCGAGCAAAAGAATATCCGGCTTTGATTGCATAAGCATTTCAATCGTTTCCTCGCCCGTTCCAGATGAACGAATCATGACGTCCGTGTCGCGGCTCTCGGCATCCAAATGAAAGAGTTTCATGATGGTAGAATCGTCGTCAGCAATCAGGATGGTGCGGGACATGCGTATGTGGGGGTGTTTGTATATAATTATTATAACAGAAATAGTAATTTATAGCAAACCTAAATACTGTAAGTGGGCACTGACCCTGCACATCACATCAGCTTGACGGATTTGAGCAGTTTTAAAAAAGCCATTAAGTGACTCTGTGCGAAGAGATGGCACTGTT
>JAYUSS010000025.1:0-2635 GCA_043755535.1 Candidatus Peregrinibacteria bacterium | reverse complement strand
TAAAGTACAACGCGGCCTCAGGGCGGGTGCAGGTCGTCATTGGTGAAGTGAAAGCAATGTCCAGCTCAAAGGTCATGGCGGCACTTGATGCCCGTCTTGACGACGCTCTTCAGATGAGCATAAACTGGCTTCGGTCCTATACGGAGATGATTGCAGACATGCTTGTGAGCGCCATTAGCATGGCCCTTTCTGCTGCACTGCAGTCCGCCAACCTCGGCAACGCCGGGAGTTGGGTCAAGCAAGCTCTGGATCGAGGCGAGATTGACTTGTATCTCCTGCGCGCTCGGTACTATGGCGGTTCTGACTGGAAGCTGCGAGGATATAAGTTGATAAATCTCCGGACTAAGGGCTCTGGCGTATCATCCTATAACGATGTGGCAAAAGCCGCGAATGATCCGAACGATCCCATTCAGGAATCACACCCGAAGACTGGCTATGACAAGATGAATGTTTGATTATCTGCCGACTAGCAAATGTCCTTGTTAACAGGTGCAATATGTCGAAGCGTGCCAAGTCGTCGGAGCCTCACCCGATCATTGAGGCTGCTAGGAAAAAACAGTTTGCGGTCGTTCTGCAATTGCTGAGAGACCGTTCGACGAAAGCTGATCGCGCGACACTGCAGGAAGGCTTTGTCCGATGTATTCTTTCCAGAGACCTCAAGCTCGTGGACGAGTTTTTGCATCGCGGTGTCAGTATTGATGCACGCTGGAATGGCTATACGGCGCTCTCAACGGTCGCTGGCTTCGCGAATGCCCGCTTTGTCAAGGCCCTGCTGGAGCGTGGTGCCGATCCCAATGTGACGGGATTTGACGGTGCCACCCCCATCATTGCGTGCGCGAAGGTCGGCACAGAGTGGGAAGACCCGGAGATTCGGCGACACAGTGTCACGGTTGGAAAGGCACTACTCAATGCCGGGGCAAATGTGGACTGGGCGGACGATTTTGGCAACACGGCTCTTGACTATACGTACCAATCGAAATGGGAAGAAATGGCTAAGTTGTTGTATTCCCATTCTGCAACACCGAGCAAGTGTGCGAATGACGGAGCCATGCTCTTGTTTTGGGCGGTAAGTCAGCCAGGCTCAACACGCCTGTTGGAAATGTACATTAAGAACAATGGGAGTGTAGAACTCGAGATCGCTTCCGGTGTGACAGCGTTGTTGCACGCCAAGAAGGCTGGGTGGACTGATAAGGTGAAACTTCTCGAAACGGTAGGACGTCATTAACCTCGCGGCATCCGTGCGCAGTGTATTGGTGCTTCAAAGTCTCCGTTGTCGCCATGATTGTCGAGAGAACGAGTTTTGACGGTGGCCAAGAGGCCAAGAGTCATCGGAGTGTGACTGAATCGTGACAATTCGTTTTATTGACGGAGTTGTTGCAAACGAATTGAAGCACTCAGGAAGCGAATGGTCCTGCGAATGCGCTGTGTGTCGAATCAAAGCCAGCGGAAGGGATCATTATTGGGTTGGCGCCAACTTTCAGGGTTTTAGGCGGTCAGACGTACGCGAAACGGTTCGCGAGTAACAGCACTGGTTTCTCAAATGTGTCGATCTAGAATTGAAAGAGGGGCTTGGTCGAGCCGCAGCGCAATTCGCGGCATATTTGCTCGCGGTTGAGACCGGCGAGGTTTTGGCTGTGATGCTAGCTTTTGAATTCACGCCACGCAGGCCCGTGGCGGCGATATCGTTTGATGGATAGAGCGAGGATGCCATACCATCTTTGCATTAGATCCAGAAAGAATAACTGATCGCAGACGCGCTCAACGAAGTGACGGATAAGGTGGAATACTGGTATTGCCGATGAACATTAAAGGTAAGTACAAGGTCAGCATAGAAATGACGGCGAGAAAAGTCGTCAAAGGTCTCATTGGAACAATCGGGAGTCTGCTCAGTCATTTAGGTACGAACATTCCTGAACCGTCCGACATCGAGGAACAGGTTCATGTAGTCATTAAGAACTTCAGGGCGGCTGAAGACGTCTTTGAATCCTTCGAGATGACCATAAGCGACGGGACTGTCATTGTGCAAACCAACGATGGTGAAATGATTTACACAATTGAGCACATACAGAAAAAGGACGAAAACCGCTTTCTTCTCGATCTGCATAGCGGCGACATCGGAACGTTGCAGTGGGAGATCTATCTTTTAGGAAACTATTTATTGATCGACAGCATCGACGGGCTATCGGAATATGTATTTGAAAGGAATTGCCCGCCTCTGCCTCCGATCTGATAGCACAAACGGCCCGAACACAAAAAAAGATTGCGAAATCAAAGGTGTCAGGCGTCTTTGATTGACGGTTGACAGTCATCAGGTGATGATTTTGCTTTTCAGGGAGCGCGCTCACATGCCGAGACCACCCCGAGCGGACGAAGCAGGCGGACTTTATTAGGCCCTCAATCGCGGCAACCTGCGAGCGGATATTTTTCGCAAAGTGGCCGACTTCGCCGCGTTTGAACGAATTTGCATGAAGGTCTGCAAAGTTACCGGATTGAGCTGTACAGCTATCAGTTGATGTCTAATCACTATCATCTGGTACTTCGCCCGTTGATTGACGGCGAAATGAGCCGTTTCATGGGCTGGATTGGTGGGACACACACGATGCGTTATCATGCGCACTATCACACCAGTGGACTC
>JAYUSS010000024.1:0-7774 GCA_043755535.1 Candidatus Peregrinibacteria bacterium | reverse complement strand
TAAGTGGGCACTGACCCTGCACATCACATCAGCTTGACGGATTTGAGCAGTTTTAAAAAAGCCATTAAGTGACTCTGTGCGAAGAGATGGCACTGTTTTTCGATGTTTGCATTGCACAGTACCCCGTTCTCCTAGGCAGCACGGCAAGGGCATTCTGTCTTCTTCCTCGTACAACATAGCAGGGACATGCTCACTGTTTGCATGTTGTAAAACAGCAGATTGAAGCCAAAAATACCTTGTTCCCGTCAACGGCAACGCTACCATCGATCCATGGAAAAACTCTCTCAGGAAGAGATCGATCAGCGCAGAGTTGACTGGTACAACTGGAAGAAAGAGATTCCTCGTTTGCGCGAAGAAAACAAGAAACTGAAGGAAGAAAACAGACAGCTCCGTGCCGACCTGGCCCGGGAAAGAAAGGAACGGGAAGAATCCGTGGAAGCTCTGAAACTCCAGATCGAAGAATTGCGCGAGATGGTATTCGGGCGAAAGCGCGGCAAGGATGACGATGACAAGGACATCCCGAAAGGTCGCTCATCCGACGACGAGAAGCCGAAGAACACGAAGCCGCGTTCACCCGCCTCCTACCGCCGCCCGACGCCGAAAGAGGAAGATGTGACGGAGGAGAAGCACTACGGGATCGACTGCTGCCCGGATTGCGGGGAGCAACTTCAGCAGCTTCGGCAAGCCGTCCGCTATTTGGAAGACATCGTCATCCCTGCACTCTCCGGCCTCAAGATCGTCGAGAAGCACGCGATCGAGACGGGCTTCTGTCCGCACTGCCGGAAGTGGAGATCCGTGATCCCGATCCAAAAGCAGGTCTGCTGCCTCGGCGAGAATGTCCGGATGCGCATCTCCTACTGCATCACGGTACAGGGGCAATCACATGAGAAGATCATCCGGGACCTGAAAGACACCTTCGGTATTGCGGTCAGTGATGGAGAGATCGCGCACATCCTCACGATGGAAGCGGTGAAGCTCCTCCCCGAGTATCACGACATCAGCGTGCGCATCGACGAGGATCCCTGTCGCCATGGAGACGAGACGACCTGGCCCGTGCAGAAAGGGGGCGAAGGGGGGTATGCCTGGGTCAAGACGGCGAGCAAAACAATGGATGCGATCTTCCGGCTCGGCAGGAGCAGAGGGAAAGACAATGCCGTGGCACTTTTTTCGGGAGATCAAGCAACCGTCACCGACGACTATGCCGCCTACGACTTCATCAAGAACCACGGTCTCTGCTGGGCCCACCCCAAGCGGAAGTGCCAGGATCTCGCCGAGAGCACAACGCTTACCAAAAAGAGAAGGCGCCACTGCAAAGCGTTCTACGAAGAATTCCGCTTGCTCTATCGCAGAGTCAAAACAGTCCATGAAACTCCCTATGACCGCGCGGAGCGGATGAAGGCGGCGGAGATATTCCGCACAGAGATCGCTGATCTTTGTATGCCAAACGCCAACGATCCAAAGAAGCTTGCGACCCTCAAAGCCACGTTTCTGGAGAAGACCGAGCTCTATCTGTTCTGCATCCGGGAACCGGACATCCCGATGACGAACAACAAAGCCGAACGTTCCATTCGCCCTCTCGTTACCAAGAGGAAGATCTCGTTTGGATCCAAGACCCAGAAGGGAGCTGATGTGATGAGCATTCTCCTCTCTGTGTGCTTCTCAACGTGGTGGAAGAAGCCGGAAAACTTTTACGTGGCCTATCGGGCAATTGTGCGGAAATGGGAGGCTTTCTGATGTGCAGGGTCAGTGCCCACTTACCCCCGTTGCTGTCAGCGGCTTTGAGCCTTTCAATGATGAGATGGTTGCCATGTGGATCGCGGCGGCGTGTCGTGCCAAGTGCATGGCCAAGCAACTGTTGCTTTCTCATCAATTCCCGGATGGATTCATCGGGAAAGTGTGAATTGTGATTTGCTCTCGGTGCCGACAACCGAAGGACAACAGACGTTTCGTCAGTTGTCCTTCTTTTTTGTATCCTCCCACAACCCGATTACGTTTCCCGAGGGGTCTTTCGCATACGCATAAAATCCAATACCCATCATATCCATCTTTGGCATCCATTCTGATCCTCCGCCCTGTTTGATTTTTTCCATCTTTTCATCGATCGATGATACCTTGATGGCAAAAATCGGCGCAGTTGCCTTATCGGTTTTTAACATAAGTCCGCCATTAATGGCACCCGGTTTAAGGGGTTCACGTGTTTCCTCATTCACCGGAGTCGTGCGCGCTCCGACAAATACCGATCCGTCCGGCATTGGCCAATCCGCTAACTCCCAGTCGAAAATAGATCCGTAGAATTCTCGCGCGGCATCAAGGTTCGTTACTGGAATTTCGAAGTGAACAATTGGGTCCATGATTGTAAGGAGAAAGATGGTTGAAGAATACTAGAAGTCTCCTCCGAACACATTCCTTTTATTCGTCTTAATCATGCATACCGAAACCGGCCTGTCACCCCATATAAGCCCAGGGAATGACCAACCCTTGCCGCATTTAAGTGTATCGCGCCTATAAATATTCAACGGACCTTTGTTGATAGGATCCGCTCCGTTTCGATAGGACTGGGCCGAGGCCCCTTGTGTAAGCAGCATTCCGACTAGGACACCCGATGCTATTACGCGATGCATCATCACTAGTCAGTATGGACCCCTATGATGAGATGGCAATGAAAATGCACGGAAAATTCCGTACGTTTTCTGTAAGAGATGAAGATTAGGTGGCGAACGTGAAGAACTTTTTTCTCAGCCTAAACGCATCTCTCGCTCTTGACGTTATTGGTTATCACTCTACAATATCGACTGATAATTTACCTCTCACCCTTTATTTATTATGTCTAAGACACAACTTCCGCAGCTTGCGGTAGAAATCCAACCTCTCGGTGACCGAGTCGTCGTTCTTCCGCTTGAAGCAGAACAAGTCACTGCATCCGGCATTGTTATCCCCGATACTGCCAAAGGTGAAAAGCCTCAGGAAGGAATTATTCTTGCGCTTGGTAAAGGTGGAATCGGCGAAGACAAAGTAAACCCGGCTGATTTCGTCAAAGTGGGAGACAAAGTTCTCTTTGGTAAATACTCTGGCGATGAGGTAAAGCTTAAGACGAAGGATGGCAAAGACGTTGAAGTGAAGATCCTTCATCTCGATTCTGTCCTGGGTATCGTTCAATAATTATCTTCTGCACCCAAGAATGGGTGCGTTAACTGTGTTACTTCCTTACTTCCTTACTTCAGTTAATTATGGCAAAGCAATTAATGTTCGGCGACGAAGCCCGCGATAAGGTCTTCAAAGGTGTTACAAAGCTGGCACAAGCTGTGCGCGCGACAATGGGCCCAAAGGGCCGCAACGTAGTCGTAGAGCGTAAATACGGGGCTCCAATGGTTACAAAGGACGGGGTTTCCGTTGCAAAGGAAATCGAACTGGATGATCCGTTTGAAAACATGGGTGCACAACTCGTACGCGAGGCTGCAACTAAAACAAACGACGCTGCCGGTGACGGGACAACGACCGCGACTGTCCTTGCTCATGCAATGATGGAAGAAGGCATGAAGCACCTTGGAAGCGGTGCCAACCCCATCCTTATCAAAAAAGGAATGGATATGGCCGTTGCCGAAGTAACCAAGTTCCTTGGCAAGTTAAAGAAGGATGTCACGAAGAAGGCTGAGTTCGCCGCCGTCGCTACGATCTCTGCCCAGAACGAGGACATCGGAGATATTGTTGCAGCCGTGATTGAAAAGGTTGGACGCGAAGGGGTTGCCACGGTGGAAGCAGGTCAAACACTGGGGATGGAACTCGAATATGTAGAAGGTATGCAGTTTGATAACGGCTTTATCTCTGCGTACTTCGTTACAGATGCAGCACGCATGGAGGCAGTGTACGAGAAGCCATACATCCTTATTACCGATAAAAAGATCAGCTCGATTCAAGAACTTCTTCCTGTGCTTGAAGCTGTCGCTCAAAAGGGAAAGAAGGAAATTGTGATTATCGCCGAAAGCGTCGAAGCAGAAGCGCTTGCAACACTGGTTGTGAACAAGCTACGCGGAACATTCAGCGCGCTTGCAGTGAAAGCCCCTGCATTCGGGGAGCGTCGCAAAGATATTCTCAAAGATATTGCTGCCATGACAGGCGGCCGACTCATCAGTGAAGAACTCGGCCTCAAGCTGGAGAATGTCACGATCGAGGATCTTGGTGTCGCACGTCGGGTTGTCGCAAGCAAGGACAACACCCTGATTGTCGGCGGCAGCGGAAAGAAGGCGGACATCGAAGCGCGCATCAATGAAATCAAGGCACAGATCGAAACGACGAAGTCTGACTTCGATCGTGAAAAATTGATGGAGCGCCTGGCAAAGCTGACAGGCGGAGTGGCGGTGATTAAAGTTGGTGCAGCAACAGAAGTAGAACAGAAGGAAAAGCAGCACAGAGTAGAAGATGCACTTTCTGCTACTCGCGCAGCAGCAGAGGAAGGAATCGTCCCCGGAGGTGGAACAGCGTACCTTCGCGCAATCCCTTCCCTAGAAGCTCTTCACAAAGCTACCAAGGATCGTGATGAAAAGATCGGTATTTCTATCGTCATGCAGGCACTCACCTCCCCCGCTCGTAACATTGCCGAGAACGCAGGAATTTCGGGTGAAGTTGTTGTTTCCAAAGTGAGAGATGGAAAAGAAAACTTCGGTTATAACGCACTGACCGGGCAGTACACCGACCTCGTAAAAGACATGGTGATCGACCCGATGAAAGTTTCCCGCGTCGCGCTGGAGAACGCTTCGTCGGTTGCAGGCATGTTCCTGACGCTTGAAGTCGCAATCAGCGATATTCCCAAGAAGGAAGAACCTGCAATGCCGGGTGGGGATGGAGGAATGGGTGGGATGGGATTTTAAATGAGTAAGAGGAAAGAAGCCCCTGCGATGAGTGGGGGCTTTTTTTTGGACACACCCATTGCTTAATTCACCCGGCTTCGTCCGCTTTTGGCCGACTACGCCGCGGTTTCACCACTGTAGATCCTGCGTCCGGATACTGATGATTTCCCCGCGTTTTACATCGTGGGCCAGCATGTAATCGGCAAGGTAGTCCTCGATGATGCCCGTAATTGTACGACGCATTTCGCGTGCACCGAACTCAATGCTGTAGCCGCGCTCTACCAAGCCCTGTACAACGTCCGCATCCATACGTACCTCGATTCCACGTTTTGCGCGAATATCGCTGATGATGTCATCGAGCATGAGGATTGCAACCTCCTCGATTCCATTTTCTGAAAGAGGGTAAAATAGAACCACTTCATCAAAGCGGTTCACGAACTCCGGCGAAAAGAGTTTATCTTGCAGAATGCGGTCGAGCAGGTCTTTCTTAAATGCCTTGGAGTCAATGCTTATATGCTCTCGAACGTAATCGCGAATAAATAATGCACCAGCGTTGGATGTTGCGATGATGATGGTATTTCGGAAGTCCGTTCTATTGCCCTCTGTGTCATTTAAAAACCCTTCATCCAGAATCTGCAGGAACAGGTTTAAGACACTTGGGTGTGCCTTCTCAATCTCATCCAGAAGGATCAGCGAAAACGGCCGATCCTGCACACGCCGTGCGAGGAACCCGTCACCCCCCGATGAAGCTCCGGTAATGGCAAACACGGAATCAACGTTGCTGTACTCGTTCATGTCCAGGCGAATCATCGCATCGGCTGATCCGAAATATTCCTCAGCCAGCGTCTTCGCCGTCTGTGTTTTACCGACACCGGTGGGTCCCAAGAAAAGGAATGTTCCGATCGGTTTTTTACGGTCTGAGAGATCGATGCGGGCACGCTTAAGTGCGGCGCTCACTGCTCTGATTGCTTCGGGCTGATCAATCACTTGCTTTGCCAAGACGGATTCCAAGTTCATCAATCGCTCTCGTTCCTGCTCACCGACTCTCTGTATATTCACTTTACTTCGCACCGAAATCACTTCGCGTACATGGGCCTCGGTCAAAAATGCGTCACCTTTTTCTCCAGCGCGATTGACAGCGTCATTCATCACCAGCAGCGCTTTACCCGGCATTCCGGTGTTCGATGTAAGGTACCTACCCGAAAGCTCGAGAATAGACTTCATTCCCTTATACGTAAGGTGGACATTGCGACTGCGTGCCGAAAAATACTTGGCCATGAGTACCTGCATTGTTTCTTCGGGTGAGGCATCATCAACATCCATTTTTTCAAAGTTATTATCAAGAGACGCATCGGCCTTAATCACTCCGTGATATTCCTGTGGGTCAATAATACCAATCACACCGAAGGAGTCCGTTTCCAAGCACTTCATAAGAACCGTACGCAAATTCTGATTGGCAGACTTTAAGAGCGCGGCAAAGTCCGGGATAACAAGAATAAATGTTCCACCTTTTCGTGCACGGGAGAGCGCATTCAACAGAAATGTATCGGGGTTCCCCACACCTGAAATCAATTTTTCTGTATGCAGCAAAAGAATGCGTGTGAAGGGTTGATGTCTTGAGCGCTGCAATGATCTATATGCACCCGCAATATTCCGAACCAATGTTCTACGCCCTGTGCCGATACGGCCGATCAAGAGAATGTTCCGGCGATCATTTTGTGCCAACGTACGCACAGCCCGGTCAACAAGATCTTTATGAATGATGACGCTCTTTTCTCCACATACATGTTCCGATGTATCAATTTCTGATGTGAGTGAATCAAGCTCATCGGTATAGCCCATCACCCACGAGCGACCCATTGAAGCATTCCTTCGAATTGCCTGAGAACTCCAGGGCTTTTCGGTCAGGCAGAAGCGATTGCGGAATGTTTCCCAGTGTAAAATGCCGGTGAGGTCCTCATCAGATAAATCAGACTGCTCCAAGAGCGTTCGCCCTGACTTCATACGGGTAAAGAACCCCGCAAGAATCAGGTTGGCATCGATGCGCTGTTCACCAAACGTTTTCATGGACAACGATGCTTCCTCAATAAAAGAAGCGACATCGATCTCGGCGGCCTCCGTACTGCAAACCCCCAGCACATCCTGCTGCCTTAAACCCATTTCATCGAGCAAAAACATACCTCTTCGTGTTTTGAGAGCCGCAGTTAAAAGCATCAATCCGTCAATTGTTGGCTGGCGAAGATCATGAATGATGGAGGCCGACAGAAAATCAGAAGGGTGTGCGTCGACTGGAGGAATAACAACGTCGCTCTCGAGTCTCTCACAAAGGAAGAGAGAGATTACATGCTTGAGAAGAAGTAATGCTGCAAGAGTAACAATCAATGGAACCCAGTCCGATGTAGTAAGCCCTATTGCCCCTGCAATGCAGATCAACAAAAGCGCAATACCGTATCCGACGAAGCCGAAAACAAGTCGCCTCATTGATGCAGCTCTCCAGTAGCGTGTGCCGGCAATATGGAGTGTGGCGCTCATAGAAAGGACATCATGACGAGGTATGGAACAAGTGCAAGAATCAACGCCGGGAAAACCATCCACAGCACGAGATACACCAAAAATCCTGCAAAGAGAAATATCTGGATGACGAGGCCTGTGACGATTGCACACAGGCGAATGAATGCGCCGACCGCGCGTGTGGTGATGTTCAGGAAAAGGGTTTCAAGAATAGCTTGCAGATTAAATCCCTTGGTTGGGTACGAATCTTTGATGCTTTTCCACGGGGAAAAGAGCGTCTTTAGCATGAAGATAATTGAAAACGATTCGCGTAATGCATCCGCATATTGAAGATACGTTTTTCCTATCACCGGAGGGTGCGTAAGCCAATACCATCTGACGAATGCGGGAAGGAGTCGCACCGTTCTTGCATCTGGCCG
>JAYUSS010000023.1:0-2651 GCA_043755535.1 Candidatus Peregrinibacteria bacterium | reverse complement strand
CCGTGGATCCGTTTCAGTTGCTGTGGCGTCAGACATGACGAACGGGTAACAAATCTATCCATTCTCCGAAACCCCAATCGAAAATGGGCAGCTACCTCGCAAGTCGTCCATTCTGTTACACCTTCGTGCAAATGAGTCCGGCATAAACTTTCTGCAATCATGGTTGACCTGACACACGACAGTCAGTTTGAGTGTTTATTTCTGCGCACAAGAGCATAACCAAGAAGCCCTAATACACTGGTCAAAGTGATCAGCGACATGGTCTTCCACGACTGCTGCATCTTGGGTATCGCAGCTGTACGGCGTGTTGTACCCAGTTCAACGGCAGGTGGAATTGCAGGACCAGAATTGTTCGAAGCTCCAATCAGGCCAGCACTAAACACGTCCTCGCCTTTGCTTTCGTTTGCATTTGGAAACGGCACTACTTTCGACTTTGCGTTTTGTTCATCAAACAGATACGTTCCACGCGGCGCATCGATCGCCGATTCGGAAAACTCACTTGGCGGCAGGTCTGTATTGACGGCATTCCAGACCAGTGTCCAGTGCAACTTATGGAGTTCATACTGCCGTTCGTCCGGAGTCTGCGGAATTCTATTACGGTCGGTAAGTACTTCTTGCCTTTCAATCAGATCAAATGTTACAGGCACCCAAACGTCGTCCTGCATTTCCCACGAAATATGGTGTTCTTCGTTAAAAGGTCCCCAGATATTGTTATCGACGTCTTCATAGCGACTACTTCGCAGTATTCGCACGACTGTATGGCCGTGTTTTTGATCAATAAAAAAACAACGCTGCGAGTGCTCTGATGTAAGTCGCAATTCCACGATGGAATCATCGGCAGTGTTCAGTAACTCAGCGCTATCCTTCGTAGTCAGGTTGTTTATGAGCAGTTTTGAACTGAAACGGTTTCCAGAGAAGATTCGAGCGGCCATACAACTGCCGATCAATCGAGGATCTATGATTGATCCTATTCCGGTGTTTTTCTTCGTTGCATCCGCCAGCGGATCGAGCCGCATCACAGCCCCGCCTTTCTGGCTATAGGCAATCGTACTCTGTGGAGTACTAATGTTTGCATACTCCGTTTCCACCCAAGCCAAGGCCAATGGGTCAAAATAGGGCATTGTACGCTGCGTAAATATGGATTGCTGAACGTCATCAAATGCTATTGCGAAACTGGTCTCCATCGGACTATAGGTTTTGCCGAACAATGGCGATTCTGTAGTTTCTGACCCGATGCCACTCACTTTTCCTGAGAAAATCTTACTTCGTTCAGCAGTGATGCGAAGCCGAAGTGCCTCAATGCGATTTTCTAGCTCAGCATCAAAAGCAATCCCCGCGAAAACGGCACCGCAGTGACCGAACGATATCAGCAAGAGAGCAGTTAGCGTTTTGAATTGTACCCACATTTGAATGTCCTGAAGATTATACAGCTGGTTTCGCAAGCAGGATTTTGAAACACTTTCGAAGCAATCAAAATCATCGTTAGCCTAAGGTAGAGATTGAACATCGGGACAGTCGTCAGAAAATGGATCTGGAATGTGGATATGAACCTGAACCCCTGATTCCGTTTCTTCTTCATCCAGGTCACCAAAGTCATTGCAGAAGTAATCATCGTCGTTCGATGATTCCATGTCTTCCCCTGGGCCGGAGTACGTGCATCCACAAGAGTAGTAGATGGCACATGGAAATTCACCTATATAGATTCTTGATTTCACCCCTTCGTTCGTCTCAATCGCATTCGGGTACGGCATCACAACTGTTGTCTTTGAATCCTCATCGGGCTCTCCGAGGCAATACCAAGACTGTGTACCGGCGCGACGTTCGCATTCTCCCGAACCAACACAGGTGTTAGGAGCTTCCTCGCAATGCTGCATGCCCCAGGACCAGCAAAAAACTGGACCATCAGCGCGCACGCCCGCCAAAATGATCGCCATTAAAGTTGTCAGCCCAACCACATAAACAAATCGTTTCAATTTAGTCACCACAAGTCTCCTTTAGAGCTACGAACTTCGAAACCACTTTTCGAAATACACTTTACCGGCAAGCTCAATATTTTGGTCGCGTCGGATTTGAAACTCAGTTTGAGGTTGATTAATTCTCCAATTTGCCAGCCAAAAGCTTCCGATTTATGTATCGACATGCGAACCTTCAGTCCGCGTTCAGTTAAACGTATAATTGTCACGGTGATAGGCGAACCAAGATTGTCGTCCCAGACCGCAGATACCGCGTTAGGTACCTCTTCCCCAACGCTTGAAAAAAGGTGAATCGTATTATCGATCCGGTCAGTAGAATTCGCCAAATCTGCGACCAGAAAAGCAGGAAAAGCCCTGACAGGCTGGAAATCTTCGAGACTGATTGGCACATAAACTGGAGATACGTCACCAAGGCTTTCGATTATGATCTGCCCTACTGGACGATCTGTCGGTCTTAAACCATCAACTGTGACAGGAATCTTCCACGTTGCAACGGGCAGTGCGTCCTTAGTGTCATTCTTTCCTGTGGGTTGCTCTATCCGAATGGGTTTTCCAATCTGTAAACCAGGCGTCGCGGTCGCTAGTGCCGCGAATCGTAGTTGATGGCCCATGAGGGTGAGAAGCTACGCAGGCGCTCTTGAATTTCTGCCTCCCAGTCGCTGTGTTTTATCACATTTA
>JAYUSS010000022.1:0-2658 GCA_043755535.1 Candidatus Peregrinibacteria bacterium | reverse complement strand
AGCGTCATTGTTCCTGCGAAGAGAGGTTCACTGGACCAACCAGTGATCGCGAGAATAACCAACAGCATTGTCATTACTCTTGTCGCCCCCATCGTTTTCTCCTTCGGTTAGTAATTGCCGATGCTAGTTAACCCTGAGCATTGCGGGCTTTTCTGGTGGCAATTCTATCGGTAATCTATGATCGATAATCTCCTGTAAGATTCTGTTTCCTGTCTTGGCTCGAAAGTCCCTCAGCACGAGAATAGCGGTTGGGGTGTTGATTGCGTGAAGTGCTCCTATTGCTTTTTCTTGATACCTCTGGATTAATTTCTCACGGCCCGCTTTGACATAGTCCTCTTTGGTTATGCTCCGTAAAGCGGCAAGGTCGTCACCCTTGAGGCCCAAATTCAGTTTCTTTTTCAAAAAGGCTTCACGCCTCACCCACTGTTCTTCGAGAAACCGCGTGCGCTTCTGGAGCACCTCGTTATCTAGCTCTTTGCCGAGCAATAATTGAAAAAATTCTGGCTCAAGGTCTTTCTTAAACTCCAAGATTTTTTGCAACGACTGAAGGGGCTCTCTTTTTTCATCTGCTTTTCCCAGAACATCCTCATGGTCGAGGTCTAGATAAACTTGGAGCGCTTCCATGTGAGGAGCCAGCTTTACGCTAGGTCGTTGAGCGCTCTGTCCATCACTGCTATATATGAACAGGCTTAAAAAGTATGGCAGCGCTGTGATGAGTTGCTTCATTCTCATTATTCGAAACCCTCTGAATAAAGTACTGACATCAGTTATCGGGAGGCCAGCTCGTCCCATCCTCACCGCCATCTTGCCAAATCCGCATCTGTATGGGCGGGCAGAAGTGCTTTTCTAGGTCGATCGAAGTCAAGCAACTTACCACGGGGGCCCGGGGGCGAGTTTTATAAAGGATGTTGATTGCCGACCCTTGATTGGCAATTGCCCGAAATGTCTGCCCTTCAGTCAAAAAGGTCCGCTCGCTACTGGCTGGATGCATTACGTTAGTCTTGTCAAAGTGAGTTTTGAGATGATCAATATGTTCTAAGGTAAAAGCATGACCGAGTTCGTGTGCCAATAGCGCATCATCTGAAGTCGCTCCCAGCGCTATGAGGTCATCCGATCCACAATATTCGCCAAACGAACCTCCAGAGATATCCTCCACTTCGACCGTCTCTACGTAGTAAACGTTGATTGCTCCTGGTGTGAAACCAATGCCATCCTTTATTTCTGAGGCTCTGCCGCAATTAAAGGGCTCAGAGCGGAATTTGTCAGGCACACTCTCACCATTACTGTCCGTTTTTCCCGTTCCATCCTTGACATCAAAACTGATGAACTCGATTCCCTGTCGCTCATCTAACCAAATCTGACTAGTTCTGACCCATGCTTCGAGGGCCTGCTGCTTTATTTCGTTAAAGTCACCGTTGACGATCCAGATGGAAAGAGAGATACGATTAATGTCGTTCAAACGCATCCGTACGGTGTCGACCCCTTTTGTCCAGAGTACGGTCTTTGTTAACGTGGGCGAGCGGTCGTCTGCGTATGCGGTGACTACGCCAGGTTGGCCTGAGAAATCACCAGTAAGGGTGCTGCCCCTCGTGTTTCCTCGAATCACCGCGCTCTCGATCGAATTTTCTTTTGTTTCGCTTACCCACAGGACAAGTTCCCCTGATCCACGGTTTTTTAGTGTGATACGGTCATGGCTATCTGCGGCCAGGTCGTACACTGCCAATATCGATAGTGCCATCGTCAGCAGTGGGATGAAGGTTGTTAAGTATACTTTTTTCTTCTTGTTCCAGAAAGACTGGCGCGAATTACATTTCATGAGCAATGTTCCATTTGAACTGGAGCCTGAACAGCCTTCTGTGGGAAAGCCTGGTGCTGAGAAGAGACCAGTGTCCTGTCCCGCATTGATGCCGTTGCTCGTGTAAGAAGCGAGACGATGGTGATCGTGGGTAGAAGGCTGCACGTTTTGGATACCCGAGGTGTCATTCATAGCCGATCTCTTGAAGATCCAGTGTGAGGAGCCTGTCCGACATTGACCGCTCTACTGCGGCGAACGATCTGCGACCATCTGGGTCGTTCTCGATCCGGGAACATCCTCAACGTATTCCAGTGACTACGTCCCCGGTTTTTCCGGGACTGCGGCCTCGCATCTGGCCCACCTCCTTCGCCTCGTCACGAAGGCATTGTCGGATAGGCTTCCCGAACTCGCCACACAGCGCATACAAATAATTACGTATTGTAGGGCGTGGCCTCTAGTTAGGCTTGCGCAACATTTTGCGCAAGCCCTCCTTTAGTAGGGGGCGTACGGAATGGCCCCTATACTTGCGCGTCATTACCATCTCGCCACGAACCATCGTACGGACCCTTTTTCTCAATTGACCCTGATAGAGGGAGGGAGCCGCGGCTCCGGGTCTCACAGAGCCGGGGCTCCCGTGGCATTGACGTTCAGGCGACCAGGAGGCTCACAACCAGAGGGAGGTTCCGGTTGGGTCTGCTCCAGCGTGAATCCTCGACAGTGAGTGCTCACGCGTGAGGTCCAATGGCTGATGGTCGTCTGCTCGTCCGCCCTAGCATGATGCTGAAAAAGTCCACCAGCTTCGTTCTCGCTTCGCTCAGAAGCTCAACGTGCCGACGCGTACGCCTCGCATCTTCGCTCGTTGC
>JAYUSS010000021.1:0-7908 GCA_043755535.1 Candidatus Peregrinibacteria bacterium | reverse complement strand
TTAGCTGGTCAGCTAGTTAGCTTCTATGCGGAAATTTTTTGTGTGTGCGGAGCCATATACATTTGTGTGATGCTCATCACACATAAAAAAATCCTTGTAAAAGCTGACAAGCTAACTAGCTGACCAGCTAATCATGCTCCGCAATCTCCTTCATCGCATTTGTCAGACCGCCTTTTGTAAGCGCACGGCCGCTCTTGATGAACGTATCAACGATGACCGGCAGCTCCAGGTAATCAATGAGAATCGCGACCCACGCGAGCCATGCGGGGAGAACCGAATCGGCTCTGCCGGCAAATTGATTGATGACGAATTCATCGGTAATCCAGAACAGGTGCAACCACTGCGAATTAAGCATCACAAGGAACGCGACCGCCTTCCAGCTGAATTTCTTTCGCAGTTCATACAAATACAGCACAGATGTCGATACAAGCGCCGGTACCTCGGTGTAATCAACAACGATGATGAGGTACTGCCACAGTGCTGACGGGTTAAAGAAGCTGTATCCGAGTAACTTCCCCGCAATCACATGTGTTCCCAGCCAATACAAATGGATCACCTGTAACAAAAAGAGGAGGGTCGTTCCCCATAAAATCCATGCGTAATGCCTTTCGTACCAGCCCCAGAAGCCTGTCTTTGATGATTGTCGATCGGACATACATAAATCATAGCGACAAGACGGGCTAGAAGCGAAAGAGGAAAGAAGATAAGCTGCTGTCATATGTCACGTATAGCTGATCAGAAAGCGGATTTCCCCCAATGGTACCTCGATGTAATTGAGCATGCCGGCATGGCCGAACATGCCGAAGTTCGCGGCTGTATTATTTTTAAGCCCTACGGTTATGCCATCTGGGAGGCAGTCCAGCGCGATCTTGATCGTCGTATTAAAGAACTTGGCGTGGAGAATGCATACTTCCCTCTCTTCATTCCCGAGTCGATTATTCAACGAGAAAAAGATCATATTGAGGGGTTTGCTCCGGAGTGCGCAGTGGTCACACACGGTGGTGGCAAAGAGCTTGCAGAAAAGCTCTATGTGCGACCAACGAGTGAAACAATCATCTACACCACCTTTGCCAAATGGGTTCATAGTTACCGCGACCTGCCTCTGAAGATCAATCAATGGGCCAACGTCGTTCGATGGGAGATGCGCACGCGCCCCTTTCTGCGCACACTCGAATTCCTGTGGCAGGAAGGACATACCTGCCATGCAACCAAGAAAGAAGCGGATGAGATGATGGAAGCAGCATTAAAGATGTATGCCGATTTCGATCGTGAGATGTTAGCTATCCCCGTCGTTACCGGTTTTAAACCCGAACACGAGAAATTTGCGGGCGCACTCTATACCCTCTCAACTGAAGCACTCGCCCGTGATGGGAAGGCAATCCAAGCAGGAACCTCACATAACTTAGGCCAGGGTTTTTCGGAAGCCTATGGCGTGTCGTTCCTTGATGAGACCGGTAAGCAGCAACGCCCCTTCATGACGAGCTGGGGGCTCTCGACGCGCATCATCGGTACGTTGATTGTTGTACACGGTGATGAAAAAGGCCTGCGTCTGCCCCCGAACATCGCCCCGGTTCAGGTTGTGATTGTGCCGATCTACAAAACGGAGGATGAGCAGAAAGCTGTGCTGGAAGCTGCACAAAAGCTGGCTGATTCAATGAAGGGCATCAGAATAAAAATTGATGACCGTGATGAGAAATCCCCGGGCTTCAAATTTAACGAGTGGGAAGTGAAGGGTGTTCCTGTACGCATGGAAATTGGACCCAAGGATCTGGAGAAGCAACAGGTTGTGATCGCTCGCCGCGATACAAGCGAGAAAGAGCCAGTTCCCCTCTCCAACTGTGATGCACAATCGATCGCAGCATTGCTGACAGAGATCCAGGAAAACATGTTGAACCAGGCTGAAACCTACCTGAAAGAACACACTCACGTCGCAGAAAACTATGATGACTTGAAGCAAATTATAGACGCAGATGGGGGCTTTGTCTGGGCACCGTGGGATGGCCAGCTCGCAACAGCGAATAAGATTAAAGATGAGACAAAGGCAACTATCCGCCTACTCGGTGATGTAAAGCATGCAACTGGAAAGAGGGATATCTGCTCCGGCAAAGAAGCAGTGGAGTACGCACTGTTCGCAAAGGCATATTAACGAAAGGGCACGCCGAACCCGGGTAACCGTCATGGTCACCCGGGTATATCGATACATCTCATGAACTTGCTCCTTCAAGCCATCTTTGCCATAGCCTCTTCGCGATGATCGTAGATAGTGAAGATCTCGATCAACCTTGTGATGGTCATCTGCTCCAGCAGATGTGAACCTACGCAGCCGAGCGCCAACCTCCGGCCAATACGCTTGTACAACGTCAGGATTGCACCAAGCAAGGAGGATGGAAGTACGATCACATCGCTCAGATCGATAATCACACATTTCTGCTCCGTCAGATTCATCCGGTGAAACTGATCCATCAACTGCTCTTCAAAGTCGGCATCCCGGATCGCACCGGCGAAGGACACAACGACACCATTCGACACGTTTTCGGAAATCACAGAAGCAGGCATGGCGCATACCTTGTTCATGAGAAAGACCGATTTATTCTGCACACGCTGTGCAGATGTAAACCTAAATTTACTACTCTTTTACAGAAACACAAGTAAAACCCCGCACCCCCGGCACAGGCAGAGGATGCGGGATCGTAGGCATGTTCGTATTATTACTGTCGTTCCACCTGTCCCCGAATCTCACCATTCGGGTTGGCATTCGTATGGACGTTCACGTAGATGCGTCCGTCCAGAATGTCATCGCGTTCCTGCGCAGTCAGGTTGGTCCAGGTACCCGTGGCACGAAGGTTCGTGAAGCTGAGAGTTTCCACGACCGGACCATTGATGCCAGTCGCACCGCGGTGGAAGTGTGCACCGGTAATCATGCTGCCGCTGATGGTGCTAAGCATGATGTCATACTGCAGTCCGTTAGCAGTAAGCGTGAAGCTACCGCTACCCGTAGAAGAAGTACTGACGGATGGTACTTCTTTTGAACCATTAAGCGTGCTTCTAAAGAGAACGGATGATGTACCAAGCACCACTCCGCCCGTCCCGGTAAAGGTTGTCCCGCTCACGCCTTCGATACCTGTCACGGTGACCGTGTAGGACTGCTGGTTCTGGAGTGTGCCATCGAGTACGAGTTCCACCGTGTTACTGCTTGTGAGAGTTGCAGTGCCAACACCCAGCTCACCTGAGACATCCCTCACACGGTAGTTGGATTCATTCTCTGCACTGGTTTCGTCCAACGCACCGTTGAATTGCAACTGCAATCGCGTGGGCGAAAGCGTCGTGACGGACTGGAGTGAAAGGTTGGACGGTTGAGATGTCGTGAACGTGAAGTCGTCGCTGAATACCGTTCCATTCTCATCTGTCAGATCTTCGACGCTCAGGCGATAGCTCGTTTGAGAAGCCAGAGTGGTACCCAAGTCCAGGTCCACCGTCCGGTCATCGATGATCGTAACGCCATTAATGACCATATTTGCGCTGTTACTGGTTTTCATCAGACTGTATCGAACGACATCATCGGCCCTACTGGCAGTGACGTTCGTCGAGAACTGCACGCGAAGCATTCCGTTGGAACGTACCGTCACGCTCTCAATGGAAGTTTCCGTTCCTTCTGCAGAGGTAAACGTCTGGGTATCGCTGAAGACCATACCTGCATGTGTGCGCATATCTTTCACTTCCAGCACGTAGCTCACACCCGCACTCAAATCGGTATCCAAGGTGAGTTCTACCGTGCGAGCATTGATGACATTCAAGTCGACGATATCGACGTTCACACCGTTACTGCTGCGCTCCAGCATGTAACGATCCATGTCATCTTCGCGGTTTGGGTCCAAGTCGACGTTAAAGGTAACGCGAACTGTATCGGCAGACACCACGCTGACTCCTGTGATGCTACCCATAGGTTCTGGTTGCACACCGCAGTCTTCGCCGTACTTCAGATCTTGATCAGCCCGATCAAACATCACCACCATTTCTGCGCGGTTCATGAAGGCTGCCGGACGAGCGAGTCCGGTATTGGCATCACCCTGCAAGATGCAGTGATCGGCCGCAGTCTGGATTGGCGTGAAGTACCACTGGTTTGTTTGGACATCGGGGAAACGTGGCGCCGCATTCAGGTAGGAAAGGCCGAATGCACGCTGCATCAGAATGGACATCTCGGCGCGGTTCACACGATCATTGGGTCGAGCCGTACACTTGGCCATACCCTGTCCATAACAGTTGCCGTCACCGCGGATCCAACCCGCTTTGGCAGCTGCTTCGATATACGGGAAGTACCACGCAGTGCGGGGCACATCACTGAAACTGGACACAGCCGGATATTCGAGCACACGGTCGTTGAGGTCAACGAGCATTTTGAATACCTCTGCACGTGTCGAGAGGTCATTAGGTCGGAGTCTTACTTGGCTTGCATCCAGCGCACCGGACGAAAGCAGGTTAGCCGCAGACTGTTCGTACCATGCACCGGATTCTACATCGGTATACGACGTGAGAGCCGCCGATGCAGGGCCGGCAGAAAGAAGGGTCGCGAAACCCGCAGCAGAAGCGATGACTGTGCGCCAGCGCCACTGTCGCTCGCGAGCGACGTGGCAGCGCGGGAGATAAGAGAAGTGTTCCATGGCAATCGGGGGGAGAAAGTAGAGAAGAGGGTAATCACCCAACAGAGCTTTGGACGTTTGGTAGATGAACCCCTTACCGAAGAAGCGGACTTAAAAATTGAAGGACATATTTGGAAAGAATTCCACAGGCCACTCGTCACTCACTGTGTCGGGTCCTTGTTTTACTTCCTCCTCACCACTTCTATGAAACATAAGAACGCACAAGGAAATACGCAGCAAGGTCAACAAGGTCAGCAGGACGATTCGAAGAACGGAGCAGGATCATCACCCAACAAGGGTAATGACACCGATAAAAATGATAGTGGCACTCGAAACAAGTAACGATATCCCTCCGCACCGCTCTAAGCCGGGCACACAAGGACCCGATCCGTGACATCGACAATCCGGCAGGAGCGGCGCAGAGGGATATCAACCTGCCCCTGCGCTTGCCCGCTTAAGCCAAAGATACCAGCAACCTTCTGGCCGTCGCTTAAACGAACTATAGTAGGGATATGCGCACCCCGCAGAAATTCATCGCAAAGAATACGCTGAATATCATTGTCTTGGTTTGGCTTATTGCACATATGCTTCTTGCGGGCCGCTTATGGATCTGGAATCTGTTTTCTTTTCTTCCCTCTGCGTTCTTTCTCCTTCCGCTCCTTCTGCTTATCGGTTGGAATCTTTTCACAAAAAATAAGTATGGAGCATTGTTTGTCGCGCTCGCATTGCCGCTTGTGTGGATGCAGACAGATATACATCTTGCAACGGGCAGCACATCAGTTTCGCAAAAAACAACAGTAACCGTATTCAACTGGAATACAGAATACTGGCATGAGAACAATGACAAAGAAAAGTTTTACCGGTTTCTGAAAGATCAACATGCAGATGTGTACCACTTACAGGAACACGTAGATTACCGATATAACCCTTTGACCGATATCCAAGAAATTCAATCGTACTTCCCCGATTACACCCTTATTACCAAAGGGGAATTTGTGACTCTCACCAAGTATCCCGTGGCGGAGTCCTTTAAAGGACAAGAGGGTGATTTCCTCAGGGTAGATATGACCATCAATGGCAAACGCATCAGTTTTTACAATGTCCATATTCCTCTACCGCTGGCTCCTTGGCTTGTGACCCAACCTCTGGAATTTCTATCCGATCTGCGTATGCGCTTTCACGAGAGGCAGGTCCAATTCCGATTGCTGCAAGCCGATCTACGCGAAAATCCTCAGGACATCTATATCTCCGGTGACTTCAATACCACCGTGCCAATGGGAGACATGCGTCCTTTGCTGAGGCGGTATCAGGATTCCTCTACAGTCAGCGATACCTTCTTTCCGAGGACGTGGAAAATTATGGGGATGAAGCTATGGCGTATTGACTACAACCTGGTGAGTCCAAAGTTAGAACTGCTGCAGCATGAAGATATACCAGTAAATGACCTATCGGACCATTTTGCGCAGCGTGTTACATTTGAGCTTTGAAACGGGCAGCACGTGGGGGAACCTCTACGAACATCCTCATCGCGGAAATGATTCGCTGGTACAAGGTACTGGATGGTATGAATGTGGTTCCAGCAGCAATTTGCGCGCAGTGAAACTAAACCGATTTCTCAAAATTGATACGCAAGGTTCCACCGTGATGGGTCGATGTATCTTTGCCTTTGATTCGCTGGTACAGGATAAAATCCCATAGGAGTAGGGTCATCACAAAGAAGATACCAAACCACACTGAAAGAGGATTGAGAGAGGATCTGCCACAGCTAGGTTTCGGTAGAACCGGGTAATGATTCAAGCTAATGAGCGTAGTACAGGTGTCCCCCCAAAGATTGCTGAATAATTGAACAAAAAGAAGAACGCCAATCTCCGCCGCAAACAACGCTACTATTGTTTTTATTTCCCAACGTGAAATCCAAAAGGCAATGATGCTGGAAAGCAGAAAAATGCCGATCTCAAATAAGGCATATGGATAGAGGCTAGAACTAAATTCCCCAGCAGCTTCATTGAGCGGTGGGTTATACAAGAAGAATAGAATGAAAGCTCCGCCCAAAAAGATGCCCATTTGTATGCAAAGTACGAGACCTGCAAAGAAAAGTGATCGGAATCGTGGAAGGGCAAATCGTATTTCCATGGCTATGACTGTATATATCAATCAATCTGCAATCAAGATCGTTGGCCATAAAAATTCAGAACATTGGCTCATGTAGGCTAATTTGTCGCTCCAAGATTATCGCCTGTGCATGAGGCATGGTTTTGCCTTTTGCAGAGCACTCGGTCATATCCAGGGCGAGTTTCTTGCCATTCATCCGTTCCGTGAGGGCAATGCGCGTACGATCAAGTTGGTCACAGATCTGCTGGGTGCGCAAACGGATAGGCCACTACTGACCTACGATGACTCTGATATGGGGAGAACCGGCTATATCGATGCAGCAAAAGCAGGCCTCATACAGGATTTTGGTCTAATGACACTGGTGATCAAAGAGGCACTCACTGCTGCGAGACACTCTTGATCTCTTGCAGACATTCATTTCGGGTTTTATCGGTAAATCTCGGAAGACCCTCAATAACACTGTTACGCTCCACACAATTAAGAATGCGCTCATGACGGACCTGAGGATCGCGCAGATGGCTGGAGAATTGCCGGAGGGGAGTCCCTGTGCCGAAGGTCATGTAACTATTATAGCATGAAAAAAGCGTTTTTACCGCTTAAATTGCTGCATTTGATGTGCTTTCCGGAGGACAATCCCCCGAATTGTCGCCAATTTACGCAGCAATCGAGGGATTAGAGAGATGCAAAGTAAACTTGGCAGCCTCACTGCTCACGATAACAAACTCCGAGATCGGGACTTTAGTAGAGTGGTACAAATTACTGAATCAAAACTGCTTTTCAGGAAGCATCTTTCCTATCAAGTAATCTCTGAAGTAGTTTCTGTGCCCCCTCGATGGGAAGAGGGGCGACATCATGCCGATACACTAGAAAGCTAGTGGTGAGTTCAGCAAGCTCTTTCTTTTCGTCATCACTGATTTTTCCATCTAAATCTTTATCAATTAAATGACAACGTCTCGCATTTTTATCATTGTTCCATTCAGTGGTGGGGATAGATGCTTCCATAAAAGAGAGGGGTTTATAATATGCAAATTTGACCATCATATGTCAATGGCAGCCCCAGAGTAGTCGTCGATTCCCCCCTACTTTTTTCTTGACATGCCTCTATAGCACATAGAAATAAGGAATCAGACTGATAGTCATGCATGCATCCACGCATGTT
>JAYUSS010000020.1:0-26718 GCA_043755535.1 Candidatus Peregrinibacteria bacterium | reverse complement strand
ACTTCCTTCTCGCATGGATCAAAGGGCTTCCTGAGCGGAGGCCCTTTCGGTCAAACTTCCCTTGTCGATTTGATCCAGCCACCCAGCATTCGTCCGATTTCATCGATGTCCTGCTGGATCTGTGTGTATTTCTTCAGATCGATCACTTTCGTGTCTTTGGTCAAACGGACCAGTATGCGGAGAAGATTCAGCTGCACGCTGGCCTGTTCGAGGGGGATGTGTTTACTATCCAGCGCTCGTTGTCCGGCGAGGAAAAGATGTTCGATGATGGACAGAGACGTTGTTTCGATCGTCTGCCACAACGTGTGGCGATCCGCTTTCGGAATGGTATTCCGCAGCGCATGAAATCCCTTGTAGAGATCGTAGGTTTTCTTGAAGATGGGGACATCCAATTCGTCCATAAGATTGCATGAAAGTACACGAGCATATCTTCGAGCATGCCATAATGCCAGAACACTTGTTTGCAGCATGGGAAGAATTCAAAAAAGGAAAAACATCCAGAGCAGACGTGCAGGCATTTGAATGGAAACTGGAGGAGAATATTTTCCAGCTTCATCATGATCTGTTAAATGGAACATACCGCCACGGTTCCTACCATGCATTCCGCATCTGCGACCCCAAGCAACGGCAGATTCATAAAGCGACCGTGCGTGACAGGATCGTCCATCACGCAGTCTTCAAAACGCTGAATCCCATATTCGAACCGACCTTCATCGCTCATTCTTTTTCTTGCCGTATCGGAAAAGGGACGCATCGCGGTGTGGATGCTCTGGAAACGATGCTTCGGAAAGTACGTCGAAATCACACACGATCCTGTTTTGCTCTCAAGTGTGATATCCACAAATTCTTTGCGTCGGTCGATCATCCTATTCTTCTGCAGATTCTAGCAAAGAGAGTCAAAGACGAGAGAATGATGAGATTGCTCCGAGACATCATCGAGAGTTTTCCGAGTGGGGGTATTCCCATCGGCAACCTGACATCACAGCTTTTTGCAAATGTGTATATGAATGAGTTTGATCAATTCATGGAACATCACCTGAAGATCAAGCACTATATCCGTTATACGGATGATTTCATCATTGTTTCAAATGATGAAGAATATTTGCAGAATCTACTGCCGTTGTTCGACTCATTTTTATATGACCATCTGCATCTTCTTCTGCATCCGCACAAAGTCTCAATCCGGAAATACAGCCAAGGGATCGACTTCCTCGGATACGTTGTACTGCCCCATCACCGGATGCTTCGTACTAAGACAAAACGGCGGATGATCAGAAGACTCGAAGAAAAAGAGAAAGCATGTGACGCTGGAATCATTGATCGATCCTCTCTGGAACAATCGTTGCAGTCGTATCTTGGGGTACTCTCTCATGCCAATACCGTTCGGCTGGGACAGGTTCTACAGAACCGGTATTGGTTCTGATATCATCTCAAACTTCCACCCCCGTCCGTTGTATTTCCTTTGGCAGACCGAAGTATCTGTTTTGTATATCTTCCGGATGTAGACAGATCGGTTCGATGCGGATATCGATCTCTCGGCGCATCCTTCGGACTTCCATGTTTTCTTCGTGCCTTGTTTTCCTGAAAGGGGTGCAGAAAACGGCGATATCGATATCACTCCACTCGTGTGCGTTATTCCGTGCGACGGAACCATAAAGAAATATGTGCTGCACAGGAACATCGGCTCCGATGAGCATTTCTTTCAGCAATTTTGCCTTTTGCAAGCCTTCTGCTCGTCCGGGAATAGTTCTTTTCATATACCGAGGATGGAAAGAAATTTTTGCTGATTCCAACTCGTCCTTCGCTCCTTTTTGCCAGTGTTCAATCATATCGGGTTCGGTCATGGTTACAGTATACCATAATCATCAGTTGGTTATCGCTCAAGCCAACTCGCCACCGCATCCGATACCTCCACCTGATCCGGGAATTTCGAATGCAGCTTTTCGATGACTGCGACGCACACCGTGCAGGTGAGCTCGATTATCGCTTTGGCGTCACCCAGGCGCGGAGGGGGTGGCTACAGAAAGAGGATGTCTTGAATACAGGGAAATGTATGGATATTTTAAAGAGAATTGCCTGATTGAGCGGTTACTTGACATAATTAATAAAATTGACATAATAGTTCTTATGAAAGAGACTCCTGCAATATCGGCTGCTATTGCCATTACGTTGGCTGCTGACGCCCTTGTGCATGAGGATTTCAGCATAGAAGCGATGTGGCAAGCGCAATGTAAAGCGGCCGATGGGCTTAATACCAGTGGTCCTTCCGTTATCAAATGCGTTATACAAATACGCGAGTTCCTTCAGAAAATCGTTTCAGAGGAGAATGACGGACTTCTTGCATGTCGTACACTATTGGCAGATGCGGGAGAGGGGAGAGAATTTGAAATGTTATCCAGGCAAAGTCAGCCGATATTTTCCAATCATCGATTATTGAATATAGAAGATATCCATGCCGATGCATTACTCGAAGCCGAGGCACGCATGCAAGGCCACACCAAAAATATTCGACTGACTCCCGAGATTATAGAATGGATCAAAGATACCGGTACAAAAATAGGAAGTATGCTTATGGAAGTAAGCGAACTGGAAAGCATTCGCAGTGATAAAGCCGGTGATTTCCGCCTGTTTACCACCGCCAACCTTGCAATGGACATCTTGGAATCCACGTTGATGCCTATCGGACAGGGCGGCAATGGTGAATCGGGTGATCATTTTTTGGCTTCAGCAAGATTGATGGAGGCATATTCCCTTGTGCGAGAGATGTTCAGTGAGTTTTTGCTGGAGCCTCTATTTAAAAGATTGTCGGACAAAGATCGAAGCCGATGGTTTTGCAACATGCGTGCAATTGCTTTACGCATTGAAAACATCAATGGGAATAGAATCATGCGCATTAAAAACTGGGCTATCGGGAAAAATGGAAGTTTCGGTTTTTGTGATGCCATCCGTGCAAAAATATTTTCAGCATTTTCACAGATGAGTGCCATGACTGAATCCACTCTCAATGCTCTTGAGTGTCGCTTCCATGCGCCCAGATTGGCCAGCCTACTCGAGCCTCTTATCAATCGTGACAGTTCAGACGAAGAGATTGCCCCTTGGGAAACGGAACTTCCATTTGGGGAGGTCCTCTATAGCGAGCTTCTTCCCGGCGGCGATCGAGTGTATTTTGCGGCGAATGGATCATTCGATACGTCAACGATGAGCGTGCGCCAGCCGGATATCAGCCCGTTTCTTGAGTCGCAATTGACCTTTCGGTCAACTGCCGACTGTACCTATTTGATTGCACAAAATGCACTTTCATCAACGGTGAGATTCGGAAATCAGGTATGTCCCGGTGATGTCTACACATCGGTCAATCCTTCTTTAGTGCATAGTCCGGTTACACAAACGCTGTTTCTTGTCGATAAGGCGCTTCGAAAGAAGATCAACGATATTTGGTGCGCTCAGCCTGCATTGATAAGCCTTGCAGCAACGGCTGCGCCACTTTGCATCATGCGCGATGGGGACTCAGTCTTTCTTGGTTGTCATGCAAAAGGGGAGAGTGCATTGCAAAAGATTGTGGGGGAACATGCGGAGCGTATAGATGCCGCTACTATGGCAGTTACATTGGGGCTTCATATGAGAGGGGCAAAAAACAACATGGCTGCTTTTCGCGTTCCCGTGTCTTTGATAAACGTGGACAATGGAGACGAGCCTATAGAAACAGTAGAGAGTGACAATACTATAGAGGAACATACAAACGGAGAGCATCATCCGCAGTCGGTTCGTGCTGTTTTACAGAAACGTTTGGGGGCGGCAAGTGTAAAAAGTTATCATGATTATATTACTGCGCTTCGTAAGCTCGGAGTAAGAGAGCGTCAGGCGAACGGTTCGCACATTGCGTTGAGTACCGATAGCGGTGGTTTCGCTCTGCATTCTCATAATTTTCGCAAACATGGAAATAGCCCGGTGAACCTTGGATTTGTCTCTCGTGAGTTGGGACAACTCCACATTACACCCGAAGCATTTCTCATAGCATTAGGATATTAGTCCTAGAAAGCCAATCATGGAGTAGAGTAGAGGTATTCCTCTTTTGCATGAGTAACCACACATCTATTATCCATACAGCAATCGGAAATTTTGAAATCATAATTCAAGATCAGTCCTTATTATCAATAAAAAAGTCGAGTACAAAAAATGAACACATTGAAGATGATCCTACCTCGCGCGCTGTTATTGCAGAGCTGCGGGAGTACTGTAATGGTGAGAGACTTTTGTTCGATATCCCTCTGGAAGCAGAAGGAACAGTATTCCAAAAAGCTGTCTGGAAGGCGCTCACGAAGATTCCCGTTGGCCAAACACGAACCTATGCAGAAGTTGCAGCCATGATCGGAAAACCTGCAGCGGCACGTGCGGTCGGTAATGCGCTTAATAAGAATCCTCATTGTATCGTTGTGCCCTGCCACCGCGTGACGGCGTCCAACGGACTTGGGGGGTATGCATATGGCGAAAAAATGAAGAAATGGCTCCTCAATCACGAAAGCAATCATGCGTCTGTTAATAGTGGAACCGACAGGTGAGAATGAAAATTACATCCTTTTCAATTTCATAGACAAGTCGATGTTCGGAGTCGATCCTGCGAGACCAACAACCATGAAGATTGAATCGTAATGGCTCTGGTTTGCCGATTCCTTTAAATGGATTTTTTTGTATTTCTGCACATAGCCTGCGGATCTTCTCTGCTCTTTTTGCGTCATGTTTTTCCCACCATTCGTATTCTGCAAGTGCCGTAGGCGCAAAGATTAATTTCATCATTTGTTAAAATGGAGCAGGGACGCCCTTCCCTGCTTTTATTTCGGCCCTAGCTTTTGTAAGATTTTTCCGGTTCTTGTCTGTAGAAAGCAAATATGCACTCTCTTGAAGGGAAAGATATTCATCCATCGGAACAAGCATAGAACTCCTCCCTTTTCCGCGTGTGATGATAATCGCCTCAGCATCATCATCTGCTTTATCCATATAGTGAGTCATATTCTGCCGGAAACGGGTGTAAGTCACAGTAGTCATGGATATAATAAGTACTTGAATATGTACCTATTTTATCACATCGAAAGTAGAGGTTCAAGGTCAAAAATTCACGATGCGTATAAGGCTTCCTATCCTTAACTTATGTGGTAGGAATCCCCTTATTCACCTATACTCTCGGGGTTTTCCACCCCTCCTATGCGCCTTCCTTTCACCGTCCTTCGCACTCGTAATGCGCTCATAGCGGCAGGGGTGCTTCTTCTTGCGATCATCGCCGGAGCAGTCTTTTTGTTCTCAGCACCGCGCAATCACCTTGATTTTGCCCTAAGACAGAAAGTTTCTGCCCAAAACGTGCTCCACTTCAGCTTCCCGGACATCATGGACACCCAAAGCGTGCGGGATACGATCTCGTCGGTGCAGAAGATAGAAGGTGATTGGGCATGGAATGGGGATACACTCACGTTTGACCCTGCAGAGCCGCTGAAGGCCGGTCAGTCCTATACCTTCCTGGTCCCATCCTCGACGTTAACCGCTGATGGAGGTCCGCTCGGTCGTAACTTGGAATTCGTCTTTATCGTTGCGGGGCCTCCGGCTGTTGTTGCTGAGATCCCCGGGAAAGATTCCGTGGATATCGAGAAGGATTCTCGTATCACCCTTGTGTTTGACCGGCCGATGATTCCCCTTTCGCAGGTACAGGGTGAATTTGCCAAGGACCAGATCCACGAGTGGCCGGTAACCATCGATCCTCCGACCGACGGTCGCTGGAGGTGGCTGAGTACCGTTGCGCGTGAATTCATTCCAAGTAAGCCGCTCACCGAAGGGACGAAATACACCGTCACGGTCCCTGCAGGCATTCTTTCTGTTGCAGGGGACAAAACGGAGAAAGATTTCTCGTGGAGCTTTGAGACACTGAGGCCGCTGCAGATTTCGCAGGTGCCGGAAGCGGGGAGCTCCAATGCAGGTCCCTCCACCAAGGTGACGCTGCACTTTAATCGTACAATGGATCTTGATAGTGCAAAGAAGACGATCAGTATCTATAAAAAACCAAAGGGGAATGTTGCAGCAGGAGCCCTCGATGGTCCTCCGGAAGGGGAAAAGCTCGGTGTGGGTTCGGTAAAATACGGACTGATGGAAAATGACAAAGGCACGATGGTGACAGATAAGACAGCCATTATTGTGAGCCCGGCATCACCATTTGAGTACAACACGAGTTACGGTGTGTACGTCGAAAAGGGGTTACTCGGGACCGAAGGGAACTTGGGTACGGCAAGCGGATACATCATGCGATTTTCGACCGTCGGAGCATTCACGGTAAACCGGGGTGAGTACCGGGAAACCGAGAACACGATTGTGGTGACGTTCTCTAACCCTCTGGCAGACCCAGTGACACAGGAAACGCCACCGGAGTTGTTCGCTCTTCTGAATAAAGGCATTACGATAGAGCCGGCACCTTTGAATGCGAAGGATAGTGGATGGAGTGTTGTGATGTGGTCGAACGAGGGTCAGGCAACAATAAACCCTGATCTAAAACCGAGCACAACATACAAAGTTACGGTCAAAGGGGTCAAAGACATCTACGGGCAACTGCAGAAAGAGCCTTTCACCTTTGCATTCAAAACGCCCCCGGTCACTCCGCGTGCATTCATTCATTCTGAGGGGCCATTTGGCATCTTTGAGCGCGGCAAATCCCCTGTGTACTATTTGAATGCGGTGAACGTGAGCAAGATGGACCTGGAATTTGCCAAGATCGATATCAAAAAATTAATGACAATCCGGTCGTCGATGGATACCAACGCCGCGTACGTGCCATCCCTCGAAGGAAGCAACCTCTACAAAACCCTGTCACTTCCACCCCCGGGTAAAAAGGACGAATGGGGCGTTACCCCTTTCGATGTCAGCAAGCAGTTCGGCGAGACCCTTCCTCCCGGGATCTATGCGCTTCTCTTACGCGCACCGGAATACACCTCCCCCTGGGATCCGTACAAGCAGGCTGTAGAGCAGCAGTACTTTGCCATCACCAATATGGCGATTACGCTCAAGTACTCCGGTGATAAGGCGCTCGTATGGGTCACCGACATGCAGACAGGGGAGCCGGTGAAATCCGCGATTATTGCGTTCAACAAACTCGACGGCAAACAGGTGCGTACGGGTACAACGGATGCACAGGGCTTTTTTGAGACGGCTCTCCCCATCAAAGAACTCGCCGTGAACAATTACTGGGAACCCGAGTTTTGGGTGACTGCCGAAAAGGGTGATGACATCGCGTTTGTCGGTAGTAACTGGTACGAGGGACTCCAGGCGCACAACTTCGAGGTGCCGGGTGATTTCCATTCACCGCAAACAGGGGATAAGCGTCTTGATGCGTATATCTATACCGAGCGCCCCATTTATAAAGCGGGTGACACGGTGTCCTTTAAGGGGATCGTTCGCCTGCGTGATTGGAACGGAGAGTTTAGTATCCCGAGCGATCGAAAGGCTGTCGTGATTGTCACGGACAGCAGCGGAAATGAAATCTACAACGAGACGCTGCCGGTTAGCGCATACGGCAGCTTCCATGCAAGCTTCCCGGTCAGTACCGGGGCGGTGCTCGGGTCCTATTACCTCAACGCAAGCTTAACCCCCGATACGGAACTCGGGTATAACAATTACACCGGAACGTCCTTTGCGGTGCTCGCGTATCGTAAGCCCGAGTATCAAGTGGATGTGACAACGCCTTCCGAAGATTACTTCGATGGTCAGACAGTGAAAGCGACGATCAAGGGGTCCTATTACTTCGGTGCGCCGATGAGCCAGGCGACGGTTGTGTGGAGAGCGATCACCACGGATTACTACTTTAATAAGTTCACCGACGGCTGGTACTCGTTTGCGCTGGAAGACAACTGGTGTTGGTACGAATGTGTGACGGAGTCTTCTACGCTTGCTGAAGGCCGCGGGGTGCTGGATGCAACCGGTCGTTTGACCGTCGATGTGCCGTTGCAGCTGCAGGATAAAGGTGTCAGCCAGGTACTCTCGATCGAAGCGGATATCACCGACGCCAATAACCAAGTAGTGAGTAACCGTACGTCTGTCTACGCACACAAGGCAGATGCCTATGTTGGCATTCGCACGACCGATTATGTGGTGAGCCCCAATTCTCCTGCATCGGTAGACCTTGTCACGCTTAAGCCGGATGGCACGGTATTGCCCAATACCAAAGTATCGCTCCAGCTCTATTCGCGCACATGGAACAGCATTCGTAAAAAGAGCGTCGACGGTGAGTATTACTACGACAACGAACCGGTCGATACGTTCATTCGAGGATCTTCTGCCGCAACGAACGAACGAGGTAGGGCAACCGGCTCCTTCACGATTCCCGCAGGAGGCGAGTACCGCATTGTCGCAACGGTCAGCGACGCTGCAGGCCACGATGCAAAATCAGCAACCAGTGTGTATGCCTATTCCAATGCGTACGTGAACTGGCCGCGCAGCAACAGCGATCGCATGGATATCGTTGCCGATAAACCTGAATACAACGTAGGGGACACGGCAATTATCCTTATCAAGTCTCCGTACCAGGGAAAAGGAGTGAAGGCGTTGGTCACGGTCGAACGCGAAAACGTGCTCACAAAGAAGATCATCGATATTACCAGCAATGCGCAGTCGATCGAGATTCCGATCACGGCCGATCTTATCCCCAACATCTACGTATCGGTTGTCGTTATAAAACCGCGTATGGGTGAAACATTCAACGAGCATGGGCTTGATACCGGCGCCCCTGCATTCAAAGTCGGCTATGCGAAGTTGAAAGTCGAGACGAGTAGCAAAGATCTGCATGTGGAGATCAAGACCGATAAAGAAACATACGGTCCCGGTGAAAAAGTAAACGTCACGCTCACGACTACCGATGCCAAAGGTTCACCTGTCCCCGCAGAGTTGTCTCTCGGCACAGTCGACATGAGCCTTCTTGCACTCAGCAGTTTCCGCACGCCGGATCTCACCAAACTCTTCTATGCAGATAGAGGACTCGGAGTGAATACGGCGGCGATGCTCAGCTTCCTGCTCGAACGCTTTAAGCCGGGTTCCAAAGGAGGAGACGGAAGCGATCCCGAGAGTCGCAAGCGCGGGAACTTCCGCGATACCGCGTACTGGAACCCGTCGATCATTACCGATGCCTCGGGTAAAGCGACGATCAGTTTCAACCTTCCCGATAACCTCACGACATGGCAACTGCTCGCAGTCGGTTCTACCAAGGGTCATCAGTTCGGGTCGCTCGCTAAAACCGTGATCGAAACAAAGAAGGTGATTATCCGTCCTGTGCGGCCACGCTTTGCGTTGCATGGGGACCAGATCACGCTCGGCGGTATCGTGCATAACTTCCTCCCGGAGCGTAAAACCTTCATGGTCACACTCACGGGGACCGGCTTTATTGCCAAGGGTAATTTGTCCCAGCAGGTAACGCTCGACCCGGGTAGTCAGCAGAAGTTGAACTTCCCGATTGAAGTCATTGCCAATGAGTCGCTGCTGCTTCGCTTTAAAGCTGAGACCGATGGGGCGGTTGATGAAATCGAGGAGAGAATTCCCGTGCATCTCTTTACTACCCCCCAGAGTGTTGCGACCACAGGAGTGACGCAGAGCGTGGCACTCGAGAAGGTGATTGCACCGAATAAGAACGAGGCGCCAACCGGTACACTCGATATCACGCTCTCACCGTCACTGGCCGCGTACCTGCCTGATGCTCTCGAGTATCTCGTCACGTATCCGTACGGATGTGCGGAGCAGGTGATGTCGAGCTTCATGCCGATGATCGCGCTCTCACGCCTTGATACAATCGGTGCGACCGATGTTGATAGGAGTGCACAGCTTAAAAAACATGTGATCGCGGGTCTGACTCGTATCTACCGCTTCCAGCGATCGGATGGAGGGTTCGGGTACTTCGATGAGAGCTGGGAAAGTAATGCGCCGCTCACTGCGTATATCCTGCAGGGCCTGGTCGTTACCAAGAATGCAGGCTTCAGTGTCGATCAAGATGTGATCGATCGGACAATCCAATATCTGCAAGGAGTGCGTCGAAGCAAAGTGAAGACAGACAATCTGTCTCTTACCGAACGTGCGACAATTCTCTTTGCACTCTCCGAAGCGGGGAAGACGGACGTAAGCCTCCTCAATGCACTCGATGAACATCGAGGTGTATTGCCGCAGTTTGCCAAGGCGCAGATGGCGATGGCGTACAAGAATGCGGGTTCTTCCAAGGCAGATGCGATCCTCAAAGACATTCTTGATCGGACACTCGTCGACAGTCGCGGAACACACTTTGAGGAAAGCGAATCGGATTACTGGAATATCTTCATGAATACGACGCAGCGTACGACGGCGATCGTGCTCCAGGCGATGCTAAGAATTGATCCTGATAGTGCATTGATCCCGAACGTCACCCGCTACCTGCTGACGGCGCGTGAAAGCGGCCACTGGGACTCTACCCAATCGACGGCGCAGGCACTCCTTGCCTTCGATGCATACTTGCAGCAGACAGCCGAACTCGAAGCAACCTACCAGGGAGGAGTCGAAGTGAACGGCAAGCGCGTGCTCACATGGGACGTCGATAAGGAGTCTCGGCTCCAACGAAAAGATATTACGATGGCACTCGATGATCTTGTTCGCGGAAAAGAAAACGAGGTGAAGATCGGCCTCACCGGCGAAGGCAGGCTCTACTACGATCTGGTCCTCTCATATCTCTTTACCGGCAATCGCATCGAACCTGCCGAAGAAGGAATCGGTGTCCTCCGTGATATTCGCAAACTCGGAAGCAAGACACCTGGTAACTCTAAAGCCATGAAGGTCGGGGATACGTACACCGTTACGCTCACCATTACCGTTCCGCAGGAACGTCACTACGTCGCGATTGAAAGCCCCGTTCCTGCAGGTTCCGAAATTATCGATGTATCAC
This sequence comes from Candidatus Peregrinibacteria bacterium, assembly GCA_043755535.1. GTDB lineage: Bacteria > Patescibacteriota > Gracilibacteria > Peribacterales > Peribacteraceae > JAKQEM01. Next base: position 15,794 of record JAYUSS010000020.1, on the reverse strand, counting down.
TGGAGACATCGCAAAAAGGGCTTCTGGAAGGGCTCGACAGCGCATCGCAGGATTGGAGCCCGTCGTACTGGGAAAAGGGTCTCTATTACTTCGGCCACCGCGAAGTGCGCGATGACCGGTACTTCCTGTTTGCAGAAACCTTGCCGCCCGGCGTCTATCAATACACCTACCTTGTCCGTGCCACCACGCCCGGCACCTTCCGCCGTCCACCGACGCGGGTCTACGAAATGTACTTCCCCGAAGTGTTCGGACAAACGGACGGTGACACGGTCACTATCAGCGAATGATCCACTCTCTTGCACGTCTACGCATGCTCTCCACCCGCACGATCCTTGTCCGATCGGCGGGTGCGTTGTGTGTACTGATGTTTCTCTATTTCGTCTTCCCGCCAATCACGCTGCTAAAAGAAACGGGGCCAGTTTCAGTCCACATCGAGGATCGAAACGGAGAACCTCTCTACGAAGTGCGTGCGAGTGAAGCGGGTTCGTATCGTTTTACGCCCCTTGCCGATATTCCATCCCCGGTCATTGATGCGTTTCTTTCCATAGAAGATCGCAGCTTCTATTACCATCCCGGTTTCAGTATTTTTGCGATGATGAGGGCGGCCTGGCAAAACTTCTCGCAGGGCCGGGTGATATCCGGTGCTTCGACGATCACACAGCAGTTGGTGCGCTTGCGCTTGCAGCCTGGGCGTCGAACCGTGCTCTATAAAATCCGCGAAGTCATCCTTGCAGCCAAGCTTGAGCTCTACCGTTCAAAGAAGAGTATCCTCGAATCGTACCTGAACTCCGCCTACTTCGGGCATCAGGCGTACGGGATTGGGGCAGCTGCCAATACCATCTTCAACCGCAGTGTCGGGGAATTATCGATCGCGCAGAGTGCGCTGCTTGCAGGGTTAGTCCAATCCCCCAGCCGCTACGATCCGTTTCGTTTTCCAGACGTTGCAAAAGAGCGTCAGCTGCGGGTTCTTTCAGCCATGCGAGACAATACGGTGGTTACCGAAGAACAGTACCAAGAGGCGATAGAGGAGCCCCTCACCTATGCACGCGGAAAAGTGTCGATCCGTGCTCCGCACTTCGTTTATTGGCTCCAACAGCAGCGCCCCGAAGCTTTCCAGGGTAATGGGCATATTCAGACTACAATCGATATTCATCTGCAGACAGCAATCGAACGGATCGTGGAACGACAGATTGAAAAACTGAAGGATCGTCGCGTCACCTCCGCGGCGGTCGTCGTCCTCGATGCCGATAATGGCGATCTCCTCGCGATGGTCGGGTCTGCCGATTACTTCGATAGCGAACATGACGGCGAGGTAAACGTCGCGGTATCTCCCCGTCAGCCGGGTTCCGCCATTAAGCCGTTTACGTATGCATTGGCCCTTGAGGCCGGTGATACTGCGGCAACAACCGTGGCAGACGTCGAAACACAGTTCTTTACTCAAGATGGAAATCCCTACATCCCGCGGAATTACGACTACGGCTACCACGGACTCGTCCGCTACCGCGAGGCACTCGCAAACTCGTACAACATTGCCGCCGTCAAAGTCTTACAAAAGGTGGGGATTGCGAGTTTGCTAGACTTGCTACGAAGTGCAGGGATCACATCTATGACAGAAACACCGGAACACTACGGCCTCGCGCTTACTCTTGGCGATGCCGAAGTATCTCTCTTCGAGCTCACACGTGCGTACGGCATGCTCGCTCGTAAGGGTGTGACATTGCATGAGCGTCTTATCGAGAGTGATCCGGTTCTTCCGGGACGACAATTATTAAACCCACAGGTTGCTTGGCTCATCAGCGATATCCTCAGCGACAACGATGCACGCTTGCCGGAGTTTGGGACAGATTCACCACTGAACTTTGGGTTCCCCGTTGCGGTAAAAACCGGGACGACCCGCAACTCGCGTGATAACTGGGCGGTCGGGTATACACCCGATGTGATTGTCGGGGTGTGGGTAGGGAATGCCGATAACAGTTCCATGCGTGATACCTCCGGTGTGACAGGTGCCGGTCCTATCTTTCACGACGTGATGTTGGAAGCAGTGAATACAAATTCAATTCATACTTTTACTCGTCCAGAAGGGCTAAATAGAATTACAATATGTAAAACCTCAGGAAAACTCCCAACCCCGCTTTGCCCCTACACGATTGATGAATGGTTTATAAACGGGACTGAGCCCACCAAGCCGGATGATCTCTATCAAGAAGTGGCGATCGATACGCGTAACGGCCTTCTTGCAGATACATCATGCACTGCATCATTCGTTACGAAGCGAATGTTTACCGTCTTCCCACCCGAGCTCTCGTTATGGGCTCGTGAAAACGGATGGAATGCTCCACCAGAGGAGGTGTCTCCTCTGTGCGGAGCGCAGGACGATCCCTCATTAGATAAGGCGTGGCTACACATCATCAGCCCCGACCAGAATGACAGCTTCCTCCTCGATTCCCTCATTCCTGATGAGTATGAACATGTAATTCTCCAGGCAGAAGCGCATGGTGTCCAAAGCGTCGACTGGTACATCAACGGGGCACATATCGGAACGGCCAAGGGGCCGGCATTCCGTTTTGAATGGCGACCTAGCGTGGGGCGGTTCAAAGTGGAGGCCAGGGCAGGGGAATTACGTGAAACACGGTCGATTGAGGTGATTGAGCCATAAAATATCACGAGGGTTTAATGAAGAATACTCTTGTATTAAACATTAATTTAGCATATAATTATCGTATATTTCACACACGAATTTATGCTTACTGATTTCATATCGATCACCAATCTTCAGCGGCAAATGAAGAGCGTCTTTAATGGTAAAAAGCCTATGTATTTCGTGATGAGCAATAACACAGTAACCGGATTGGTTATTTCGAAGGAAACAACCAAGATACTTATGGAGTCAGGCGTCCTTGATCAAATTAGAGAGGAAATGGAGGAATTGAATGATCCGGAGACGAGAGATCTTGTTATAAGAAGCCGGGAAGGCAGAACAAATCCAGTCCCTTTTGATACGTTTGCCAAGGAATATGGGGTATAAAGTTGTTATTGAAGACGATCGGATTTGGAGAAAGGATTGCAGCAAGATTCCTCCTGAAGATCTGCGTAAAATTATTCAGAAAATCAATAATCTCACAAAAGATCCTTGGGATGATAATGTACAAGTAAAGCAACTAAAGGATTATGCAGTCGCAGATTTTCGTCTCCGCGTAGGGAATTACCGCGTTCTATTCAACAAGAATGAGGATGAAAAGATAATTCTTCTTTTAGGTGTTCGGCATCGTTCAAAGTTGTATTAACTTGCCATTTCTTGCCGGAGTCCGTATAAGTGTGCAGCCCGCTTTTCGGGTTTGTTTTACAGAATTCTCACCCAAATTCCTCAACTCTTCCCTCGACATTCGTAATATCGCCATCACCCGCCTTCGCTCTCTGGAGCTACGGACGGGCAGGTCGCACACTTCCCCTCATGATTATGGATATAAGAAACATCGCAATCATAGCCCATGTGGATCATGGCAAAACCACACTCGTCGATGCTCTGCTCAAACAGGGTGGTGCATTTGAAGCTCATGAACAGACAGGAGAATTGATGATGGACTCTAACGACCAGGAAAAGGAGCGCGGGATCACGATCTTTGCCAAGAACGCGTCGATCAAATACAAGGAGTGCAAGATTAACATCGTCGACACTCCTGGACACGCAGACTTCGGTTCCGAAGTCGAACGTATCCTTCGCACAGTCGACTGTGTGTGTCTGCTCGTTGATGCCCAGGAAGGACCAATGCCGCAGACAAAATTTGTTCTTAAAAAGTCGCTTGAAATAGGGCTAAGGCCGATTGTTGTGATTAATAAAATTGATAAGCCGGCAGCACGTCCAACGGAGGTTGTCGACATGGTGTTCGATCTCTTTGCCCAGCTGGGTGCAACCAATGACCAGCTCGACTTCCCCTATATTTTTGCAGTTGCGAGAGAGGGTATCGCGAAGCTCTCCCTCGAAGACAACTCGACGGACCTGACGCCGCTCTTTGATATGATTATGAAACATGTGAAGCCGGCCGAGCAGAATACAGCAGTACCTCTTCGTATGCAGCCAAGTTCTCTTGGGTACGACAACTACGTCGGACGCCTTGCAATCGGACGCGTGTACGAAGGAAAAGTCGCGATCAATGAGAAGGTGTATATCAAAGATAATGATGGAAATACACGCGTGGGCAAAGTAAGTAAGCTCTTTATTTATGCGGGTATGCGACGCATCGAGGTGCAGGAAGTCGGAGCCGGTGACATTGTCATCATTGCCGGTATTCCCGATATCAACGTGGGTGAAACAATCACGACGGATGAAAATGCAGAGCTCCTCCCCGCGCTTCGTATCGATCCGCCGACCGTGATCATGACGTTCATGGTCAATGATTCCCCGTTTGCCAGTAAAGAAGGAAAGCTCGTTACCACCCGCCACATTCGCGAGCGTCTATTTAAGGAGTGTGAGACGAACGTGGGACTCCACGTGGAAGAAATCCCTAATAGCGATAGTTATAAGGTATCCGGTCGTGGAGAGCTCCATTTGTCGGTTCTGCTTGAATCCATGCGTCGCGAAGGCTTTGAAATCCAGGTTTCCCGTCCTCAGGTGATTTTGCGTGACGGTATGGAGCCGATGGAACAGGCGGTCATCGACGTTCCGGAGGAATCTGCCGGTGTAATCATTAGCATGCTGAATATGCGCAAAGGCGAACTCGTCGATATGCGCACACACGAAGGACACACCCGCATGGAATGGAAAATCCCGACGCGCGGACTGCTTGGGTTCCACGGCGATTTCATCATCGAAACGCGCGGTGAAGGAATCCTAAACCACACATTCCATGAATACGGTCCCTACAGAGGCGACATCCCCGGGCGTTCACGCGGTGCGATGATCTCGATGCTTGCCGGAGACGCTACAGCCTACGACCTCTTTAATATCCAGGAGCGCGGAAAGCTGTTCATCACACCGGGTACGCATATCTACGCCGGTATGATCATCGGTGAAAACGCCAAGGACCAGGACCTCGTGGTGAACGTGCTTAAAGGCAAGAAGCTGACCAACATGCGAGCATCGGGTAGCGACGACGCGGTAAACCTGACTCCTGTTAAACCGATGACTCTGGAGCAGGCCTTGGAATACATCGGAGAAGATGAACTCGTCGAGATTACGCCGCTGAACATTCGTCTGCGTAAGAAGATCCTCGACGAGAACGAACGCAAGCGGGCGCGGTAAGCTCTTAATCCGCGTTCCCAAGCCACCCGCGACGAATCATCCACTTTACCATTTCAAGGATGGGGATGATGGTGGCGGCCATGAGCACAAGGGGTAGCACATCTCTCCATGCTAGCAATTCGATCCCGAACGCGGTTCGCAGGAAGGGGATGGCGAGGATCAACGCGAGCAGAACGATTTCCCAGATGATGGCGATGTTGAGCCATCTATTTGCGAAGGGGTTTGTGAAGATCGACTGGCGATCCGAGCGGAAGCTGTAGGCCTTAAAGAAATGGATCAACACGAGGGAGACAAACGTCATCGTCATGGCTTCTGTGAGACTGCGGCCCGAATAGAGAGCCCACAAAAAGATAGCGAGATTCACGAGCATCGACCAGAGTCCGCCGGTCAGCATGAGAGCAAGGACCGGACGGGTAAAGATCCCGGAGCGCTGGAGTCTCGGTGGTCGGCTCATAAGATCGCGCTCCGGAGGATCGATTGCGAGCGCGAGAGCGGGGAGACCGCCCGTTGCGAGATTGATATAGAGGATCTGTACGGCGCTTAAGGGAATAGGAAAACCGAAAAGACTTGCGATCACTATGAGGCCTACCTCCCCGAGGTTGCCAGTAAGCATATACATGAGGTACTTCTTAATGTTGCTGAAAATACCGCGCCCCTCCTCTATAGCGGCGACGATCGACGCGAAGTTGTCATCAGTCAGTATCATGTCCGCCGCTTCTTTTGACACGTCTGTACCGGTAATGCCCATGGCGATGCCGATATCCGCTTTCTTGAGAGCCGGAGCGTCGTTGACGCCGTCACCCGTCATAGCGACCACGGCCCCCTTGCTCTGCAGTGCGGTGACGATGCGCAGTTTGTGGACGGGGGACACACGCGCGAAGACGCTCGTTGTCATCACTGCATGCATGAAAGCCTGTTCATCTAGCATGTCCACTTCCTTCCCTGTCATTGCCGCATCATCGTTTCCCGCCAGTCCCAGCTCTCGCGCGATGGCCAGCGCCGTAATCGGGTGATCGCCGGTGATCATCACGGGCCGAATACCCGCCGCTCTGCAGGTGCGAATCGCATCTTTGGCTTCGGTGCGGGGCGGGTCGATCATTCCGAAGAGTCCGAGGAACGTCAGGCCTTCCTCCGCCTGCGCGCGCGTCACGTTCTTCTTGGATGCGACGGCCAGCACACGCAGTGCATTATGCGCCATGCGGCCTGCTTCTGCCAGAATCTCCGCACGCCGCTCTGCAGTAAGAGCACGGTCGCCGTCTACAGTGCGTTCATGCGTACAGCGCTCGAGCATTACTTCGGGTGCGCCCTTCGCGCAGGCAATTGTGTGATCATTCGGAGTCGTGTGGATAGTCGTCATGCATTTGGCTTCCGATGTGAACGGAACCTCGTCAATGCGCGGATACTCCTTATCGAGCTCATGTTTATGCAGTCCCGCTTTCGCCGCGGCGACCACCATCGCGCCTTCCGTCGGGTCCCCTTTAATATCCCACATAGTTTTCTGCTCGGTCAGGTGCGCATCCGATGACAGCACGGCAGCGCGTAGTAAGTCTTTCATCACCGTGTCGATCTCCTTCTCGCTGTTCCCACGCGTGAATGATCCCGTCGGCTCATACCCGTCGCCGCTGACATCCGTGATGCCGTCTGCGGTCAGTATGCGTCGCACGGTCATTTCATCTTTCGTCAGTGTTCCGGTTTTATCGGTACAAATAACCGACGTTCCACCGAGCGTTTCAACCGCGAGCAGACGCCGGATCAAGGCGTGGCGCTTTACCATGCGTTGCACGCCGAGCGCGAGAGAGATGGTGACGACTGCGGGGAGCGCCTCGGGCACGACCGCGACTGCCAGTGCAATGCCGAAGATGATCATCTCCAACACCGGTTCGCCGCGCGCGATGCCCAGACCTGTAATAAGGAGGACGATGACGCCCGCTGCAATCGCGAGGCTCTTGCCCAGTTTTTTGAGGTTCTCCTGCAGGGGTGTGCGCTGCTCATCGAGTGTTTGGAGCAGCCCCGCAATGCGCCCGAACTGCGTCTGCATGCCGGTGTCCGTCACGATCGCCGTGCCGCGACCGTAGGTGACGGCGGTTCCCGCGAACGTTATATTCAGACGATCACCTGCGGCGGCCTGTTCATCCGCGATGATGTCCGTCGATTTGCTGACGGGCAGCGATTCACCGGTTAGCGGCGCTTCTTCGGTGCGAAGGTTGATACTCTCAATAAGACGCGCATCGGCGGGTACCCTGTCACCGGCTTTCAAAAGAATGATGTCCCCCTGCACCAGCAGCGCCGCTGCGATCTCGCGTTCTTCTCCGTTACGAATGACGGTTGCGGTCGGCGCCGCCATGACGCGTAGGGCGTCCATGGCGCGCTCCGCCCGGTATTCCTGTAGAAAGCCGAGGATCGTCGAAAAGAGCACGATGACGCCGATAGTCACCGCTTCGATGGTATGACCGAGTACAGCGGAGAGCCCGATACCCGCTATCAGAATGAGCATTAGGATATTTTGGAACTGCGCCAGAAAAATCTTCCACGGGGAAATCCGCTTGCCGGCCGTAAGCTCATTGCGTCCATTTGCAGCAAGCCGACGGGTTGCTTCCGCATCGCTCAAACCGTTCTGAGTGTCTGCATCAAGACGCTTAAGAACATCCGTTGCGGCAAGCGTATGCCATAGGATTGGTGAGATATCAGCATGTGGGGGAGTGAGTGGAGTCATGCGGCGATTGTATCGGATTCCGTGATATTCTTCATAAAAAACACCCCTCCTTTCGTCTGCATAGAAGGGGCATTTAGTGTTTGTGGCAAAGAAGCGTTCTTATTCCTGCACTTCTGCGCGCTCAGCATCTTCCATCATCAATGGCATCGGGGCCGAGTTTCCCCTGCTGGTCCACTCTTTCAAGACATCGGACGCAAGAGGAACCACGATGCTTTCATTGTAGAAGTAGCTTCCGTCTGAGACGTTCGTGACGGGGAAGACGAGAGCTGGCACCAAGACCTCTTCCCCAATGTTATTGGCGTAGGTGTACATCCGCACCAGGGACAACACGGGGGGGCCAAGCGCGATGTTCACCGTCTTTCTGGTGGTATTCGGTGGCATCCAGCTACTGTCCACTTTGCCGTAATTGCTCAAGTATCCACGAATCACCGCTTCATCGGTTACACCGGCATAGGATGACTTCTGGTACTTCTGGTCCATGATGCCCGACGCATCAGATACTTTCTTTTCACGAACATTCACGCCGATGCCGATTCCTACTTTTAATCCACTCTCTTCATAGACAGGCTTACCGTCTACCAAGAGCGGGTACATAACCCGTACTGAATCGGGAATCCATACCATGCTTGGATCACTCCCCATTTCGTATTGGGCTTTCCATTCACGATTGACTTCGGGTGCTGCGTACTGGGAAAGGTCTATGTCGTGATCCTCGACAAATTTCTGTGCAATCGACATCAAGACGCTATCCGTTGGAATATCACTCTCCCTCAAGCGGTAACGTTGGGAGCAAGCTTCATCCTGACACATGCTTTCGGGATGTGGCCATTGCTCCCAGTTCTGGCTGAGGCTGATGGACCCTTCGCGGAAGGAAACAGTTCCTATCAAACCGTACTTAGTCTCCTGGTAAAACGTGATCATGTCGGTCTTGGCTCCCGCAAAGGATCGTAGGTCGATCAGGCCCGTATTGAATGCGCCGAGGATCTTGGAAATATCGGCAGAAGCTGTTCCCTTCAAACGCTTGAAAACGTCAACATTCCCACTGAGTGCGGGTAGTTCACCGTTAAAGGTGAGACGATATTCAGTCAATTCAGGGTCGATCATCATTTTGTCTATCGGATAGGGCATGCCGATGGGAATGACGCCGCCGTTTTGCACTGTGCCATCGCGGCTCTCTCCATACGTAGGAGGCTCTACAGGTCTATCACCTACTACTGGAATCCCCACAGCACCAGCTTCTGGACGAGCCATCATGGCGCCTGGGGCCACGGGGGCATTCATAGGAGCCCAGCCGGTTCCACTTGGTATGGAAATATCACCAAATGCGTTTGAGCCCGTCTCTTCAATGGAATAACTGAATAACTTTTGTGTACTATCAGATTCAGGGGTGGCAAAGGATGATTCCCCTGACTTGGTGAGGGAGTAGGTGAGCGGGGCTGCTACGATGATGCCAATGAGGAGGCCGCTCAGGGTATATTGAAGGTGATTCATAGTAAAAAATTGAAAATTGAAAATTGAAAATGGAAAATGACGATGTGAATGGGCTTTATCGCGCAGGGTCATACGAAGGTGCAGAGCGAATGCCGGGTCGGGCGTGACGTCGGGCTTACTGCGCATCATCACTTCGATGACGGGAATCAGTTCTGTTTCATGGTCCCGTAGTGAGGGGTCAATCGCGTAGAGTTCATCGAGAATGGATTGTAGGTTGTTGGTCATAGAGGAGAGGATGTAGAGGACTGAGAGGCTTTAGAAGACTTAGAAGAAACGACTAAGGATTAAAAGAGTGAATGCTGCTGGAGTCATAGTAGATCGGAGATCGCTTACGGTCCGGCTGAAGGTCATCTTGCAGCTTGCTTCGGATTTGCCTGTTAAGTCGGCGATCTCTTTGTAACTGAGGCCGTCCCAGAGTCGCATGATGACAACGTCGCGCTTATCTTTCGGTAGTAGCTTCAGCGCTGTACGTACCTGGGTTGCATCCAGTGATCCCGCTGTATTCAGGAACGGATTATCGTCATCTTCCAGGTCCCACACGTCGTCAATATTCTGTACCGGGCGCGTGACGCGGAAGTGATCGTGGACGGTATTGCGTGCGATGCGGTAGAGCCAGGTCGAGAATGCTCCTTTGCGTGGGTCATACGAATGCATGTGCTCGAGCGCTTTTATAAAGGTTTGGCTCGTCAGGTCTTCGGCCGTCATGCGGTCCATGACACGGTAAAACACAAAGGCGAAAATGCCTTTTAAATGCCGGACATAGAGCTGGTCGAACGCATCCTTGTCGCCGCTTTTGTAGGAAAGAGCAAGATCGCTATCAGACATCATAACTTCACGTGAAGGTGGTACCGTAGAATTGTACGATGAAGAGCGTGCAAAGTAACAGCAAACTCCCCGACATTTCTTTCGGGGGATAGCTGCCAGATTGTCCGTTGTATTTTTTACGAGACAGAAACCGCTTCCAATTGCTCAACAAGGGCGTCGATCACTTCGAACTCGTCTTTGCATCCAATAGGGGCAAACAGCGGACGCAGGTCGTTGCGGTGCACGTCCGGATTCCCCGGCGCCGCGTGTACTGCCGGGGTAAGAACCCATGCCTTATGTCGACTCAGGCGGAATTTGCGGAAATAGGTTTTTACCTTGGTTGCTACTTCACGGACACTCATGGCGCGTGTGCTTTTAGGTCCCCATTCACGAGCTAAATGCTGGAAAAGAGACACGGGACCAAGGTGCTGTTGTAGATGTAAGCTACCAATGATGTTAATTTCTGGGTAGGTAAGTCCAATATCTGCTTCGTCCGTCTGTTCAACACCGCTTGCACTTGCAGGACGCAGTTCCGCAGTAGGTGCTGCGTCCAGTATTTGAGCGGGAGTCTGGAATCCAAGTGTTTTTCCGGCGTAGCGCAGGGTTGTTTTCACGCGTTCTTTTCCAATAGAACCGATGGGGTTCAAGTCGCCCGATCCGGCATCGTATTTCGTTGCATATCCGACGAGTTGCTCATCCGCATTACCTGCACCAAGCACCAACAGCCAACCGTCTTTTCCAAAACGTGTACGGTAAGCAAGTTGTGCGATTGCGTAGGACTGATCCTTGCGCAATCTCGCTTGTAAATTTTGTATAGCCAAATCATCGGCTGGGGACCCTCCCTCCGATTCGAAGAGTAATGTACGACTGAGAACAGATTCAAGAGATGCACGAGCTGCTGTAAACGTATCCGTAATAGGTGCATTCAGGTGATAGCTGCCGATTTCACCGGCCAGTGCAGCAGAACGGTTTTCTGTTGCGCTTCCACTCGTTCCGCTGTTTTTCATGTAGGCAGTATAAAAAATCAAGTCAGCAATTTCTTGTGAACTACTCGGCATGAATTCGGGATTGCGTGTAATGCGTCGTAGATCTTCTAAGACGGCGGTATGCCCTTGTCGTATTTCATGAAGCAACCGAGAGCACATGTGGGCGACCATACATGCAACGGCACCACTATCGGCCCCACCGGAAAGCGGGAGGAAAAGTCCTTGTGCGCCGCTTCGGCGTAAGTAATCCCACATCCAGAGCGATGTTCCATCGAGTACTTCCTGTTCTGCACAAGGGAACTCCGGTGTGATGGATACAGAAGGTGCAAGAGACATGGAGGCTTCTGTTAGCTGAATAGGCGCACTGATACGTGGCGTCAGTTTCGTACCTGCTGCTTGGCTTCCGAAACTTTGGACAAGTCCGCGGTTCCGCGTTGTAGAAGATAGGTCGACGGTTGCCGTGATAGTTTGGACATCTTTCATGGTGAATTGCTCTCCGACCGCCAATACCTTTCCGTTTTGTACGATCACCGGTGCACCGTCAAACAGAAGCGTCGAACCGTCTGCTCCCACAAGGTTGCTATAGATGTAGATGCCTCCTGCATTTATGGTGCCGACCAACATGCGGCGGATGCGACCCTGTAATTTTCCGATCTCCCAGTGCGACCCGGATGTATTCACCTCGATTTCCGTGCCGGACAACGCACTGTGTCCGCTCGGTCGGTCTGCGGTAAACATCTCTTCGCACATCTCGCTGTCCAGGACGGTTCCATCGGTAGTCTCTATCTGGAAATCTCCAATAGGAACTTTCTGCTTTCCGCAAGTTTGTGCGATGAAATCCGGCAGACGGAATTCCTCAGCCTCGCCCATTTTGCGCCACGCCGTGAACCAGCGATCTTCGCGGTATTGACCGTCGTCCGCTAATGATTTCTTTGGACGAATACCCAAGATCGTTCCGTTGAGTATCCAGACGTTACAGTTATAGCGGACTCCATTGTGGAGTACCGGTGCGCCGATCACCGATAGAACGCCGTCTGTCGCGCCAGATGTCAGAATGTTCTTGATCACACCCCAGCTCATAAAGACCGTGTCTTGTTCATTGAATCCGTCGTCGCAGCTGTAGCCGGTTGTTGCGAGTTCCGGTCCTACCCAGAGTTTCGCATTCTGCTCTTTTGCCTCATTGATGGAGCGGATCATACGCTCAGCATTTCCACTGTAGTCGTGGGCAAGCTGGTTGAGCGCTGCAACGGCGACGCGCGCTTTGCGTTCATTGGCAACGAATGCTTCGGGCAGGCTGTCGAGGAAATCGGGAGTGGATGCATTCATAGGTAAGAGAGGGAATCAGTCAGCGTAGTGAACAAGAAGCTGATCAGCGATCAACTTGGAAATATCATGAACGGTAAATTTGTCAGAAACGATCGTCTGAGATCGTGGGTGTGAATTGGTGACATGAACCGTGTCAAATGCGTCAGAATCGTTAAAGCGTTGTTCGCTTTGTTCCGGTAGAACCGCATGAGTGGCAATCAGGTTCACAGATAAAGCACCTGCCTCTTTTTTGCATCGTTCACCTTGTGTGATAGCCGTGTTTCCCGTGCGAATCATATCGTCGAACATCACTGCATGCTTGCCGTGTAAATCCGGTGCTTGTCCCGTAGCTCGTACATCATCAGCGCCTGCGCGACTTTTTGTAAGCCAGTACGAACCGAGCTCCGCTCTTTCTGCAAGAGCTTGCACCCATTTGATGCGTCCTTCATCGGGAGAAACCAGAACAGTTTCACCTTTTTGGCGGATGGATTCGATGATCGCGAGAATGACTTCTTCGGAATACAAATGTTCCGATCGACCTTCTCGTCCTCCTACTTCTTTAATTCCTTCTGCATGAAGGTCGAAAAACGTGAGCAAGTCCGGGCGAGTATCGAACAGCGCCTGCGTACGATAGATGCCGCGAGGAACTTCCCCAGAACCGCGTGGCGAACGCTCTGCTGTCTGGTACTGGAGGTAAGGGATGACGCCGTGCACTGTGCGAGCACCGAATGTCTGGCGCATCGCACTCAGCAGGTCGCACATTTCAGCATGTTCCTGATCGTTTAAGAGTGAACCGACGACCATGATTCTTTGGCCGCGGATTTCACCTATATTACTGATGATCATGCGCCCCTCTCCGTCTTTGAATTGAGTGCGCTTGATCTCACCACGAGTGGACCCGGGGATATGGGCTGCAATGCCATCGGCCAAGTATTCGGATTGTCCGGTTGCGAAGATGAGGGGAGAGTTGTTCATAGTATTTAGGTAGTTGTAACGGAGTAATGAGCACGCAACTCGTTTACAAATTGTCTTGTTATGGGGGATAGCTGTGTTTTTGCACCGATCAACGATTCAATTTGGGGCATGGTGCGCAGCACTTGTTTGCGATTATCACCAATGAGCGAAGGGATAACCAATCCTGTATTTGGAGAGAATCCCAACGTCATAAGATCATGATCTAATGCAAATTCTCCATCTTGACCGATCATTCGTCCTTGGTCAGGCAATTGGAAAACGGTCGGTCTGCCGGGTAGAGAATTTTTTCCACCTTCACCGAATTTTATTTTTGCCTTCATCGTGCCATGTCGATATACAGCCGAAAGTTTATATCCGCTTGATGCATCGCTGCGTGATTTGTTGCGACTGATCAGCATGGAACCCGCTCCATACAGAATACTTCCTTCAGGTTCAAAGCCTTCATCGCGTACGTGCTCATCAATATCAGTCATGTCTTTTATTTCTGACAAATCTTCAGCGAGGATTTTATCTAATTGGGGATCGTTGAATCCTAATTCCTTGAATCGTCGAAGTGCGTAGGCAGCCTGATCTTTGAGCATGCCGCTATCCAGACGGGGCCAGATTACTTTTCCGGTATGTCGGTATTCTTGCTTAAGCTTGCACACAAGATCGATGCCTCTGATGGAATCTCCACTGAGGTCGACAAGAAGCAGGCATTTGTCGGTTTGTTCGATTGCATGGCGCATTGCCTCTTCTTCCGTATCGTAAAATTGGAGGAAGCGATGACCGATTGTTCCGGAATCCGTGAAAATATCAGGGTATGCTGCAACCATCGCATCGTTACTTGTGAGACGAATGCCGGAAGCTTGGAACATGGAACGTAGTGCGGTCATGTGCTGTTCTTCGGTAATCGCACCGCGCTTTCCAAATTCCGCAAAACGGCCTGGTCCAACGCTTTTATCAATCATGTACGCGTCTGCACCAACAAGAGTTGGATAGAATATTCGGTGGTAGACAGGTTCGAAATGCGCTGCAAGTTCCCCCGGTCCTTCAACTCGAAGAATTGGATCTCCTGGCAAAATTGCAGTTCCATCCGGAAGTGCATTGATAGTGAGTGGCATGACTCCGCCATGGTCATCTAGAACCATGTTCCACATTCGCTCATTAAAGTAGGGAACCTTCGCTTTTGTTCGATAGAAATCTGTCGCGAATTGTACTTCATTTGCCGTGATAGGCAGACGAAATAGTGAGTTCAAACATTTGCGCACGCCGTCTGTAATAAGAAAACCATGGGGGGCCCTTCTACATTGCAAAACATATGTTTCCGGTACAGACCATTCTTCGCCCTTCGCATGCGACATGGTGCGGTTGTAGGTATCAGTTTGTAACACTCGGTTGCGTTTTACGATTTCTTCACGCATATCATCGGGCAGTCCTAAGAAGTCAGCGTACGAAACATCATCGGGGAAACCGAATAAATCTTTTTCGAGTTGTGTGACAGTTCTCATACTGTAGAAGGGGAAGGGGCGAACGTGGCAATAAGATTTTGCTCGGCGGAGTTCTGCAATCGAATAATGCCTTCGTGAAAGTAATCGATCGCAGACTCAATCGCATGATGTGGCATCACTGCTTTGAGTTTGTTCATAGCATCGTCGTAACGTGCATCATTTCTTGTCATTTGCGCGTGAATCACTATCCCAAGCAACTGTCGGATCTCTGTGGCGGCAATATTTTGCCCTTCTATGACACGATCAACGGCGACGTGCGTTTTGAACCCTCCTTCCCTGTGATACTGCAAATCTTCTTCACTGCCTCCATAAAACACGAAGGATGCATGTTTTTGTTCTTCCAACTGACGTAAAGAAGCCCACCATTTCTGGAGGTCCCAAGCAGTTTTATCATGCGGGTTGCTGTCATCAAGACCGCAAATCTCGATCGGATAGCTGATACTCCGTCTAATAAGGTCGATTCGCTGCTCGGCCGTAAAGGGCACATCAGGCCATCGAAAGGCATTTTTGGACCCTACAATGAGAAGAGATTTGCTTCCAAAATCCCGGTACAGTTGTGCGGTAATAAGAGCATGGCCTTGGGTATACGGGCAGAATCTG
Organism: Candidatus Peregrinibacteria bacterium; assembly: GCA_043755535.1. Lineage (GTDB taxonomy): Bacteria > Patescibacteriota > Gracilibacteria > Peribacterales > Peribacteraceae > JAKQEM01. Next base: position 191 of record JAYUSS010000020.1, on the reverse strand, counting down.
CCCATTTGGACGCCAATATCAGTGACAGAAGAAACGTGCATAAGGTTATACATTAAAATTCATATGTATTATTTTGTCAAATACATTTGCCGGGTAGTCGTCGATTCCCCCCGACTTTCATGGTGACGGTTTCAGGCGCAACGCTTGCAGCTGCCGCCCGAAGAGAGAAATACCTTCCGTGCGCCAGCGCA
>JAYUSS010000019.1:0-2702 GCA_043755535.1 Candidatus Peregrinibacteria bacterium | reverse complement strand
ATAGAGAGCAATTGCTTCTTCATAAGTCTCGCCTAAAGAGTGCCAGCGAGTTCTTGCCAATTCGAATTTTGTAACAGCCGCACGCTGGTTTTCGATCCCCTTTGTGTTGCGCAACACCTCGCCTTCTGAGACCGCTGTTTCGGCTTCAATCCGCTCGTCATCTCCAACCGCTTGATTGCGCAGTTGTGCTATATGAACCTCGTACTTTGCTGACGGCGCGGATTTCTGCCAGGACTCTACCAGTAATAGATAGGTACCTGCTTGGTCTGAGAAGACGGAAACCGCTTCGATTCCTTGCGAGCCGCTGGGACGATCCACTCTGGAAAGTTGTTTGCCATTGGGGTGACATAGAAATGCCTGAATATCAATGCCTTGTTGCTCGATATCCACACGCAAAAATTGCTTCGCGGCAACTACGATTTCGTAAAAATGGCTTTGCCCGCCTTTGAGGTCTCGACTAACTTTGGTCTCAGTTGAAAGACGGCGAACATCCGCGCCCGCATCGGGTACGCAAGCCGAAGTTGGGTTCTGAGGCGGAGCAGGTGAACTTGTTTTCAATCCATCATTGGCGCGACATACTATCGCCATCAGCAAACATGCACCGAATAAAAGGCATACATGTCTAAGGGCGCTTGAAAGGAATTGCATAAGACTTGAAAAAAACTCTTTGCTCATAACCTCCCCACTTAAATTACGGATGCATCTCAGCTTGCGTCGTGACCTTTTGTTGTTTCGGACGCGCGCTCTTGTGCGACGTGGGGTTACTCATTACTGCCCGTTCGGAGACGCGCAGGTAATAATCCCCAATATATTCAATGGTGTCGGTCTGCGAATTGGTGCGTGTGATACGCAGCACGTAATCCCCTGCTTTCAGATGTTGTAGGTTCATGGATACGGGCAAATTCTCGCCGCGCAAACTCGTGCCTTGGGCTGTCACGAGTTCGCTCAAATAAGCGTTGTCGCGGATGCTGACGGTATAGGTGCCCTTTTTGCTTCTACGTGGTAATTTGATGAGCAAGCTGGTTGTACCTATGCGTGAGACGCCAATACAGTAAGGTGACTTTGCCGCTTCTTCGCCACCGGACGACCGAAAGCCATCCTCCTCTTCTGTAAGATTAATCTGCCCGATCAAGTCAGAATGAGCAGCATCCTGCCGTTTAGCCACCATGCGTGAAGGCTTTCTCTTTTTTAATGAACTGTGAGCCGAACGCGCCTGAATAGGTGTTATTTGAGATGGATCGCCGTTGAGTAGGGGGGATGGAGAAGCCGCAATACGATCATTATTCCAGGCTTTGTTTGAGGGTGGCGACGAAGTTGTTTGCCAGTTCCAGAAAACAAAGCAAGCAATCAGACCAAAAAACGATGCGGTCGCTGCCACTACAAACATTCGTCGCCGCTTCCTCATAATTTCCACAGCCGCCAGCGCCAGCGTAGTGAGAATCTGTCGGCGTAAGCTCTGCGAATTTTGCAGACTAACTCGAGTAGACTCTCTTTGCTGTCGGCAGTCACGACACGCCACACAATGATGGGAAATTTGCTGAATGAGTTTTTCGTCGCGGAGTTCACCCTTCCAAAAGCGCGCAAAGACCGCTGCTTCAATGTGAGGTGAGTCAGGTAAGTGGGACTGTTCGTGAAAATCCCACATATGATGAATCGCACGCTTCAAAGAGATGTCGTCTATCTTTTGACGACAAATGAGGCAATACGAAAAATGCAGCTTTACGGCGCGTTGCTTCTCCTCAACCATTTCATGATTGAAAAATAATTCCAATGTTTCCTCTGAGAGGTGTTCTTTCAGGTTCATAACGTTTCTCCTCCAGCGAGGAGTTTCCCCTTCTTCCGCAGGCAATCTTTCAGCTTCTTAACCATCCGTTCCTTCGCCTTCCGCGCAGCATCCGCACCGATAGGCTTTCGATGAATTTGCAAATACAAGCTTCGGAAGCCACCCGTGCCTGAATCAAAGTACGTCAGCAGAAGGTCAGCCTCCGCTACACCCAAGCATTCAATCAGCAACTCGCGTAATTCAGCCGCCGCGACGTTTTGAAACGGGTCGAGTTCTTCAGCAAGAATTGAGTTATGGTTGGCTGCCTTCCCATTATGTTCGCCCTCTTTCGCATGCTCGCTAATTTCGACAACCGTGACATTATTGAGAAGTTTAGCGATGTCAGACTCCTCTCGGTCTGTGTACTCGCTCAACTCTGCCAACGTGGGCTCGCGACCAAGCCGAGCCGTCAATTCTTCACGCGCACGGCGCAAGATGCTGAGAATTTTCCTTCCGTGGTCGGTACGGTGGACAATGGTTGCTCGATGCCAAAAGCGCAAAAACGCAATGCCGGACAAATACTCGATATATTTTTTCAAATGCCCAAGAGCGGGGTCATACCGATCTATTTTCTCAGCAATTTCCGTATTGGCCTCCTGCACTAAATCAGGATAATGAGGCCAGACGCACCACTTGCGGCAATATGAAGCAGCCAACTCCGCGATGTATTTAAGCGTTGATTCGACCAGTGACAATTTGGCCTTCTCGTCGCCGTTTTTCATCTGTTCGACCAAAACAGACGCGATATTAGGCTCCACCCTAAAATCCGGGTACCTTTCGAGGGCCTTCTGGTAAAACCGCATATCATCCATAGGGGCTGCTCATCCTCACTATCTAAATCAGGCGATTGGAAAAAAACGTGACATAGAATTTCTCTCAG
>JAYUSS010000018.1:0-8072 GCA_043755535.1 Candidatus Peregrinibacteria bacterium | reverse complement strand
GCTCGCTTCTTTAAGAATCTGTTTATGGTGCTCGTAGTGATACGACACGTCTTGGAACCGAAGAATGACATCGCCTTGGGACATGTATGAGGGAAGGTATGAATGCGGGAGCCGGCATTGTAAAGAAATACAGCCATGTGCGGTAGTCCTTTCCTGCAAACCAAAACACGGTATTGCCTGCCAGCGATTACCTTCCAAACGGTAACCACACGGCACTCCTCAGCCATTGGAAGATCGACTCGCTGTCCGCACGACAGCTGCTGGAACATCCGTCACCGGAGAGCAGGTTTCTGTCATCACATGCTTCGTTCCAATCCAGGATGCCATTGCCGCAGTTAACGGCACGACAGGTGTTGGGGCATGCATCAAAGTTCGATGCGTTTCCGTCATCACACTGTTCCTTTGCATCTTTCACGCCGTCTCCACAGTGAGGCACGGTGCAGTTCAGGCGACAGCGATCCGCAATGGTATTGGAGTTATCGGGCCCCTGGTCACACTGTTCACCAAAAGATGCATCCCGTACGCCATCTCCACAGATAGGCAGAATACAGCGGGCCCTGCAGGTATCGGGCTTTGTATCACTGTTGAGTAAGCCGTCGTCGCATTCCTCCCCTTGCTCCAGAACTCCGTTACCGCAGACAGAGAACGTACACGAAGGCGTGCACCCGTCACCGGAAATACCGTTACCGTCGTCACACTCTTCACGATAGTCAACCACTCTGTCCCCGCATTTAGCTGCAGTACAATCCAAGCGACAGCTATCAGGCAGAACATCGGAATTTCTTGCAGACCCGTCATCACAATCTTCGCTTTCCTCACGGATGCCGTTCCCACAACGCTGAAGAATCGATTCCTGGGAAAACCCTGCAACCGGGCCGGAAACCGACGAGAGGCTGGAAGGAGTGACAGTAGTCGCAACCGGGGAAGATGCAGCAGCCGTGACCATTGCAGGCGACGAGTCTGCTACCTGATCGGGTAAAAGAGCCTCATCCTCTTCTTTGAAGACAGGAAAGAACCCGCCGTACATACCTGCCATTTCTTCGGTAGAAGATGTAACTTCTGTCGACTGTAACAGGGGAACAATTGTCTTCTGTACAGCAAGACAGGCGGGCAGAAACACCCATGAGCAACCCCCTATACACGTCCCGTCTTCGTTACACACGGGAACCGTACACATGCGTCCGCCACAGAGTGATGCGGTGAAGCTTCCGTCTGTCGCCCTGTCAGGCTCACACTCTTCATCCCCTGCCTGTACCACCCCGTCACCGCAGAAGGTGGTGTTGCAGGAACGATCACACAGCGGCGACAGACCGTTGAAACGTCCCAGATCACAAACTTCACCCTTCAGCGGTTCAAATATACCGTTGCCGCAATGCGGTCGGCTAATCCCCTTTTTAATAACAGGAGCCACTGCACGTTCGGTCGTGGAACCGATACCGCGAGCCTCGGTACAACTACCTCCACAGGTCCCTGTGCCCGCCGGCTCACATGTTTCAATGCCCGCGCGAAGGTAGCTGTCTCCACAAGAAGCGGTGATACAACTATTCAGACATGCATCGGTATTCGCACTGTTACCGTCATCACACTGCTCCCCGGCCGCCTCGTTGATCCGCTGGTCACCACAAGCGACGGCGGTACAGTCATCGTCACATGTGGCACTTTCTCCTGCATCATCACATGCTTCATTGTCTGCAGTTCCCGGGGCGGCACCGTCCGGCTGAATGACTCCGTCTCCACAGCTCGCATAGACACACGTATTTTTACAAGCATCGGTATTGTCGATGTTTCCATCGTCGCATGCCTCGGACCCTGCTGCGATTCCGTCTCCGCACGTTGTGGAACAGGTGCTTGGTGTCCCCGTACACGACCAACCGGATTGAACGGTACAACTAGAAGAACAACCGTCTCCGTTGCTTGTATTACCGTCATCACATCCTTCACCCGTCGTCTTTACGCCGTTGCCACAAACTTGGCCGCATGAGGTGGGTGCTGTCCCCGTACATGACCAACCAGATTCAACCGCACAAGTTGCACTGCATCCATCCCCGGCTGCGGTCCCTGCATCATCACATCCTTCATCTGATGTTTTTGTACCGTTTCCGCATATACCTGCAGCGGAAGAATGACCATACCCGAATGCGAGATTCATATGCTCCAGACTGAATCGTGGAACTCCACCTGAATCCAACCCAACTTTTGCCTGAACAATAAACAGACATGCAATGACCCCAAGGAATACTACCGTCATTGCCTGTTCGAAAAACTTCTGTCGATTCATAGCGTAATCGGCGCTACGATACTGGAATGCCGTATGAGGAAGAATTGTCGCATGCGGTGTTTATGCTCTAATGCATTTGTAAAATTACGGTTGCTTGGGCTCCGCAAGAGGCATGTCCGAATCGACTGTCAGATAGACCGTTTTTTTAGGTTGCTTCATCGCTTGAATCGCGGAATCATTCTGCAAGGTTTCGAGTGATTGCTGCTGTGCGATCTGCATTTGCAGCACTTCATTTTCCAGCAGTAATTGTGAACGTTGCCTCTCTAAATTGCGCAGCCTGTAGCCCTTTGTAGCATTCGCGTTCTCGTGAAACAGGATCATCAGCGCGAGCAATAAAATGAGCGTTCCGATCACAACCATCAGAAGCACCGTACTTTGATCGACCATTTTCCCGAGTGACGCACGTTGCAAGCCGGCAGGGTGACGTGAAAAATGAGACACGGGTATATACTACAACTTTTTCCTGATTGCGCGGAAGCGCACGCTGCGAGATCGTGGATTTTTTTCAATCTCATCCTCATCTGCCTGGATCGCCTTGTGTATGAGTGATTCAAAAGGAGCTTCGACGGTGATAGCGCCGGTGAGGTCACTGCGCTCGGGCTCGCAAAGCATCTTGAAGGACTGTTTCACCATGCGATCTTCGAGAGAGTGATAACTGAGGACACCGAACCTCCCACCCGGCTTCAGTATGGCTGGCGCGGTCTCGAGTAATGTTCGTAGTGCCCCCATCTCATCATTCACCGCAATACGCAGCGCCTGGAACACTTGGGGCAATATCTGCGTGCCGTGATACCCAAAGAGCTCTTCGATCACCGCACGAAGCTCCGTCGTTGTTTTAAACTCTTTTCCCGCCAGCCCCCTCCCGAGTCTTCCCGCTTCGCGCACAAGCTCTCCGAAATCACAGAAGACTCCCGCAAGCGGTTCCACTTGCTGCGACGCAATAAGCTCCGATGCCGTCATACCGAGACTTCGGTCATATCGCAGATCAAGCGGCCCATCAAATCGGAAGGAAAACCCACGCTCAGGATCGTCAAAATGGGGAGAACTGACACCGAGGTCGGCGAAGATGATGTCGAACAAAGAGTATTGAGTATTGCCTGCCCCCCGAAGCCTTGGCGAAGGAGGGAGTATTGAGTATTGAGAAAAATTTGAATGTATACACTTCACCTGAGCTCCATAGTCCGATAAACGCTGTCGGGCCATAGTCAGATTGGTTTCATCGGCATCAATACCGGTTAAATGACCGGTTTTGCCGATCTTCTCCAGAAACGCTTCGGCATGGCCTCCTAATCCAAGGGTCACATCAAGGACAGAATCCCCTTCCTGAGGCTCTAAAACATTCAGAACGGTGGTAAGCAGGACTGGGATGTGGACGGGCAGATCGATCATTCTTAGAGTGTAGTGGATGATGTCATGGTGAGCTTGTCGAATCATGAACAAAAAATGTATTCATACTGATCTAAAAACAGGGTATTTATACCAATGGAAAGACCCATTTTTGGCAAATGCAAGAGGAAATGTCGTATTTATGGACATTGACCTAATAGTAGTTCAAAACTATCATGTATCTCTTGATCGATATGTTTTCCGCAGTCGTCGGCTTGGTCGTTGCCGGGAGCAATCCGCTCGCCGCGCACTATGTATCCTTAGAAGACTGGGAACCCAAAGCGGGTGACCGGTTTGTCATTGATACACGTGAAAACATAGGGTATTTGGCCCATACGGATGGGACCTTTACAAGCGTAAAAATAGGTAGCGGAAAGCAGTCGGTTGTCCGCTACGGCGGTAATACTTATTTTGCCGCAACGCCCTCGGCACAGTGGCATGTGAAGGAAATTGACATCCAAACCGACCGTCTCACCTTTGGCAAAGACGGCACATTCATGCGTCTGTATAAGAACGGCAAGCAAGAGACCCCCTATGGCATCCATAGCGTCGCCAATATCGACGATCTCCTCAAGACCGATGACCGGTATTACAGCATGGGTTGCGTGCTTGTAGATTATGCCTTCCTGAGCATTCTGCTGAAGACCTATGAATTGAACGACGAAAACCTAAGCGTTCTGACGGTCGACGGACTCGTTAGCAGGTCGATCGCAAAGACACCCGCGAAATAGCTCGAAATAATCCGAAGGATCACAGAATTTCCTTTTGCTGCTTTTGGGTGCATCCGTATACTCTGCACACTTCTGGAGAGGTGGCCGAGTGGCTGAAGGCACCACACTGCTAACGTGGCAGGCTCGCAAGAGTCTCGAGAGTTCGAATCTCTCCCTCTCCGCCATTCGACTCGCGTCTCGCGCTACAAGCGCTCACCGCTTGCTCATGGTTTCGGCCCTTTTGGGGCCTCAGCCATTCTCTTATAAAGAGAGTCGAATGACCCTGAGCGAAGCCGTAGCGGAGTCGAAGGGCCCCTCCGCTAGCATTTTCATTCATAATGCGTCCATAAACGCAGTAGATGAACCACTTTCTCTTTTTCAAAAACCTGGTAGACAATTCTATGCTGGGCATTAATGCGACGAGAATAATATCCATTCAAATCCCCGATCAGTTTTTCCAAGGGAGGAGGAGAACGGAACGGATCTTCTTCAATTATTTGCAATAATCTTTTGATTTTAGGAACAAGAGGAGATCCTTTAATTTTCTTCGCATCTTTCTTCGCCTGTTTGGTATAGATGATTTTGTACCTCATAAATCAATAGTCTCGCTCCCCTCGGATAGCGGCTCTTTTGCAGCTTTCTTAATCGACTCCGTCATACCCGGAATAGACATAAGATGAAGTGTTGCTTCAATAGATCGCCATTCGTCCTCTGAAACTAAAACCGCATTCCCTTTCTTGCCGGTAATGAGCACAGGAGCCTGGCCAAGTTGCAAACTCTCTATCAAACGGTAAAGAGTTGTGCGGGCAGCGGTAGCGGAAACAGTAGTCATATATGTATCGTACGCTTTTGCGTACGATAGTACAAGATCATTTCTCCACCATTTTTGCCTCTTGTCGGTATCCACACCACTCACACCCCTCAACAGAAGGCGGCGGAACGTCGTTGATCAAACACTCTTTCGCAGCAACCAACGCATCATCCACCCAACTACCCGACGCTTCATACGGCAGAACTTGCAGTGTGAAATTTAGTTTTCTATCAAACCTATCACCATCTTTGAGAGCATTCGCAAACACAAAGTACGCGGTGTCCGATACTGTGAAGCCTTTTTGACGAAGCAACCACTGATACACCTCCATCTGCCTTTTATACCCGTCACGTTCATCCAGCGTGATAGCAGCAGCGGTGCTCGTCGCTTTGTAATCAACCACTGCGAGTGAACCGTCAGGATGGACCCAGATGTCATCAACTATGCCAAACACCTCGAAATTTGTCGCTCCATGAAGTGCGCGAATACCAGTCGGCGTATCACGCCATACCGGCATATCATGGTGACGAAAAGGAACCGCATCGACACCGTACATCGTCATCAGTGGGTGAGGTGCTGCATCTAACCGATACTGATCAAACTCGCGTTTAAGGAGCGCATCGACTGCAAGATTCAATGAATACGCGGCGTTATCCGGTCGACCGATGCCCTCTTTCCGATCCAAGTAAAAACATCGTGGACAATCCAGAAACAGCTGCACTTTGCTGCGGCTGAGCGGAAAGGGCTCAGTGGCTAACGGATCGAAGAGTCGTGTACGGGAGGCACTCATTGCACTTCACATTACGGGAGCTGTGACTGACCCGGAAGAGGAACGGGCGATTTACTTTTCTGCTCAGCAGAAGATGATGAACTCGCACTCTTCACACTCGACGATGAGGAGCGATGCCCCTTCTTTGAGGAGGATGATTCTTCTGTCGGGGGAACTATTCCCTGCTGTGATGGAAGGAAGCAGACGGAAGAGCTGCAGGAAGTGGCAGATGCGGCGACGGCCTGTGCAGACGATTCCCCGGAACTCTCGAGTGATGCCGATGACACCGACATATCCGCATCGGCATCGATGGTCAAACCCATACGCAAAAATGCTTTGCCTTCTTCTGCTCTGCGTGCAGCTTGCCGAGCCATATTCAACGACTGTTTGAATTTTCCTGCTTTCAACTGAAGATCAGCAACGTCCAATAATGAACGTGCCGCCTTGATACGCTGTCCGCTCGACTCAACAATCGTGTCTGCCTCTGCCGATGCATCCAAATCAATCAAGGCGTTCGATGCAGCCTGGATACTGCGAGTAGCGATGCGTTCCAGGTCTTCATCGGCAGAGGATACCTGTCCTTCAATAGTACTATTCAATTCGGTCGCAACCGTTGCGGCACTGCTTACATCATCCAATACCGATGACAGAACTTCGTTATCCTGATCGTTCTTCTGCACATCCGAGAGTGCCGTACTGTGAGCGACCAACGTTGTTTCCAGGTTCCAAGAAAGGTCTGCGGCAGATTCGGGGTCTTCCTTCGCCAGCTTATTGATATGACGCGTGGCCACGGTGACATGACGATCTAAGGACTCCTCGATCGTTGTCCAGTGATCGCGTGTCAGTTCTTTGCGTGCTATGAGCCGCTCTGCCTCTGCCAAGCGGCGCCTGACGCAGTTTGATGCCCACTCCGCTCTGCCGGCTGCCGTCACCGTCACTATCGCACGCGCTGGTTCCATCAGATTCACTTTTAGGGGGTAAAGCGTATCCCCAGGCACTGCTTCGTTGGCTGCAAGCACCACACTGTTGCCAAGCACGAGCACGAGACAGAAGGCTGCTATACCGCGAAAAGCGGTGCCTCGTGTCAGAAACGCGAGGCTCTCAAAGAACCTATCGAGCATGGGCACGGCCGGCTCGGCTTGGAACGACCGGTGGGGATGCGCTTGCATGAACTGGGTTAAGCGGAGTTTCACTTCTTCCTGTTCTTCTGGGCGCAGATGATCCCCCGGTAGGGACTCTGCTGGTAGGTGCATATGCTGCTGTAGACGGGCATGTACCCCCTCTCTTACAGGAATCTCACCGATTGCGAAATTTTGTACTATTTTGCGACATTCATGATGTTCTTCATGGGAAAGATGTAAAAAACATGCATCCCGAATCAGGCGTCCCAATTGCTCGTCCTCACCCTGCCCGGCTATGGGCAAATGTTCATCAGAGCCGTCCATGGAATGGTGGTGTGCCAACGCTATTTTAATATCACCCTGAGTTTAGAAAGCCCCCGGTGCAGGCGCACCGATACGGTATTAGGTGTTTCCCCCGTAATGTGAGCGATTTCAGCAGGCTCCAACCCGTTCACATACCGCATCACCAGTACTTCGCGATGCGAATCATCCAATTGCTTAAGAGCCTCTACAGCTTGTGCGCCGTCCAGGCGAGCGCCGGCCCTTGCCATATCGTCATCTGCTGCAGGGTCAAAACCCGCTTCCTGCAACTGGTCCAGCGACGTTTCTTTCTTTTTGCGAACGAAATCGATGATCAGGTTATTGGCAATGCGGTAGAGAAGCGCCCGGATGTTCTCCACTTTCTCCCCTTTCCCCAAATATTCCCAGGTACGCATGAATGTATCCTGCATCACGTCCTTGGCTCTTTCACGGTCAAATAGCCGGTAGTAGCAATGTCGGAAAATTGCATCGGAATAGGCGTCGTATGCCTGGAGAAATTCTTCTTCGAGAGTCACAGAATGGGAGGAGGGCAGAACAGCTTCGCATTTTGGCAGATCACGACCCTTTTGTCATCTATAGTAGTCGTCGATTCCCCCCTACTTTTTTCTTGACATGCCTCTATAGCACATAGAAATAAGGAATCAGACTGATAGTCATGCATGCATCCACGCATGTT
>JAYUSS010000017.1:0-27406 GCA_043755535.1 Candidatus Peregrinibacteria bacterium | reverse complement strand
TTACTGACCTGCGGAAAACCGAATGCCTGGATAGTTTGCATCACACGTGGGATCTGACTATAAAAATCATCGGGTGTCTCAGCCCGGCCATCTTTATACGTCTCATTTTCCTGGTGACGAAATGTCTTGTCCCCTTCATCAAAACAGACAATAAAGTGATCGGGCTGCTCGGCTTTGAGGATATGCAGGAGCATAGACGCTACCCCAAAGACCGTATTCACCTGCTCCCCCTTACTGGTTTTAAAGGTACGTGGAATAGCCCAGTACGCGCGATACATGAGGTGATGGCCGTCGATAAGAACAAGATGACTCATTGTATTAATCTGTCTCATGGCCAGTTACTCGTCGTGGCGCTGATCCGCGTTTTTGGAAACCAAGAAGGATCATCGCCCGAGTAAAATCACCCACTTCTGTCATATTTCTTCTTTCAATCGGACCCACCAAGCGAGCATCAAAAATTGGTAATGGGGGCTTGTCTGCATCGATATCCTTACGGCTCACTCCAGATTCGTGTCTCTTAAGTACCATATAACAGGGGTAAAAATTGATTATAGGTACACAGAGCATACCATTAAATATGAGGCAATTTATGAATTTATTACACACTAATTTGTATTTATATCAAGATGCGCACACTTCCAAAAACACGCCTTTTTGGCTATAATAAGAGGATATATCAACATCTCCATGACCACACTTTCCCCCTCTATCGCCCGGCCATACGACGCTAAGACATTGGACTATAAGGTGCAGAATAAGATTGCACTGCAGGAACAATTGGGATGGGCCGCAGAACCCAAGCGCGCGATGGTCTGTATCCCAACAGGAGTAAGTGACCAACTGGGAGGTGAGATGCTGGAGGAATTAATCCCGGGACTTCTTGAGCTGCCAGTCGAAATTTTGATTTTAGGAAAGGGTTCGGCAACCTACGGCGCGATGCTCACAAAGCTCGCCAAGGAACACAGCCACCGGATCGCGATTATCCCAAGTGACCCAAAGGTGATTGCCCAGATGTACGCCGCTGCAGATATGGCGCTTTTCCTCTGCGACGCGAACGACAAAGAGGAGCTTGGAACCGCGCTGCAATACGGCACAGTGCCGGTCGCCCCTAACGCGATGCTCCTGCAGGACTACAACCCAAACCAAGAAAGCGGTAACGCATTCGTGTACGCAAAGATGAACCTGTGGCACTGCTACGGTGCTCTTGTCCGCGCACTCGAAACGTTTAAGTTCCCGTACGACTGGAAGACAATTCAAAAGCATTGCATGGGTGACAAAGCCTAAACCACTATGGGACTCATAAAAGACACAGCACTGGGGACGAAACATTACGTCGAGACGGGTATTTCGAATACCGTGAATAGCACGCTCGCGACTGTTCGTGAAGGAGTAGTAAGCACTATTACGGGTGTCTCTAAATGGACACTGCGAAGTCTCTATTATGTACTCTGTATGGGTGCTCGAAATATCCCGATTCCGATGCCTAAGTAACACGAATACCGGTGGACGGAAGAAGTCCGCCTGTGTAGCGTTGGAGTAATGGCAACACTCCCGCTCTCTTTTTCGGCTAAGGTCATCAACGGCTCAGGGCGAGGCAGAACGCTCGGCACGCCGACGATGAATATTGATTTGAACGATGTTCCGGCAGAGCTTGATGAAGGCATTTATGCCGGCTTTGCGAAGATCAAAGATGCATGGCAAAAAGCCGCAATTCACTACGGCCCTCGTCCTGTCTTTAAAGATACGCCCTCGTTCGAAGTGCATGTACTCAGAAACCCTCCCGAATCTGCACCAGACATTCTGGAAGTATGCTTGGTTGGTCGTTTGCGTGAAGTCTGTAACTTCCCTTCAATCGAGGCTTTAATGGAGCAAATTGGACGTGATGTGCAAGAGTCGCATGCTATGCTGGACCGACATGGTCCTCCGGCATCTTAAACGGCTTATTCGGAACGAATCCCCTGTCCGCTTATCGTGGCACAAGGGCAAGGCTTTTGCTGCAGCAGCTCGGTACGGATTCCCCGCGAAAAAGCTGACGGTTATTGGCGTGACAGGGACGGATGGCAAGACGACGACCGCGGGCATGATCGCACACATTCTGCATGAAAACGGCTACAAGGTCGGCGCGCTCTCGACCGCCTTTTTCCGTATCGGCGAGAGGGTGGAATGGAATGCGACGCAGAAGACCTCCCCTTCCCCTTTTATTGTCCAAAAATTCCTGCGCGATCTGGTGAATGCGAAGTGCACCCATGCGGTCCTGGAGTATTCATCGCACGGACTCGTTCAAGGACGCACGCTCTTCACCTATCCGCTTATCGCGGGCATCACCAACGTAAGCGAAGAACATTTGGACTATCACGGCACGATGGACGCTTATATCCGGGCAAAGGGAATGCTCTTCCGCATGCTCACAAAACACGGATGCAAGGTACTAAATGCAGCAGACAGAACGTATGATATCTATAAAAAGATCCCGACGGATTGGACGATTGTGTATTCGTCGAAGAAGAGGATGGATCCGCCAGCCGATGGTGATGCATACCAATTGTTAGCATCGGATATTCGGGTGACGGAACATGGATCGCATGCATTGATTGAGCGAAGGGCGCCCTCTCAGGGCGCCCCTACACGGTATCCATTACATCTGATAATTCATGGTGCGTTTAACATCGACAATGCGCTGTGCGCGATCGGCTGTGCGCATGCGGCAGGGCTTGGCGAAGACCAGTGCATCAACGCACTCAAAACCTTCACCGGCATTCCGGGTCGTATGGAGAGGATTGATGCCGGCCAGGACTTTTCGGTCTTCGTGGATTTCACCGTCACACCGCAATCCTACGAAGCAACGCTCTCGACGCTCAAAGCGAGTCTGGGAGCGGGTAAGCGCTTGCTGGTGCTGACGGGTAGCTGTGGTGATCGCATGAAGGAAAAGCGCCCGATTGTCGGGAAAATCGTGAGTGAGTATGCAGATGTGATGGTCGTTGCGAACGAGGACCCCTATACCGAGGACCCCGAAAAAATTATTGATGAAGTATGGGCGGGTGTGGATCAAGCAAAGACCGAGGCTCATCGGATTTTTGATCGCATGAAAGCGATCGAGTTTTTATTGCACGAAGCCAAAAGCGGCGACATCGTGATTTTGTGTGGCAAAGGCAGTGACACGACGATGTGGGTAAAGGACGGGCAGATCCCCTGGAACGAGCGCGAGATTGCGCGGGAGATGCTCAAAAATTTACATATATAAAAAAGCGCCGCCCCACGTAGAACGCGGGGCGGCTAGACTCAGGGACGATAGACGCGCAGCTTACGCAGGCTGCGGTCGTGATGCTTGTTGATAACAAGGGCGTTTGCGCCCCAGAGAATCAATAAGCTACCTACCAGGGCAATTCCCTGGATCAGATACGGATGCATGTCACCGCTCCTTTTTCTGTTGCTTCCGCCATTCGCGCAACCAGCGCGAGTATTCGTGTCGACTTTCGCGCGAATCGCGACAGAACTTGCGTTCCATCTCGACAATCGCTGCGAGACAGATCACAAACACGAAGCCGACAACCCACAGCACCATCTTATCCAGATCGTGCAGCGGGTGTCCCCACTCGAACATCTGACTCGAGTGGACAATCGTGTTCCACACATCCTTGTGACTCATGGGATTTTTCCTCCTTGTCCCTAAGCCTGCTAGCTGCCACCACAAGATCCATCTCGTGACGTTGGCAGCAGCATGACAGGCTCTACGCTATGCTATTAAAGATCTAGTTAATTATTATGATACTTTTATTAGAATATGTCAAATAGCGTCATTTGTGGCATTGACGAGGCTGGAAGGGGTCCGTTGGCGGGGCCTGTTTCTGCAGGGGCAGTCCATATCCCCTGCCCCGTTGAAACACACCCAAAAGGTGGGTGGGGCATCCCGGGTACCACGTGCCGCTTATTCGATAGTAAACAACTGACCGAAGCTGAGAGGGACGCTGCGTTTACGTGGATTACGGGTAACTGCCCCCATGGAATCAGCATGGTGAGCGCTGCAGAAATTGACCGAATTGGAATCCTGGAAGCGACGAATCAAGCGATGCAAGAAGCGCTCGCAATCCTCGAGCAGACGATCACCCCGACCTACTTACTCGTCGATGGTCGCGATGCGTTCTGGTTCAACTATCCACACAGTTCACTCATCGGAGGCGATGGATTGGAACCATGCATTGCTGCAGCATCCATCATCGCCAAAGTGACACGCGACAGGTTCATGAAAGAAGCCGATAAGGAGTTTCCGGTCTACGGCTTTGCGGGACATAAGGGATATGGGGCTCCGCTGCATATCGCAGCGATCAAGAAGCATGGATATTGTAGCCTGCACCGGACGACGTACCTGAATAATATTATCGGCTTTTAAACTTGCCTCTTTTACCCATTCAAAGGCATGATCTTGTCACACTACGAAAAGACCTCCATGGTGTTCCGTCTCCATGGGGTGCTTTTCATTTTTTGAGAGGCATTTCCTAGAGACAGAACCCTTCGGGCGGCCTCTCTTGGTGCTACGCAGAGTATAGAACAAAATCCCCCCTATTGCTTCCTTTTTTCTAAGCTGCACCAGATACCGATTCCTATCACCAACAGTGGAATCGTCAACACCTGCCCCTCGCTAAGAGGCCCGAAAAAGACGCCGTGCTGTTCACGAATGAACTCGAGCAGGAATCGCGCGATGCCATAGAGGATCAAAAAGAGAGCGAACGTGCGACCGGGGGTTTTCGTCTGTTTCAAGTGCAGATAGCACACTCCGGCAATCACCATTTGAATCGCAAAATCGTAGAGCTGGATAGGATGACGTAGCCCCTCTGCACCCGGGAAATACATCCCCCACGGGAGACTCGTGACCGTACCGTAGAGCTCTTGGTTAATGAAGTTGCCAATACGCCCGAGCCCGAGACCGATTGCAGCAGGGATGACGGCGATATCTGCAATTTTGAGGAAGTCGGACATATTCTTTCGAAGCTGCCACCAGAGCGCACATGCAACACCGATGAAGCCACCATGCGACGCCATCCCCCCATTCCAAACCGCAAAAATTTCTAAGGGATGTGCAGCGTAATACTGCGGGTCGTAAAAGAGCACGTACCCGAGCCTGCCACCGATAATCACGCCCGCGACTGCAGCCGAGACAATCGACGACCACTCATCGGTCGAATAGGTAAGGCCGCGCCACTTCTGTAAGCGTGGGAGCATCCACCAGACGATCACAAACGCCGCAAGGTACAGCAGCCCGTACCAGTGCACCTGGAACCCTGCGATTGAGACAGCCACTGCACGCGATGGAAGAAGGTCAATCATGGCTGATCGGGAGATGTGACGCACACGACCTTGTACAGCATGGTTCCATCGAGCGGTGTGAAACAAGGATCGTTCAAAAAATCTGTCGCATAGTCTCGGGTGCCGTCCCGATAATAACTCCGGAAAAACGGCGATGCAAAAAGATACACAGGCTGCGGCAGCTGCGAAAGAAGGATCTGGCGGTCCTCCGTGCCGATCAGAAACTTCTCCCATTGTTCCTGCGGCCAGGTTTCGTCAAATAAACCCGGCCCTCCGACCTTCCGGTACGGATACCAACCGCGAAGCATGACCGGCGAGTCATTTTCGAGTGCTAGGACGAATGCATCGTCGGGGACGGACTCCTCAATTTGCAACACGCCGTAAAACGTTTCTTCATCAATGATCGGACCGTTGCGTACGATCGCTTGGTGCATCGCAAGAAATTGCACAACCAAGAGCGTAACAAGTCCAACACGAAACCGGCCATCCGAGAATTTCTTCCACAAAAAATGCAGCGCAATTCCCGCAAATGGGAGCAAGAAAAATTCAAGCTGCAGGAAGAACCTCCGGTAAAAAAGAAGATGCAATGCAACAAACAAAAAACTCCAGATCACCGCCAACTGCCACGGTGTCCAACGCTCCTTTTTTACCTGCAGGGCAAAGCCTCCCGCGGCCAGCAGTAACACCACGGCTTCGTTCAACAGATAAAATGATGCAGGCGGAAAGCTGCCCGAGGCGGCTTCGGTTTCACCAAGTAATGCAGGCAGGTGTACAAGAACCGCATCCTTCCAGACAGGCAGATAGGCAGCTAACCCCAAACCGAATATCAACACACAGCCACCGATGACAATAGCCAGATTGCGTAGGCGAATAGACCGAAGGGCTTGAGGGGTAGTAGAGAATGAAAAAGGAATGAACGGCAGCATAAGCCAGCTAATAAGGACAAGCCCGAATAAGAGTCCCGTTTGGTTGTGTGTGATGACAGCGAGTAATCCGAAGAGCACCGTCATCCATGACTTCTTTTCCATGGAGCGAAATGCGAGCACGCACCAAAACATCGATGCGAGTGTTTTCCAATACATCGCAGCGAAGCCATCGAAACTGGAGATAGATAAGAGGCACGCAACCAGCGTCCATACGCCGATCTCTTTGCCGTAACGCTTACCGGAAACCAGACTCAGCACACACATCAGCATGAGTGCGAACGCATTCCACACCCAACCAATCAACCAATCAACGGGAATACCGAGCTTGAGGAGAATAGAAGAAAACATGAAAAGTCCGAGCGGATGCCCTCTCGCCCACGGCTCCAACTGCGTCACGATGAATGGCGGGAACCCTTCCGCATGACGTACAAAAAGGTAGCGATAAAACCCGACGTCATACCCCATCGGCAAATCAAACGCCCAGAGTGACCACGCATACTTATAGACGAGCAATACAAACACCCCTGCAATTACCCAGGTCACGGGGTCTTTTACGGGAGTGAACAATCGTCGAGCGGACATGGGCCATAGACTACGTGTTTCAACTCTCTTCGTCACGTACTGCTAATGCAAATGCACGGTCTGCTGCTTCGCTGTTACAGATATCCTCGATATGCAAACGCGCGGCTATGGCAAGACGATGCGATTTTTCGGGGTCAGAAAGAATCCGGATCGCCGCCTCTGCGAGTGCCGGCACATTCCCTGGAGGCACGAGCACACCATTCACATCGTGATGGATGAGCCTGCGTAACCCGTCGGTATCAGAAGCTATCACCGCAGAGCCCGCAGCCATTGCTTCTGCACACGCCAACCCAAATCCTTCCAGATATGCAGGGCAAAATGCGACCTGGCTTTGTGCACGCAACGCCTTCAGCTCTTCATCTGTCACTGACGACCGCCGTTCAACATTCGTTGTACCGGCAATCATTCGATCAATCTCCCCCCGCATCACGCCGTCACCGACGATGACCAGCTTGGCATGAGGAATACGTTGAACAATGAGCGACCACGCCTTCAGTAGCACATCAATCCCTTTACGCGCTTCTAGCCTGGCGACACAGACGCAAAGCCCATACTGACGTGGCTCCGCTGAGAGCATCGGAATATCCACCGCATGGGAAACCACGATGATCTTTTCTGCATCAATTCCGTACGCGCGGATAAGAGCGGCCTTCGTATCCGCACAAAAGCAAAGAATACGATCAGAGAAACGGAGCGTCCGTCGTTCAAAAGGACAAAAGATACTCTTCCATCGTTGACCCGGCACAAGTAGCGATTGCTGGGCATACGTGTGATACACGATCGCAGTTGCCGGTACCGATGGCCGAGAGAGCAGGAGCACACCACCCGGCCCTACCGGAAGAAGTAACCGATCCAGAACCTGCGACTTGATGCGAAGCCCCAGAACCAACGGCAGAAGGAGTGAGAAAAGGATCTGTCCCCCGAATCGTCCGGTAAACCGAAGCAGCGGATCATCCGGTGACTGCCCGGGACATGGTGCAAGAATTTTTACTGTTAACCCGTCAGCCCGAAGCACGCCGGCCAGATGCCGCATCGACCGACCCATCCCCCCTTTCGGACGTCCGTAGTCCCAGCTGAGTAGGCCGATTACGGAATCACGCATCGAAGACATTGTTGTAGAGAGGAACAAGCGTATCCCACCCAAAATGATCGGCGGCTGCACTATGAACAGTCGATGCACTGAGGGGCGCTGCAAGCATCTGATCAATCACGCGCAGGCAATCGTCGACACTCCCCGACCGAAAAAAGCAGCCGGTCTGGCCTTCGATGACTGCGTCACGTAACCCCTCAATGTCTGCCGATGCTATCTGCAGCCCGCAATTCGCCGCCTGTATACACACGATCCCGAAGCCTTCCATATCCCCTTTCACGGGAATATTTGGAGCAACGAAGAGCATCGCATGATCCATCAGCACATTTCGTTCGTCATCGGACACTCGTGTGAGGACTGTCACTGATGTCTGCAGACGGAGTTTTTTGATAACCGAGAGAATGCGTTTTCGCTTTGGGCCATCCCCAACAATGCAGTAATGCAAATCTGGATGGTGTGTGAGTAATCGCGGAAAGACTGATCGCAAAAACCACTCCACCCCTTTTCGTTCTACCAGCCGGCCCACTGTCAGGAGGATCTGCTGCCGCTCAACGCTGCTTACGTCAGACGGATCGATGCCACAGGGAATCACCGTGATACGTTCGCGCAAAACCCCGCGTCGAACGACCTCATCTGCGGTTGCTGTACTAATACAGATCACATGATCGCATCGCTTGAGACAAAAACGAATCATCGCTTGATACCACCAGGCTTTGTAGACGACATCCAGCCCGCAGGCAGTGCAACTAAGGTTCGCACGGGATGCCCATGCGCAGAGCAGTCCCAGCGGAAGCCCGGCGACATCAGCAACATGTACGCGCAGGTGTCTGCCACACCAGTCGAGCGCGACAAGAAGAGACCGTACGCAAAAACTTACAAATGACGTCACACCTTTCGACGAAGGATGAAGACAAATGAATGATGAACGAGTGGCACCGACAAATTGGCATACATCGCGGTTCAGGCGCTGCATGCCGCCGTAGCCATGCCAAGAACGAGCAAGGAAGAGAACAGGCCGATGTTGGATGTTTCTCTGCATATCACCCACAGGATGGAATAATAGGGATTAGAATAATAGAATAATAGGTTCCATATTGCCCTATTACTCTATTATTCTAATATTCTAGTACTCCCAGTACATGCGCATCCTAGCCATAGAATCATCGTGCGATGAAACGGCAGCTGCAGTCGTGCAAAACGGCCGCAAAGTGGCCAGTAATGTCATTTCGACTTCCCGGCATGCCTTTGAGCAAACCGGCGGGGTTATCCCCGAAGACGCCGCACGGCGGCAGGTGGAATGCATTCTGCCCGTTATTCATACAGCCATGAAAGAAGCGAACATGGAGTGGAAGGACATTGATACGATCGCGGTGACCAAAGGACCGGGACTGCTCGGATCACTCCTGGTCGGAACGGTTGCCGCCCGGGCGATTGCAACAATTCGGAAAAAACCGCTCATCGGAGTGCATCACACACTGGGGCACTTGAGCTCTACATGGCTTGATACTGAACCATCAAATACTCCGGCATTTCCGATACTGACACTCTCTGCATCGGGCGGACATACGGACTTATGGCTGCGCACGTCGCATACCACAGGAATGCTGATCGGACGCACGCGCGACGATGCCGCAGGCGAGGCCTTCGATAAAGGAGCATTCCTGCTCGGGCTCCCCTACCCCGGTGGCCCGTCGATTGCGAAAGCTGCCGAAGGCGGCGACCCTTTCGCATTCAAATTCCCTCTGCCATTACACGAAGATGCATCCGTGGACTTCAGTTTTTCAGGATTGAAAACATCTCTCCGCTACACTCTTCGTGATGCCGATGAACCAATAACAAATAACGAAAAACGCATGTCAGATCTCGCCGCTTCCTACGAACATGCACTCTGTGCACACCTCTGTGATCGACTCAAAAAAGCGATGGACCTCCATCCAGAGGTACAAGAAATCCATCTGGTTGGAGGCGTATCGGCAAACACAACACTCCGCTCCATAACCAAAAACATCGCACCTACCGTGCGCTTCCCATCGACTCTCGCCTATTGCACCGATAATGCGGCGATGATCGGAGCAGCTGCACAATTCTTATATGACGAGCAGGGCGATAAAGCATATGAATCTTTTGCAACTGAAGCATCACTCCCTCTCTCGGATGCGATCAGCGCACACAACGTAAAAAACTAAAAGCTAAAAGCTAGAAGCTAGAAGCTATAGTCTAAGCGTATGCCCATTACTCTTTCCTGGGACCTCATCGTCATTATCTTCTTTGCGGTGATCGTCGCGTACAGCTTTATTGTGGGCAAAGACGAATCGGTCAAAATCATCATTGCCTCCTACATTGCAACCATTGCCGTGCAGGCAATCGGCAATTTATTGAATATGCTGAGCATGCAATCATCATCGGTCACATCATTCCTTGGCTTCGGCCTCGACCCAGACATCGTGTCGATCATTAAACTGGTGATCTTCGTCTGCATGATCATTTTTTTGGCCATTCGCGGCGGATTCGAAATGCAGTATAATAAAGAGATCGGCGGAGTCTGGGACCCCGTGATTACCGCTGCCTGCGGGTTTGTTACCGCAGGATTACTGCTGTCATCACTCCTCACGTATGTCGCGGCAAAGCCGTTACTCGACTCGTCCCTTGTCTATGCACCGCTTTTGCAGCCACTCCTTGCAGGGAGCACACTCGTGCAGATTATGGTCGACTGGCAGAACGTGTGGTTCTCTATCCCCGCCATTTTGATTATGGTGGTGGGGTATATCGCCAGTCGGTCGACCAATTAAATCCGTTGCAACAACATTGAGCATATTTCGAACAATACCAATATTTTCGTCAATACAATGTCCTACTATGGACAAGCGATGATCTTGCATGCATCGCACGCTTGCACAACACTACAAACACTTGTTTTTCCTCTACCCCTCATGACTCTTTCTCTTAACAGAATTATTGGTTCCCTTTCCACCGCAGGAGCACTTGTGACCTATCACGCTTCCACCGCATTCGCCGCGCCTTCATCAGTAGGCGGTTTCGGCGGCGAGACGCCCAATGTCGGGGGTCTTCCTGATGCTACAACCGGAGCAGGTATCCGCAACATCATCGTCAGTATTCTCGCGTCGGTCCTGAACTTCCTCGCTCTCATCGCCGTTATTGTCGTGGTTATCGCCGGTATCCGCCTCATCGTCTCGCAAGGCGAAGATGATGCAAAAGACAAAGCAAAAAAGACGATTTACTACGCACTACTCGGATTGGTTGTCGTACTCTTCGCTCGTGTAATCGTCGGACTTGTGACGGTGTACCTCGCTGGCGAGGTCAGACCCACCACTGGGACCTAATCCGCCTCGTCTATCGAATGCAAAACGGGGGCTTCGGTCCCCGTTTTTTTGTTCGCGAAAGCGAACAATCTCGGCGTAGTCTGGTCTCGGCGTAGCAAGAGTGAAGCCGGACGGACGAAGCCGGATGACCATTATTCAACCGACCTTGATGCCGGCGTCGACCCCAGTACCTCCATAACCGGCACTACTTTGGTAGCTGCCGACTCTTTTGCCAAGGTTTGGAGATCGCGGATAACAATCGCATCGGGCCGCACCTGCACGATCGCTGATACCGGGATAGGACTTTTCCAGAGCATCCACTTACGGGGAAACAACCACTCCACGCGGAAAAACCTCGTATCAAACTGGATATCACCACAACGACCCAAGTATGCACCTCCTTCGGTTATCATCCGCTGCCCTAAGACCGACCGGCCTTCTTCGTGCAGCTGCTGCAACCGGACAAGTTCATCGAGCGGCGAGAGCGACTCTGCATCACGAATACGTATCCGCGCGCCCCAGTGCTGGATATCCTGAACCGGCACAAAAAGCATCCGCGATGCGAAGAATTCATTAATGGACACAAAGATTCCCTCCATGACAATGTTATCGGGGTGCAAGAGCACACCGGACAACGTTCCGAGTTCTTCTTCGGACGCGTCAACGATAGGGAGGCCAATTACGGTGGAGAGACGTACGCGCATCTGATAGCATTGTAGAGAACTATGAAATTTTTCGCAGGATCATCGCACCCCTCACTCGGGGAAAACCTGGCCAAGCAGCTGAAGCAAAAAATCGGCAATGTTGAGTCGAAGCGATTTTCGTGTGGGGAGTGGTATATCAAATACAACGAGTCTGTTCGGGGGCAGGATGTATTCTTGTTGCAGGCAGCCGGCCGTAATCCCCATGACGATCTGTTTGAACTCTTTCTGATGTGCCAAGCAGCCAAGCTTGGGTTTGCCGAGTCCGTTCATGTGATCCTCCCCTACTTCCCATACGCCAGGCAGGACCGCGTCAGCGAGCCGCGTGAGCCGATATCCGCAAAGCTGATGGCGAGCCTCCTAGAAGAAGCAGGCGCAGACCACATCATTACCCTTAACCTCCACTCGGATCAGATCCAAGGGTTTTTCTCGGTACCCGTAGACGTACTGGATGCTCGCCCCTTGTTTGCACAGTATTTTAAAAAGAAGATCAAAAACCCCGTTGTCGTATCCCCCGATATCGGCGGCGCCAAGCAGAGCAAAAAGTTTGCCGACGAACTGGGCGCAGAACTCGCAATCCTCCATAAAAGCCGAAGTGCGCATCACCAAGCGGAAGTCTTGGAAGTGGTCGGCGACATTAAAGGACGCACCTGCATCTTGTTCGACGATATGATCGATACGGCAGGGACCCTTGTTGCAGCTAAAAAAGCACTCCTCGACCGCGGAGCCAATAAAGATGTGTATGTCGCAGCCACGCACGCGCTCTTTTCGGGCCCTGCAATTGAAAGGTTGAAGGAGGCTGCATTCACCGAAGTCGTGGTCACCGACAGCATCCCCGCATCGGAAACATTTAAGGGGCTCACCGTGCTGCCTATCGCCCCGTTACTTGCGCAGGTGATCAAGCACATCCAGCGCAAAGAGAGCGTGACGGATATGTACAGGAAAAAACGTTAAGACTTGAAGTATTCCTGCAGATCTGTGCTAGCATCACCGTGTTTTGTTTTCCCCCCTGTTTCTCATGAACCGTACCGCCAGCCTCATTGTAGGAATGTCCTTGCTCGCATCGGCCATCCCCGCGTTCGCCGATGAATCCAGTTCGTCGTCATCTGTATCCAGCAGCACATCTGCAAGCTCGGTTTCCAGCAAAGCTCGCCCCTGTGCCGACAAGGAAGGCGTGGAGCGTGGCATGTGCTTGCGAGCAGAAGCCAAAAAGAAAGTCTCAGATCGCCGCCAGAACGGAGCAGCTCATTCCCGCGTTGAGGCCTGCAAAGAGAAGACAGGTGCAGATAAGGCTCACTGCTTGCGCAGCCAACTGAAGGTTCTGCTCGAAAAGAAGGCTGAGAACAAATTGGATCGTCGTATCGAGAAAACTGCACGCCGCGTCATTAAAATTGAAGGGAAGATGATCAAGCGCGAGAATCGCGGGGCATCTTCCAGCTCTTCATCGTCATCGTCTTCGGTGTCGTCTTCATCAGCATCATTTGCCTCGTCCTCGGTTTCGAGCGGATCGTAAGAGATACCCATTAACAAAGAAGCTAAAAGGCACCTGAGAGGGTGTCTTTTTTAGTTTAAAACGCTCAGGAGGGTGTTTCTTGACCATTGCAGCCGCTACACGTACTCTTCCTCCACTCTCAAACGGGCGGCTAGCTCAGCTGGTTAGAGCGCGACACTGATAATGTCGAGGTCCGCAGTTCAAGTCTGCGGTCGCCCACCATTCACACTCACTCCCCTCGCACCCATGCCATATACCGCTCAAGAGGCAGGCTGTAGGGCAATATCGTCCCGTTATCACTGATATCCGAGACAGTTCCCGCATCCGGATTGAACGAAAAATGCAGCGACTGATCGCCCGAAGGCGTAGCCAGTACCACGTTTGCAACGCGGAAACCGCTTTCTTTTGGCTCAAGCGCGCTCTGAGACGTGAACATGAATCCGGCTGCTCTTAGCTCTGCCTGCACCTCGGCAACGGACCATATGCGTACCGGGGCTGACGATGATGCCGATGAAGACGCAACAGACGCTGTACTGGAACTGGAAGCCTCTACAGGGCGTAGCAGAATCGCCATGTCCTCGTTTCTCAGGAACTCCCGCGACGATGACATCGCAGTCGGTGCAACGTGCAGCAATGCGGCGGCATACGCACTGGATCGCGCAGGGTAGCCGTCGGTATGCAATCGTTTGATATCTTGTTCCAGCAGAGGCAAGAGCACAGTGCTCACATCGGGTGTGACACCGTCGCGCAAGAGCACCCATTCATCTGCCCAGCCGCGAATAGCGAGTGGTGGTGTCACATGGTCTGACCGGTCTGATAGAGGGAGCAGTGAGAGTTCGAGTAGACGCATGCGATCTGACATCGCAGGAGATGGCAGTACCCACGCTTTGTCCTGCAAGAGCGGATGATACCGCGCAACGATGGCCGCATCGGCACTATTAAGCGCATAGGGAAGAATGACAGGAACGCGATCTTGCGATACTGCGAGTGAGAGAATATCTAAAAGATCCCGACTGTCTGCCTGGCTGAAAGCATTCTGTACAGCTTCTTGGCTCATCAATGCATCAAAGCGATCTTGATTGCCCGACTGCAATGCAGCCTTCACTGCAGCAATGGAATCTGCATTCGCACGCAGTTCTGCCACTTGCCTTGCAACTGTAAAGCGCAGTGCAGTACCGGCTAATGCAGAGAACGTTTTTTCCTCGTGTGTAACTGTCGGCAAGAGCGGGGCATCACTGTGTAAACGTTCTGCGACAGGCAAATATTCACGCAGGTAATGTGGCGGCAACCGAAGCGGCCTGCGCGTCTTTACCCATGCAGAAAGCGAATCATCGGACTGTCCGGGTTGGATGGTCAGTTGCATTCCGACCGGGACCAGCCACTGCGCCTCCGCACGCGAGATAAGAACGGGTGTTGTTAACGCAGCAATGCTCACTGCTCCATTTTCACTGATGTCACTGTGGAAAGCGCCGTTCCAACCCTGCAATCGCAAGTCTGCCGCAGCTACCTGGATCAATGATGTACCTGCAACGGTATACGACCCTGTTCTTAACTGACTTGCCCCAACTTCTACTTGGCCCTGTGCATCTTGCGTGATGATCGCGGCAGAGACTGGCGCTTCGGATGTAGCCTGTCCATGCCAGATACCGGCCAACGCCACTACGGCAAATAGCGGTAAAACAAGGAATAAACGGTGTCGGCCATCGCCCGGATTTCGCTCAAGCGTTGCCCGACAAGCAAGGCTATGTCCGACAGGCCGTGAACGGGTAGGGGTGAAATCCATGTATTCCGCTTATTATAGCAGAAAAGACCATTTTTTGATATTGTATAGGATCAAAAATCAGTCATGAGTCAATGTCCGAAGCCTCTAGCCTCTAGCCTCTAGCCTCGATAGGCTGAGCAGGTGCGCATCCTTGGAATCGACCCCGGCTTGGCCACTATTGGAATAGGTATTTTGACAGCCGAATCTGCAAACGATCTAAAGGACCCAGATTGGTTGACGATCACCACCCCTGCGGGACTCCCTCTCCCCGACCGGCTCCTCGAAATCGAAAAAGACCTGAGCCAGCTTTTAGCGGACTGGAAACCAGACCTCGTCGTCATCGAAAAACTCTTTTTTGCAACGAATGCCAAAACGGCCATCGACGTCGCCCAAGCACGCGGCGTGATTGTCTGCACGGTAGCCAAAGCTGGCATCAGTATTACCGAAGCAACTCCACTCCAGATGAAACTCGCAATCACAGGAGACGGACAGGCGGATAAACTGCAAGTACAAACGATGCTCAAGCTCCTGTTCCATTTAACAGAAATTCCGAAACCCGATGATGCCGCGGATGCGCTTGCACTTGCGGCGTATGGGGCGTTACAGCATTCACGGATATCGATGGCTGAGGCTTAAAGATCCAAGATCCAAGCACCAAGATCCAAAACGGATGCTGTTTGGACGACTTGGAATTTGGATCTTGGATCTTAAAGAATCATTCCAGTTTCCACCGTAAATATATGAGCAGCATGATCAGTAGATGGTACCCTGGTGGCCGTCATAAGCGTCTGTCGATTCCCAAACCCCTGCAGCAGTAATTTTTGATGCTCGTCATCAAGCTCGGAAAAAGCGTCATCCAAGAGGATGACCGGACGCTCGTTTTTACGCAGTTCCAAATACGAAACTTGTAACTGGAGGAGCGCGAGTACGGCAGTTCGCTCTTGCCCGCGTGAAGCAAAAGCCGGTAGCATCCGAGGCCCCCTCCATATCTGCCAGTCCTCACGATGGGGACCAACCCCGGTTGATTGCAGTAAAATGTCACGCTGGCGCTGCTCTTTCAGCAAGTGCTTCAATTCACTCTGCATTGCCGGGAGTTCTCGCTCCTTGCCTTTGCGATCGTATCGCAGCTGCACATCATTCCACGTTTCCCCCAAAGAGCTGAGCTCCTCTGCAAAGGAGAGGTTGAGTGTCTCGACAAGCTCCAAGCGCGCGAGGGTAACCTGCGCTCCTTTGCCGGAAACTTCTTGGTCCCACAAATCGAGTGACGACTCACTGTCGTTCCCGGCGCCAAGGCGCTTAAGCAGCGCATTTCGCTGCGAAACGAGCTTTTGATAGTGCGAGAGAGCCATCAGATAATCCGGTGATAGCTGGCTGAGCAGCTGATCCAAAAACCTGCGCCTCTCGGCAGGAGGACCGGTGAACAGTTCAAGATCCTGGGGCAGGAACGTAACGGTTGGGAGAAACCCCACAATACCCGTGACAGGCGTTCGCACATCGTTGATGAAAAAAGCCTTCCTACGCCTGGGACTTAGTTCACACACAACTTCTAATCGTGAAGCCTGTCCCGTATCGCTTACCACCTCCGCAATAATGCGGTAGAAGTTTTGGCCCCACTGCACGATTTCATCGTCATCCCTTCCGCGGCAAGAACGTGTGACCGACAAAATGGAGACGGCCTCGAGCAGGTTAGTTTTACCGCTGCCATTACGCCCTAAAAACAGCTGAATATCCTCGGCACCCAACCGGACCGTCTGCTCGGAATAATTGCGAAACTGCCGAAGTTCGAGAGACAACAAGCGCACAGATCACAAGAATACCCTCCTTTGCCCCTTTAGGGCTACGGGGTAGGCAGAACTCAGAAGGCAGTACAGAATGCGTCTTTCTGTCTACTGTTTTCTGCCTTCTGCCTTCTGAATCGCCTCCTGATACAGATTCTCCACTAATTCCAAGTACTCTTTGCGCTTGATGTACTTAGGAAGCTGACTAAACACCACCCACTTAAACCTATTCACCTCTTTGTTATCCACTTTCACCTCTGCCTCCCGCCCGATGGTCCCATATACGAAGAGGATTTTCTGTCCGCAGATGTGATCGGGCCGAAACTTGCGGTACGACACCGGGAAGTCATACTGATAGATGAGGCTACTGGTTCCGCCAATTGTTGCCCCGCGTAAGCCGGCTTCTTCTTCCAGCTCCCGAACGGCACACTGCTCGGCCGTTTCTCCTTCTTCCATCCCACCCTGTGGAATCTGCCAGGCATCGCGCTTACGCGGTTTATGGAGCAACAAAATTTCCCACCCCTTTCCCGATTCATCGGGACGGAGCAAAAGTAAGGACGCCGCTGATCGGTAACAATCTTCCACGGCGCTCAGCTTATCATCAAAAAACACTCCTAAGAAGCTAAGTAGCTATGCAGCTAAGAAGCTTGTTAGCTCGAGTGCTTCTCCTCTTTAAACTTCACCTCTGTGCGACGGCGTAGTGTCGGGCAGTACTTCTTCATGCCGGCAACGTGCTCCTTCCACGATTTGCCAAGCTTATCCTGCTTGTGCAAGCGGATGGTTCCGAGACGTCGATTGGTCTCAGAGCAGTACATTGCGAAGACGGTGCGTTTTCCTCTCGACATAGTAGCGGCATGTTACAGAGGTTTTTGCCTATTGCAAGGCCTCCGGAGCCCTTACGGGGAATAATAGGGACTAGAATAGTAGAGTAATAGGACGAATTTTGGCCCTATTATTCGATTATTCTCTTATTCTATTAGTCTAACCTCCATAGTCGGTTTCTCCCTCATTTTCACGATTGCAGATAGTTAAATGCACTATTCGCCGCAACTGACCCCTCCCCCGCCGCCGTCACAAACTGGGCAAAGTAATTGCTGCCGCTCGTGATATCCCCTGCCCCGTATACGCCGGGAACATTGGTTTTCATGGCGACATCCACCGCAAGATACCCCTTGGCATCAACTGCGCAGCCGATGGATTCTGCCAAACTTGTTGCAGGGTTTGCACCGATTTCGATGAAGACTCCATCGACCGCAATCGTGTCGCTGCCTTCGAACGGCACATCCAGCTTGATCCCGGATACCTTCTGGTCCCCCAGAATCTCCGTGACATTACGATCCAAGACCATCGTGACGTTATCGCGAGCCTTCACCCGATCCACCCAATACGGCTCTGCGCGGAATGTATCACGGCGATGGACCAAGTAGACGCGACGTGCAACCTGCGCGGCAATGGCAGCACCCTCAACGGCGCTGTCTCCTCCTCCAAGCACGGCGACATCTTTCCCCTTATAAAAGAACGCATCACATGTCGCACAGTACGTCACCCCTTTGCCAGATAACCTGTCTTCGCCGGGGACATTCAAGTGGCGCTTGTTGCTTCCCATCGCAAAGATGATTGTCTTTCCTTCAACAATTTCCCCATCATCTTGATAGAGCTTAAAACCATTCTCTGTCTTCTCCATTCGATCAACACGCGCCAGTTTGATCGTCACCTCTTCGAAGCTTGCAGCGTGCTTATGAAAGTTCTCCATAAGATCCGGACCGGTGATCTCGATATTACCCGGCCAGTTACCGACTTCGGCAGCAGTCAGCCCAAGACCGCCCTGCGTCTCCCCCACCAGATACGTTTTAAGCTTGTACCGTGCGCTATAAATCGCAGCAGTATAGCCCGCACAGCCAAGGCCAATGGTCAAAACATCATACATAGAGACTCCAGCATATCGGAAAGATCGGGCGCCACAAAACGTCTGCTATAAGTGAAGAGTATCTTCTCCCCCTTCTCCCATGCCCATACTAAATAAATTAACAGGCGCCTTCCCCGCAACGCTCATCTATATCACCGTCGGTATTCTCATCGACATCTGGAGTATTGTATCGGTTATCTTTTACCCACCTGAAACGCGCGAAGGGTCCTTCTGGATAGTCGGGTTCTTGCTAACGGGATTTTCGCTGTTGATGATCGGGTTATTCCTCGGACGAATCGGACGCGCAGCCAGGCAAGCGGAATTGCCGCCGCAGGAAGTTATAAACGCCATGGCACAAGTCGCACAGACGACGGCTGAAAACCCTCCGATGATAGCTCCACTGGGTGTATCAACACCCGTTCTTGGGCAGTCTGCCGAACCTCCGTCTTCGGTAACCGCTCCAACTCCTCCTGCAGAATCTGCCGTTTAAGGCCAATTTTCCTCTTTAGATGAGGAGTAGAGGGACTGAATAAATTGACCGCGTAAGATGTTCTTGCATTCCGGCTCCCTCTCAATGTATGATATTATCATATGATTTTATCATACATTGTATGACGACTATCTCTGTTCCTCTGTCGGCGGACCTGCTGAAAGCCCTCGAGTATTTGATTCAAACAGGCGTTGCATCTAATAAGGCGGATGGTATTCGCAAAGCACTGAAAGCCTATGCAGAACAACAGGCCATTGAAGAGGTCCTCCGTGCTGCCAAAGAACCAACTTTGTATGGAGATTTGCGTACTCTGGCCAAGAAATTCCAATGACCCTTCGAATTGGTTATAAAACGGCTTTTTTCCGGAGCTTTAATAAGTTACCCGCAGAACTGCAGGACGAAGTGGAGGAACGTATTGAACTCTTCCGTACCGATGCCAAAAATCCCTCACTTCGTATTCATAAACTGAAAGGAAAAATGGCAGGCCAATGGAGTTTTTCGGTCAATTACGCATATCGCATCATCTTCATGTATGAAGATACAAAGACCGCCGTCTTGATTGCCGTTGGCGACCACGACGTGTACAAGTAGGATTCAGCTGCCGACCGCATGCATGTCGACGGTATGTGGAAGCTTCGAGGCGTGGTTCACGACGAGTGGATGATGTAGGGATACGGATGTTGGTGTATATATACGACATGAAGAAAGTAGTGCTGGCCGTATCCATCATCATAGGGAGTGTCCTCATTTTGTTCTGCGTGGTGACTATTTCCATTCAATTGCTGATAAAAACGGACCTGCCAGTCACCTTCATTGGGGTATGGAATTATCTGACATTGCAGTGTGATAACGTCACATCCTCTATTTCGCCATGCGATCCGAGTTATCCCGGGGCATAAAGAAGCTTTTTCCATTAAGTGTGTGTTGGGGGCGTAGGGACCTCAAGTTACTACATTTTAAGCATCAGCCTCAGGCGATAGACATAATTTGAATTGCATGTACTATTACAAGTATGTTCCTTTGGAGCATCGGCATAATTCCACCGCGAAATGAATCTGGCCTTTCGGAGAAGTCTCATGAGTCCATTTGCAGAAGCATTGCGTCGTCTCTTGGATGAGACAAACCTGTTTAACCGTCAGGAGTGGGTACAGCTCTTGTTCGGTGGTGTGGTCGGAAACAAGGAGTATCTGCCGAAGAAGATTGCTCTCATCGAGTCATGGACACGTGATGAGCAGATCCCGGGTGCTATGGATCTCAATATGATGTGGCTTACGCTCGAGCAAGCGAGTGATGTGCCTCGTAAGCCTCTCGAACCCTTCCGCGCTCTCATGAAGAGACGCGCGACTGAGGTTTCCCCGCTGGGCAACCGGATGCTCCCGACCGTCTGGGAGTACATGAAGAGCCCAGCCTCCTGCGAGCTCTCAAGCAGGCTCGCGAAGCTCTCACCGAAAGATCAGGGGAAGCTTTTGGAAGAGCTGTACCCAGAAACTCCGCAGGAATGAATTGTGCCAGAGAGCATTGCTCTCGAATGCCCTGACCTCTGGTCAGGGCATTTTTGGTGCCATGGGAGGGATTTGAACCCTCAATCCCTTGCGAGAACACGATTTTGAGTCGTGCGCGTATACCATTCCGCCACCATGGCTAGGGGCGGGGAAATCCTAGCGGTTCGCGTGTGTGGACGAAAGAGGCGTGATACTAGGAGCGGGAGATATTTGCTAATAATCTAAAAAACAATTATAATATACCTAATGGCACAAGAGCTGCGATTATTCGAAGGCGATGAGGGTCATGGGGATTCTCCCCCTCTTATTTGTAGTCTTAATGCATTGGACGTCGGTGAACCATACACATTCGATCCCCCTCTCCATATTGCCGCAGTTACTTTTACTACGAAGCATCGCACTCGACACGGAAACCGCCACCCGAATTTTTTGAAAGATGACATTATTGCTCGAGGATTGGTCTCCGGAACATTGATTCGCAAAGGAGAATTCCGAGACTGTAAGACAGGCACATTTACCTGCGAAGCGAAGTTTCACAACACGCATACGGATGAATTTGAAGTGGCTAGATACACCGTTGTCTCTAAATTTTCTGATGAGCAGGTAGTAGGAGGAACGACCGTCGATGTTCGCCATGCGGTTGATGAAACAATGAGGCGCGAAACGGGTGACGAAGAAACCATGGCCTAAAGGTGCGTAAAAGGTCCAAAGCCAGTAAGCTGGTCATATTGATATGCACCAGTACCCAACCTTCATTTTCGATTCCTACGATTGTAGCGAGGCGGATCGCGAAATCCGGCTGCATTACGCGCTTTTTAGCGAAGAAGGCATGGTCCGGTTTACCGAGACTATCAAACTGCCCGAAGAGATGCCGTTTAATCCTGCTGACCCCGATTTGAACCGGGCACTCTTTGCCCTGCACCTTGCCGGCGGCATCAGTTACTACAAAACGTGTCTCCCCAAAAACATCGAAATTCGCTCCGGCAAACTGACCTCCGCCCAGGCAAGCTTTTGGACCGAGATGTACGAAAAGGGCCTCGGGGAATTTTTCTACCGCAACAACATTAACTTTCACGGGGTCATCAATTTCCCAGCAACCGCAGAACACTTCACACCACCCTCCCCGATGGTGCGCGATACGCACCTTCTCCCGATTGTCCCTATCGGTGGCGGGAAAGATTCAACGGTTACGATGGAACTCTTAAATAAAGCGGGGTTTGACGTAACGCTGCTTCGTATCGGCAAGCACGCGCTCATCGAAAAAGCTGCCGAGATAAGTAACCTTCCACTGTGGAATATCGGACGCTCGCTCTCCCCGAAACTCTTTGAGCTCAACGCCGAAGGTGCACTGAACGGACATGTACCGATCACCGGCTACCTGCACTTCCTGTCCGTCGTGATCGGGCTTCTCTCCGGACGGAGTGACGTGGTGTTTAGCAATGAGCGCAGTGCCGATGAAGGCAACGTCGAATTCCACGGCATGGAGATCAATCACCAGTGGAGCAAGAGCGTGGAGTTTGAACGCATGTTCCAGCAGTACATTGCGACGTTCGTCACCAAAAACGTGGCATGCTTCAGCCTTCTTCGACCCTTCGGAGAACTGAAAATCGTGGAACTTTTCATACAGTATCCCCAGTACTTTGATGCGTGCACGAGCTGTAATACCAATTGGAGAATAACAACAAAGCCCCTTTCTCCCCTCGGGGGAAAGGGGTTGGGGATAGGGGGAGGCCTTTGGTGTAATACATGTCCCAAATGTGCCTTCGCTTTCGCGCTCTTTGCCGCATTTTTACCTAAAGCAGATGTCGAGCGGATCTTCGGCAAGAATCTGTTCACCGATGAAACATTGTTACCGCTCTTTAAAGAATTATTGGGATTGGAAGGATTCAAACCATTCGAGTGCGTCGGCACTCCGCAGGAAACTGCAGCCGCATTTATACTCGCTCGCAGGCGCGACGATTGGGACGACGATGTCATCATGAAGATGTTTATCGACGAGCTACTCCCCGCCATTACCGACGAAGAAGAAATGATCGGCGAAGCGATGCTGCCATCACCCGATCACTGCATTCCCGGTGACTTCAAAAACGTCATCGCACATCTATGAAGATAACCGACCTCAGCGGCAAAACCGTGTGTATTCTCGGCTACGGGCGCGAAGGAAAAGCGATGGTAAGCGCATTGGAAAAATATGCACCTGACTGCGAGATCACGATTGCAGATAGCGATTCAACGATCGAACCGGAGAACGGGAAACACTGGCTGCAAGTAGGCGAAGGATGGCTGAAGAACCTGGAAAAGTTTGATGTCATTATTAAATCCCCAGGAATTCCACCTAACCTCCTTACTTCTTTACCTCCTTACCTCCTTACCTCGTCCACCCAAATCTTCCTCGATACCATCGCAGATCGCGGCGCCGTTACTATTGGTGTTACCGGAAGCAAAGGTAAGAGCACAACCGCCTCTCTCATCTACGCCATACTCAATACTCAATACCCAATACCCAATACCCGTAACGTCATTCTCACCGGCAACATCGGAGAGCCTTCTATTGCACACTTGGATGACATTAAAAAAGGAACAATCGTCGTGATGGAAATGAGCAGTTACCAACTGATGAACCTGACAACCAGCCCCCACATCGCGGTCATCACGAGCTTCTTCCCCGAACACCTCGATTACCATGGCTCACTCCGCGCTTATCGCGAGGCCAAGGCCAATATCTGCCGGTTTCAGGAACCTGACGACTTGGTGTTTTTCCAGGCAGACACTGCAGCCTCACTTGCCAAAGAAGGACTCGGTCGCAAGATCCCTTTCTCCGCAGACGAGTGCCCCGTTGATCTTAGTGAAACGCAACTGATCGGTGATCACAATGCGAGCAACATCGCAGCTGCCTGCATGGTGGCAACCGTTCTTGGAATTGATGGATCCACGGTTATTAAAACACTCAAGAACTTCCGGGGGCTGCCCCATCGCTTGCAATCACTCGGCATCCACCATGGAATGGAATGGATCGACGATGCGATTTCCACAACACCAGAGTCGACCATTGCCGCACTGGATGCCCTTGGTGACGACGTGCAGACAATCATCCTTGGCGGACAAGACCGTGGGAATGATTTTTCGAAGCTGGCAAAGCGTATCAAGAAATCATCCATCCAAACCATCCTCTTATTCCCAGGCAGTGGCCCCCGCATTCGCGAAGCCCTCGTTGAAGCTAAGGTCGAAATCGAATTGATCGATGTCGATTCAATGGAGAAGGTGGTCGCATTAGCGAAATCAAAAACCATACCCAATACCCAATACCCAATACTCAATACTTCAATTGTCCTCCTCTCTACCGCTTCCCCAAGCTACGGCATGTTTAAGAATTTCGAAGAGAAAGGTGAAAAATTCAAACAGTGTGTAATTGCTTAAAAAGCCATTTTATGCTATAATTATCTAGTGAATTTCCTCAAATACCCAAAACTCTCCCTCCTGCTCTGTTCCTTCGTTTTGGCGTATACCATGTACGCGCAGGGGTTTTTTGATCTGCTTCCGGAATTGCTGAATGGACACGGCTACATCTCGATGTTCTTGGGAGGACTCCTCTTCAGCTTCGGGTTTACAACGCCATTCGCCATCGCGATTTTTATCGAAATGGCTGATACGGTTAACCCGGTTTGGGGAGCCCTCATCGCAGGCTTTGCCGCCATGCTTTCCGACATGACCATCTTTGAATTTGTACGCTTCTCATTTTTGGACGAATTGCACCGCTTGAATGCGACCTCAACCGTAGAGTGGATTCGCAGACGGTTACATCAGGACAGCATCCCCGAACGCATTCGTCGTTATATTTCGATATCCGTTGCGGGTATTTTAATCGCCTCTCCGTTGCCCGATGAATTGGGCGTCACCTTGCTGAGCGGTGCCAGCGAAATGAAGCCCGGCACCTTCGCAGGTATCTGTCTCTTCTGTGACTGCATCGGCGTGCTGATCGTGCTGCTAGCTACTCAAGCACTCACCGTTTAGTCCGTCCAGCTTTCCGTCGCGGCTCGACCGCGCCGAGACGGGCGCTCCTGCTACGCCGAGATTACGGCTGAATTTCTTCATTTTTTGAGCCATCACCAGCCTTCACCTTAGCCGGGCGGAGTACTTTGCCGTGTAACTCAAAACCTTCCTCGAACACTTCCGTCACCATGCTATCTGCGCCGGGGCCGATGCTGAGCACTTCATGTCGCTGAGGGTCCACGACTTCCCCCAGTGACTGCATGCGCTTAAGGCCGGCATCGGACATCTGCTTCATCAAGTCTGATTCGATAGCGGACACGCCTTTCACCCATTCGTGAGAAGTGAGATCTTCGGGAATGTGCAGGAATGCGCGCTGGAAGTTATCGAGCGTTGGGACAATTTTTCGAATAAGTCCTTCGGATGCGAACTTCCGCAGTTCATCGGATTCACGCTCCACTCTGGCCTTCGCATTCTGTAAATCCGCTTGTGAGCGCGCAGCTAAATCCTTCATCTTCTGGAGCTCTGCTTGCAGGTCCACAATCTTTTGGAGCAGCGCCTGCGTCTCATCGCCGGTTGGTGGGGTTTGGTCGTCTGGCATATCAGGGGGCTGTGCAGGGCACTTCGGGGTCCGCGATGCAGTTTTCCGTTGGAGCAGGACCACGCCATGGGCAGGTCTGCGAATACTTGCAGGCATCGTCTGTCATTTCCTTCCACTCTCTCCAGCCGATATCTACGGACCCTTTTGGATCTGCCAAGCTTAATAGAATCTTATCGCCGTCTTTAAAGTCATAGGCAAACGCACGTTCAAGAGTCGCACCAAGACCATCTGACCAATCATCAGAATCTCCTTTCACCGAAAGATCCTCTCCATTCACAATAAACCTCCATTGATAATTATACGAAGGGCAAATCCCCTCTTCTTTGTGAGGAGTAAATATGCAGCCCTCAGCCTTCATATCTACCCCGAGAGATCGCACAAAATCTCCGAATGTTAGACCAAGCTTGTGACGATGCAATACCTGCCCATTGCCATCGTGTAAGTGAAGATATTTACGCATAGGATCAACGCGTATCTCTCTTCCATTTGGGTCATACGCTTCGCTCATATAGCGTGCATCAGTGAAATCGAGTTTCTCACTATAGATCCAAATAGCAAAGTCTGCATGGGTATGGTTGGGGTCTGGGTTCGCCACCGGCTGACGCCCATACCAGATTCCTCCGGCAATCAGAATGGCTGCGATGATGGCGGGGGCAAAACGCTTCATATAATAATTGTATCACACGAATACTGTAGAGACGTTCGAATCGAACGTCTTAACCATTTATGCGATTGCAGTGCTACTGGGTAATCACAACCGTCGCCTTCATCGTCTTATGACCGGAACCGCACGGCACGGTACACATGATTTCAAATGATCCGGTTTTATCCGTCGGGATATCAATCGTAATCGTCTTACCTGCTTCGACGCGAACGTTGATGCCAAGACCCGGGATGCCGAAGCCGTGTACACCGCTGTCGCTAGTTACTTGGATCTGAACCTTCTCTCCTTTTTTAATGTTGATCACTTCGGGCTTAAAGTACCAATCCCCCACGCTCATAGCGACAATACGCACAGATCCTGCCTTAACGCTCGACGTGCCACCTGTCGTAGGTGTGCTGCTTGCTGCAGTCGAACTGACATCGAATTCGATGTCATCTTCATCGTCTGATGAATCAGAGTCATCAAGGTAAGGACCGTCTTCTCTTGTCGCGCTAGATGTAGTCATGTCATCTTTATTATCCAAGACTGAATCTGTTTGTGGGGTACATGCGGCAAGCACGACGAGGAGTAAGGCACCTAGCAGAAGAGTGGGAGAA
Organism: Candidatus Peregrinibacteria bacterium; assembly: GCA_043755535.1. Classification (GTDB taxonomy): domain Bacteria; phylum Patescibacteriota; class Gracilibacteria; order Peribacterales; family Peribacteraceae; genus JAKQEM01. The sequence goes on along the minus strand of JAYUSS010000017.1, from coordinate 708 downwards.
GAACGGGTTTTCATAGAAGATACAACGAAAAAAATAATGTGAATGGCCAAAGCCTAAGCTAGGCTGCTAGCCCATGCAACGAAAAGCCCTGCCAAATATTCTGCTTACCCTGGGACTCGCATTCGTGTTCGGATGGTTCGGGTTCGATAAGCTGATGCACCCGGAATTCTGGCTTGGGTGGATCCCCCTGTGGATGGAAGGACTGCTGAGCTTTAGTCGCGAAGGCTGGCTGACGATCATCGGTTGCACCGAAATGCTCTTTGCCTTGCTCATCCTTATTCCCGTACGGGCTGTTCGCCGTGTGGGAACGGTTTTAATCGCCCTTCACCTGGTCGCAATTTTGACCCAGACAGGCTGGAACGACATTGCCGTACGTGATATCGGACTGCTGTTTATGACGATGGGATTGTTTGCGTTGATCTAGTTTTCAATCCGAGCGTAAAAGAGTAACCTTAAAGACAATGTCAAAACGTATACTTTGGATTTTAGGCATAGGCTTTAGTCCCGTCTTTGCCATCGCCCTGCTACATCTTTTGATGTGGACTGATTGCCGAACAAACTGGGAAGCCGGGCCTCCATGTGGGGATGGACCCTTTCCATTTGCAAATCTGTTACAAAATCCATATATCCTGATTTCCTTCATTGTCTGACATTCCCAAAAAGTCACAAGTTGGATTCATAGTTTTTGGCAAGGAATAGGCTCAATCT
>JAYUSS010000016.1:0-2754 GCA_043755535.1 Candidatus Peregrinibacteria bacterium | reverse complement strand
GAAATGGGAGGCTTTCTGATGTGCAGGGTCAGTGCCCACTTACATAGTGAACTGCCCCAAAATTAGTTTTGGGGCAGTTTTGTTGTAGCAGAACAGTTTCACCTCATTTTCACTAGAGGAGAAACAGGTGGAGAGCTTTCGCCATCGGAATCCGAACCGTGAGTACGATGTTGTCTTCGTCTGTTCCGACAACAACATCTCCGTCGAAGCATCTCTTTCCGGGGTTGTAGATCGCCTCGAATGTCCCGATTGACGTTCCACCGGCGAAGACTCCGACCTGGATGGCCGACGACTTACCCTGCGGGAGAACCGCCGCTGACGGGATGCGCTGGCCGCGTTTATTGGAACGGCGTTTGTGTTTGCGGTTAGACTTGGGTTCGCGAGGCAAAGCCTTGGATGCGCCGCGGATGATATCGAGCGCCTTTTTCTCCCTCTCGCTCCTGACACCTCGGGGGAATAGAGTAAGGATCCTCCGGGCAAGATCGGGCTTCAGGTGACCCGGCTTTTTCTCCGAGTGCGCTCTCCAGAGCTGTGCATTGAGTGATTTGAAGCCCTCGACTTCTCCTTCCTTCTCCAAGATCGCCCGGGTGAGATTGCTGAAGTTGCCGTCGTAGCGCGACGCGACAAGTATACGCAACGCGGCCGCCGTTTGTGCGGCTGTGAGTAGGACCCCAGTTTGCATGGCGGGAGACTCCTTGTGAAAAATGGACTACCGTTCTGCCGATGCTCGAAATGAGCGTGTAAAGCCCGTTTAGACGTTACAACACTTTATACTATATAAAAAAATATTAGTCAATGTTCGCGGCTTGTTTCTGCTCCGGAACGCTGATCATCGCACGACCGATCTTCGTCTGCTCAGCCCAGTCGTCCTCTGGGCAAGAGAGAATGAATGCATAGTGTAGCGTCGCGGACGATAGAATCTCATGTACGGGAACCGACGCAATACGCTCTCCACCGTAGAGTGCCACGATGCGGTCTGACTTCTTGCCTTTGCCGATCGTCATAAACTCCCCGCCCTTCCCGCGTGCCACGGCTGTCGAGAATTTTTCCGGGATCATTGTATCCACATCCATTTCCATCTCCATACTCCGTAAAAGTGATTCAAGGATGAATTCCACAGTGGGAGCCACCCCCTTGTAGAGTGATCTTGGGGATCTGAGGACTGCCATGTCGGTGTGGAACTCCGCCTCCTTCTCACCCGCCTTCGTTCGATAGGCACGCTTCTCCAGACGTTGAACGAATGTCTTGCCGAAGACAGCGCTGCTCACCATATTCGAAAGGTGCGCGATTTTCCAAGCCTCCTCCAGATCCTCCACGTCGAAGAATCCGTGCAACTTCAGCGTCTGGATGAGGGACTGAATCACAGGCTGAATCAGAAGAGAGAGGTTCACGCGGTACCGTTCACTGTTCGTTTCAAAAGGTGTCGACTCTATGCCATCCAAAAGCGGCAGCTCGCGAACTTTTGATGCGAAGACCTGCCAGTTCTCCGTACGATCGTTTCCCATGATGCTCACGAGGTGACTGACCTTGCCGCGCCAATCCGCAAGCGAGAATGGGTCCGAGATATCCGCTTCGAGTTCGGCTGGGGTCTCTCTCCCAAACATTTCCGCGTGACTGCGCTGAAAATCCTGACGCATCTGGATAGCTTTCACCATTCCGGCGTGACCTGCTGCCAAACGCTGCTGGGTGCCGGTTTGCTCACGCTTCTGAAGCGTATTCACCATGACAAACGCACGTTCGGCCAGCAAGATTTTTTCGGCGATTTCACAGTATTTCTGACAGATCGGACCGGTAAAGTCGAGGCTGACGACATCATATCGCACCCGGTAGCTTGGCAAGATTTCCTCAAGCTTGCCGAGAATCGGCTTAATACCGTACTTCGTAGCGTTCAGTATGTACTGCGTACGTGCAATTCTGTCACCGCCTTCCACACCGTGAATGTTCTCGGGCAAGAAGCCGAGCTCCAGATACATCGGAATTTCCAGACACTCTTTTCCGGGCATGCAAAGTACATTCATCCTCGCTCGTAGTTCGCTTGGGACATTTGCATCCAGAAAGCTCCGGAGGTTTTTACGCCATTCACGCTTGATGTCAGTGTCGTAGTCGGTGTGCTCACCGCCCTCAATGAACTCGATAGGCTTTGCTTTGCCGATGTATTCGAGCGAATCTTCGGCAACTGCAGTGTGATTCGATGCACCAAGTAGTTCCATGCATTGCTGACGCGTGTCGACGCAGATCGCCACGATGACCTGAGACGAGCAGCCCATGATTTCGGCTAGTTCATCGACAAGCTGAGAGCGTTCGGTATTGCTCGCGCCAAGCGATATGTAGGCGCGGATGAACTTCGCTTCGTTCGGCTTGATAGGTGTTCCTGCTTCCCTGGATTCGCGAATGCGGTGCCATGCGGTGAATGCATTCACCCGTTCAATACGGCAGGAGAACACTTCAGAGATCACGCGACGTACTTCAGTCAGGCGTGCGTCGAGAGTTGACTCAGTACCGGCCTCGCGTGCCTTGCGTCGTTCCAAGTGCATTGCGCGTACCATGAATGCACGTTCACGCACGCTCGGATTATATTCTCGCCGTTGCGGGGCAATGGATTCGATTGTCATTTGTAATACTTTATATTACATATTTGTCAAAATATTTGTAATAGTAGTCGTCGATTCCCCCCGACTTTTTCTCAAAACGACTTGACAGCTTTTGCAATGCCAAAAAGAGGCCATTGGCTTGCCTAGGGCGTTGCGTTTGCCT
>JAYUSS010000015.1:0-8257 GCA_043755535.1 Candidatus Peregrinibacteria bacterium | reverse complement strand
AACGTGGTGGAAGAAGCCGGAAAACTTTTACGTGGCCTATCGGGCAATTGTGCGGAAATGGGAGGCTTTCTGATGTGCAGGGTCAGTGCCCACTTACTGAAAAGGGAGTAGCCAAATGAGAAAATATGCAATAGAAAACGAAGTCGTTACAAGACATAGGCCAAGAACGGCTACCCATGGTCTTCTGTAAGATACTTGCTTCATGAGAGCTATTCTCTTCAAAAAGCTTGTGCACCGCAAGCTCGTCTTTTTTTAGAGCTAGAAGCTAAAAGCTAATTTCATCGGCAACTTCGTGACATCCCACGGCACCGTCTTCTCCCACTGATACGTGCTTTGGCCAAGAAGATTGTCGGTCGTTGGCAGATTCTGCTGCATCCATGCGAGCTTGGCAGCAATCGATGGATTAGTCTTGGCACGTAGTTCCAGCGCATCGCGGTGGAGCACATACATCGCAAACGCCTCCGCAAAATCCTCAAATGCATCAGCTTCTGCATACCCCGAGACGAAGTCCTTTTCGCTGGCCCCTGCACGTAGGACACTTTCTTCGTTCCAGCTGATGCCAAAGAAGCCGACGATGGGGGAGTCAGTCATGAATACATCTTTCCCATCCACAAATGTACTTTTGCTGCCCGCAGATGTTCCCAACAGGTTACTGTGGATGACGTGCCCGCATTCGTGGGTAAGAAGCCCGGTAAACTCTTCGTCCGATACGTTTCCTGCAAGGATAATGGTAGTTTTCCCGCCGAGACCCCGGTTTTTTACATCTTTATACTGTACGAAAAAGTTACGCAGGTTGTCCCGGCAACCACTGGGTAATGCTCGTAGAACCTTGTCTGCAAGCTGGCGATGGTGAGGGGTGATATCAGCTTTATCGACTGCTGGGAGTAGTTTTGGAGCGAACGCAGGCTTTGTTGCCACTGCCTGGGCCAATAGTGAGCGCTTCTTTTTGGTGGCAGATGATACGATCTTCTTACTCGGGCTTTCGTGAATAGCGCTGTCTAAGGCGCTTTGCGCGCTTGTCACGCCCGGCAGCTCTGCTACAATACTCATAGCAAAGAATGCCGTGAGGAGAGCACAGAAGCCGGTTACAGCCGTTTTACGGATGGTTCGTACGTGCATTCGGTAATCCTGAGATAAAAAGGGACTATTTATATACTATTACTGTTTAAATGTCAAATATCTCCCCCGCACCAGAAGATTCCGGACAGATGCTCGGGGCTTCATCTACTGCATCTTCTGTAGGGGGCGCTGCGGTCAGCCCCATTTATAACGGGCAGGAGCACACGGTGACGATCGAAAAAGTCACCCACGGAGGCTCCGGTATGGCGAAAATCCAGGATTTTCCTGTATTTATCCCCGGTGCAATCCCGGGCCAACAGGTCAAAATTGTCATTACCAAGCACAAAGACCGCTATGCCGAAGGCAAAGTGTTAAAGGTCGTACGCAAAGCATTCGACGAAATCACCCCCCGCTGCCCGCACTTTGGGCAGTGTGGTTGCTGTACATGGCAGAACGTCGCGTACAATAAGCAGCTTTTATATAAGGAAGATATCGTCCGTGAGACCCTCGAACACTTAACGCCGGGGGATGAAGCGGTCCGTAAGCAGCTGCCGGGTCGTGTGCTTAAAATTATCCCCAGCCCGCAGGTCTTTTATTACCGAAACAAGCTGGAGATGAGCTTCGGGTATACGTCGATGAAGGTAGAAGAGAAAAACGGGAAGAGAATCTACATCGACGAAGGTCCAACGATTGGATTCCATCGCCCAAATGACTGGTCCACGGTACTCCCCATGTCCGACTGTCATTTGTATGACGAAGCACTGCCCTCGCTCTTGGCCGATGTGAAACGCTTCATGGAACAGACGAAGCTGCCGGTCCATAACCCAAAAACTCATAAAGGATTACTCCGCACATTGCTGCTTCGCCGTGGTGTTCATACCGGCGAACAGATGATCTGTTTTTTGGTGAACGCGAAGAAGAAAGAACTCGAGCCGCTCTTCCAGCACTTTATGCGCTTTGCGGGTCGCCCGGGTCTTGAGTCTCTCATGATTATTGAAAACACCGGACTCAACGACAAGCCCGATGCGCCCGTCATCCATCCACTTGTCGGCAAAGAAACGATCACCGAACGACTCTTCGACCTTGAGTTTGATATCTCCCCATTCTCGTTTTTCCAGACAAACACCCTTGGTGCCGAAAAGCTTTACCAAGCGATTTCGGTTGCAGCGGATTTGAGCCAGCGTGAGACGGTGCTGGATGCCTACTGCGGCATGGGGACGATTGGCCAGTACTTGGCCCGGTATTGCCAGAAAGTTGTTGGTATCGAGAGCCATCCGTCAGCAGTCGAAGATGCCCTCAAGTCCGCAGGCAAAAACCGCATCGGGAACATCAGTTTCTATAAAGGACGAACTGAACAGATCCTCAATGATCAGTTAAAAGCAGGAGGCAAGTATCACTTCGATACGATCGTCGTCGACCCGCCTCGCGTGGGACTCCACCCCGATGCACTGCGTGCCGTGATCGAACATAACGCAGCGAAGATTGTGTATGTGTCGTGTAACACCGCAACCTTTGCGCGTGACTTGGGTGACTTACTTAAGGCCGGGTACGAACTGCGCACGGTGCAGCCGGTTGATATGTTTCCGCATACGCCGCATATTGAGACAGTGTCGGTGCTTCAGAAAAAGTAAGAGGGAATAATAGAATAGTAGAATACTAGAATAGTAGGACGAACGGTTCGCCCTATTACTCTATTATTCTAATCCCTATTACTCTCAATCCGTCCTATTACTCTATTATTCTAATCCCTATTACTCCCCGTCCGTTCGTCATGCACCGCTTCACCCTCCTCTGCATCGGCAATCTCCGCGAACCCTGGGCTCGTGATGCAGCCAAACTCTATACCGAGCGTCTTAAGCATGTGTTTGATTTACGCATCACCGAACTTGTCCCAAGCCATCAGCCCAATGCGTCTGGGCAGAAGGTGGAGGAATCGGAACGCCTGATTGTCTCTGCCGAAAAAACCGAGGGGACGTTATGGGTGCTGGATGAAACCGGGCAGCAGATGACGTCGCAGGAATTTGCGGAAGAAATCGGGAAGCTGCGAGACCTTGGTGAGCCGGTTACGTTCATCCTCGGAGGTAGTTATGGCCTGACCGATAATGTTCGAAAGGCGGCGAAGAAAGTGATCAGGTTAAGCGATATGACGTTGCCGCATGAACTGTGCCGCGTCGTCTTTTTTGAGCAGCTCTACCGCGCATCCGAAATCCTCAAGGGGAGTGGGTACCATCATTGAATATCTAGTTACTCCTCAGGCACGCGCCGTGTAGGCAACCAAATTCACATGGAATCCATTCGTAATTGTAGCGCATGTCAGTGGTGCAGAATCCTTCCAACAGATTCTTCCCCGGTTCAATTTCTCCGGTTAGGAAAGATTCACCTTTTTCGTCGTCAAACCGGTAGACCGGCGATTCGTCGCAGTAATCCGAAAACTCAGAAATGAAGGCTTCATTAGCTTGGATGCCGACAACTATCCCTTTCGTATACACATCCTTTCCGTTGTCCGAATCTTCGCACTGTGAAATTTCTTTCGGCATCACGCATGCTCCGTTTATACAACCGCAATCGCGGTCACCGAAGCTAAGAACTCCGTTTTCAAGAATATATTCTTTCAAATGTGTGCCAGTTGCTGACGCGGCATCCGATGTATTCGTGTAACAGTAATCTTCAACTGTAGCTTCCTGTCCTACAGGAAGGAAGTTTCCTTGGTAATAAAGATCCTGCGTAGGAACACCGGTAACAGAAGTTTTTTTATAGATGTCGTACGCATCCGAGATCGAGGCTCCCGAACAACCGGCAAGCATCGATCCGAGAATGATTATTGCAGGAATGGTTTTCATCGGAGTCATCCTAACATCTGCGGCCACGTACAACAATCGGGCATCAGAGATATTGAAGGGCAGTGGGTACCACCACTAATACATCAGCAACTTATTCAAAACACACAGCCGGAGTGTCACTGTTCTGGTATCCACGCATAACGGACTGCTTTCGCTCTGCACTCGAGCCGTGTGTCCAGGTTTCGGGTTGTATAGTGCCCTGCGTACGCTGCTGAATATTGTCATCGCCGACAGCGCTTGCTGCATCAATGGCTTCGGCAATTTCATCTTGCTCGTATAGCCCTTGGGTATTGATGGAGCCCAGCCATGCACCGGCAAGACAATCGGCTGTCAGCTCGGTTGTAATAGAAGACTCTGATGATGGACTGCTTTCGAGCAAGTTCAGAATCGCCTGCACATGGTGCCCGACTTCATGAGCGATCACGTAGGCTTCGGCCACATCTCCGCCCTGCGCATCAAATTTGTTTTTCAGTTCTTCGAAGAAGCGCTCATCAAGGTAAATAGTCTGATCGAGCGGACAGTAATGCGGTCCTGCGAGACTGGATGCCCCTCCGCAGGATGAAGAGGTTCTTTCCCGAAATAGCACCAGAGTTGCCGGAGTGTAGCCTTCGATATGTTTTTCCCAATACCCATCAATCGACCCTAGGACCAGCCCACTAAATTTTTCGTAGGCATCTGCTCCTTCGAATTCCCCGGTGTTCTGCTGTGTGCCTTCTGCCCCGAGCATCCCTTGTTGTTCAAGTTGGGACAGGGTTGCTAAGGGGTCAGCGCCAAAAAGCATACTGATGCCCATGACCGCAATCACACCGATAAGTCCCAAGCCGCCCGCCTTCATGCCGCGCCGGTCAACAACGTTTCCTTGCCGAGAGAGACGATCCCACTTTGCCATAGGTAACATGCTATCACATCCACAGGTCTTCTTTTCGTAATTCTCGACTTTTTATAGGTCAAAGAGAGAATTCCAGAACCGCTCTATTGGGCATCCGAAATCCTGAAGGGGAACGGGTATCATCACTAGAGGTAAGAAGCCGCTCCCTTGAACGTCTAAGAGGTGTATTCCTTCTCCCTCTTCTTATGGGTGCTATCACTCCGTTCCTGGTTCTGTTGGTTGTTGCGCTGATCTTTAACTTCATCCCCATGGATGGAAAGTTGAAGCAGATCGGCTATATCCTCATCGGCATCATTGCCATTGTAATGCTCCTCAAGTTAGTCTTGTAAGACAATGACGCAGATCTTCCTCCTCTCCGGACTCCTGCTTCTTACAGGTTGTTCATCCATTCAACCGGATGACCCCGTTGCCTGCACAGAAGAAGCAAAACTCTGCCCCGATGGATCGTATGTCGGGCGGGAAGGCCCCAACTGTGAGTTCGCAGCGTGTCCGGGGGAGGGGGTGCGGTGAGGTTAGAGATTCTGAAGGGTATCCTAACCTCTCGACACCCACTCGTTTTCTTTGATGTAAAACCTAAGCAATCGCTCTGCCCAATGCTTCGCGTACTCCACCCCGATCCGTGGACGTTTGACGATGGTAAACCGTTCATCGGTATCGGGCTCCGCGACAAAGAAGTCTTTGCTGAGCAGGTCATGGCCATTGAGATCTTTATCAATTCCCATCGCACTGCAAAGGAGCCCCGGGCCTTTGGTGTTCTGGGTAATGCCTCTTACTGGTTCGATAGCTCGGATAAGCACCGCCGAGGCATGGCCTTCTGCTTCCGTCACAATATTCATGCAGTAGTACATGCCGTAGATGAGGTACACATAGGCATGGCCTGGTGGTCCGAACATTACCTCGTTCCGTTTTGTCCTACCTCGTGCCGAATGAGCGGCTAAGTCATGGGATCCCAAGTAGGCCTCCGTCTCCACAATTCTCCCCACGCACGTCTTCCGCCCCACTTTATGGACCAGGAGTTTGCCCAGCAGATCTTTGGCTACCTCTACGGTATCGCGGTCGTAAAAGCTGCGGGGGAGGGGGTTCATGGGTTTACCGTAGCATAAACCTCAATTACACTGATGCGGCTCTTTCGGCCTCATCGTCTAACGGTTAGGACACCTGGTTCTCATCCAGGAAATCCGGGTTCGATTCCCGGTGAGGCTGCCATTTACATAATATATAAAATATTGTATAATATAAACATGGAAGACAAGGAGCTATATGTACCCAGTAGTATTCGGAGGGATTGGGAAGATGATTGCTGGGAAATGACCAGTGATGATTTGTGTTTGTGTATCCCTATGGGACAAAAATTGCCAATGGAGCCTTCTGTGTCCTTTGGATATCCTGATGGAAAAAAAGAATGGGTGCAGACTACCGCCCGCAATCTGGATGATTATGAGAAATTGATGCCTGGAGTGCTCAAAGCCTGTGAGAACCCTTCTTTCTCCATTGTTGAAATAGGAGCTGGCCTTGGGGAGCTCATCCCATTTCTTGCAGAGCGGCAGCCAGCGCCTTCTCTTACCGTCATTGATCCTGCGGATTATACGCATATGCTCGGCATGATCGAGGAGGCAATAGTGAGAGCAGATGAGATGGAGTTATCGGAAGCAGTACAGCAACGTCTTGCCGAATTGCGGCGAAGATGTCTCCTATACATGGATGCTACGCGTGTGAGGCTGCTCAATATGCCACTTAGCTGGGCACTGGAGGAGGTACCTTCTATACATCAAGAATTTAACGTGATTGTGGACTGTTGCGGATCAGCTCTCTACTCGCATGTAGATATGGGAAGCGAATTCCGAATCGATACCAAGAATAGTATAAAAAGAGTAATAGACCTGCAGGGGCAGTTGGCGCATAAGCTGAGCCAATCCTTCCGATGCTATTAAGACATTCAACCTGGTATCGGTAGATCGAAGGGCTCAATGCAATCTGCCCAAAAAGTTCGAATCATCTTTACCAGGGGCTGCCATCTCTTCTGTAAGCCAAGAAGACTCCATTCAAGGATGTTTTTTCTTGTACAGTTGCACGTATAAGGTCGCAAATAGAATCCAGCCAAGAATTGAACTTATGAAAATAGGTACTGGGTTATTAATAGTTTGAACACTTGGCAAAGGTGATCTATCCCATCCAAGCAAAATAAATCCTGCAATAAAGCAAATAATACGCGCAATCATTGCTTGCTTTCTATCTGATAAGACCAATGCAAATATCGGCATGAAAGCGAAAGCAATCAGTAATTGTCCAGTACCGCTGATGGGAATACCGACGAAAAATGCCGTTATTGCAGAAGGGATAAGAAAGAACCCAATAATGGCAAGTACTACACTCACGATTTTCCTTAAAACCGTTGGCAATCTATGCGGCATATGCCAATTCTATCATGCGAGTGCAAGCAAGTTTGGTACTTTGTATCAACGAATCATTTCCATACTCACAGAGTTCGTAATAGTACTCCTCTGGGATGCCCCTGATTGCAAAAAGACAGGTATTTAGTTTTTCATTATTTCAAGCAGGGTATGATCATGCTATGAAAACAGAAAAATTTACCATCGTGCTATTAAGTCTCGTAGTTACTGGATGTGCCAAGGCGCAAATTGTTGATTATTCCTTGCCACAATCGGTACAGGAAAAGAACGCCCTGGAAGCGATGCAACAGGAAAAAATGAAGGCAATTTACGACATTGAGCGAGTGCTGGTAACGGGATCGCTGAATGTTGAAATGCCTGATTCTTTAACCAGCGAAGAACTCAATAAACAAAATTTTGATAATTCTGGATTAGGAATCGGCCGGGCAGTTCGAGAAATTCTTACACAAGAATTGGCCGAAGCTTTGCCTCACACCTTACAACTCATGCGGGATGGCATCAGTTATTCGGCTAACAGCATCATCTATTGCGGCAATTACACAGGAGACTCTTTTAATGAAATTGAAGCCGCCATTCATGCGTTCGTGTGTGATAAAAACTTAGCATCACAGCACGTGAATCTTTCGAATCCGGAATTATCCCTTTTGAACGAAACAATTCCTGTCCGAGAAAATGCAGAACTTTCGATTGCCACGGCGGACTTACACCCCTACGAAACCATCGAATGGTATGTTCTCACTGCAGATGGCATTACTCCCATTCCATCAAAAGACGACAAAATCCTTTTGCCAAATATTGAATCAACAAGTGTCATTTTTGCAGTAGCAAAATCCGAACACGATTCTCTGTTGAAGCAATTTATATGGATTCTTACTCCGGAAGAAGAACCGAGGACATAATGGGTATTTCAAATGGTTCAACACATTCAGTCCAAAAAGTTCGAATCATCTCTTCTGGGGCGTAGTCGTCTATTTCCTATGACTTTTTTTGACACTATGATTTCAGCGCTAGCTGCTGCTTAAAATCGATAGTGTCTTATTCTTAACATCACTCACTCT
>JAYUSS010000014.1:0-8284 GCA_043755535.1 Candidatus Peregrinibacteria bacterium | reverse complement strand
GAGACAAGATCTTCTCGCCAGCGAGTAACTTTACGGCGTGACCATCGCGTGAAACTATTGCTACGACCGTTGCTACCGTTTCAACGGCGCGATACTTCGCTTGCCGGTTACCCAGCCGCAAGAAACCACGCTTAACCGACGCTCCACCGTTGCCAGCTTACCGCAGGCTACCCTACGCTCTCACTTCCAACGGCACCGCCAGTTTGGAAGTGACTCCGCCCTGCTTCGATTCGCCCCGCTGACTGCAAGGCTCACGACCGTAGGGTAGCCTGCGCTCTGCTTGGCGGCCTAACCGTCCGCCCTTCGCTAACCGCTTCGGCAACGGTGGAGCTAACCGACACACCGACCTACCACGCTAACAATGCCAACCACACTACGCGACTCCGATCTCGAAATACTCCGATACTGCCACGAGTTGCGGTTTTGCACGATTGATCACCTAACAGCGCTCACGGGACGCCATCGGCAATCCTTGCATTTGCGGCTACAACATCTAATTGCGGAGAAATATATTTACCGGATCAAGTTTCCGAATCCAAACCAAAAGCACATATATTCGATTGGGAGTCAAGGTTTCAAATGTCTGGCTTATAACGGCTCGATCCACCTTGCCGCCGTTCCGTCTCGACTCCGAACCAATGAACTAAAGCCGCTTTTTCTAAGCCATACGTTACTTGTAACGGACATCCACGCGACACTATTGCTTGCAAGCCGAACCAGCCCGATTCAACTAACCGATTGGCGAGAAGGGAAGGGGATTTACGATGCCGTGACGTTTTATGAGAACGGCCGGAAAATTCGCCTGCCGGTTTGCCCCGACGGATTTTTCTCAATCACGGCGCGACAGACAGCGAGTAATCAGCTTGCTTTCGCCCTCGAAGCAGATCGAAGCACCACAACGCGCCGGACCTTCGATGACAAGATGAAAGCCTATTCCCAATATCTCCAACAAAACCGACAGCAGAAGATGTACGGAGTGAAATGGTTCCGGGTCGTGACGGTTACACTCACTCAGGCAAGGGCAGATAGCCTGGCCGAACTCGCTCGCGAAACCGTTCCTGATCGTCTCCAGAAATTCTTTCTTTTTACGTCACGCGAAACCTTTTCGCTGGAAGCTCCCGATCCAATTTATTCAGCGATCTACCGCAGCGTCAAAGAAGATAAACCCGTTCAGATCATGCCTTTTTATTAGCCAACTAGCCTAGATTTACTCGCTCGTAGGGTCAACAGGCTTCCCCGAAGCATCTAATATAGTCGATTCATCTCGTTCGTTGGATCTATCGACACTGAGCGAGTCCAACCCCCCTTCGTCGAAACGGCGATAAACTAATTCGCCATTTGCCACGACGAATTTCAATGGTATTTTCGGATTATTTATGTCTTTGCCACCTTCGCTTTTCCACTTTGTTTCCCACGCGGTGAAATACGGTTCCAGATCGGCGGGCGTCATTCGATAAATGACCTGGAGTTCAATAGCCTCGTAGACCGCAAAGAACCAGACGACTTTCCGATACTTAGCGAGAATCACGGGATTCATATGGTGATGCGTCGAGAACCCACGAGTCAGCAAAACATTTAATGATTTTAGCTCATACTCGTTGCCTTCATCGTCGATCGCATCGTTACCTTCGCGACCGGGCAAGACTTTAATATTGAGTGTTAGTAAGACTTGAAGTAGCTTTCCGCCGTTATCTTGAAAGATATCGAAAATTCCATGTTTGTTAGCTAGCCTTTGATACTTCTGAATAGCAGGAAACAATTCATCTAAGATTGCTTTGTCCGGGTGTGGGATCATTTATTTTCTTCTAATAAACTTGAAACGGAGACTTTGAGTGCATCGGCAATCCGCTCAATATTGTCGATTGCGACGTTCCGTTCACCTCGTTCAACCGAGCCAATGTATGTGCGATGTAAATTCGCAACTTCGGCCAGTTGTTCCTGTGATAAACCACGCTCCAGCCGTAAGCGGCGCATGTTCGCCGCAAAGATTAATCGAGCGCTTGTATCGTCGCGTGGCATCTAGTTATACTCAGTCAGTGATGACTATATATCTACAGTCTATAGGTAGCATTTCTTATCAATGATTCATCCAAGACCAGCGACAGAACATGCGAAAAACCTGGTAGCAATATCCAAGCCAGTATTCACTACAGGCCTTGGAGCTGCCTTCCATGGCGATTCTTTGGACCTCCTAGCTAGGCTCCCGGATAACAGCATTAATCTGGTCATGACCAGCCCGCCATTTGCTCTCCAGCGAAAGAAGGAGTACGGGAATAAGGATCAAGATGAGTACGTTGACTGGCTCATCCAATTTGCTCGGTTGGTCAAGGAAAAGCTTGTTGACGACGGAAGCTTTGTCCTTGACCTTGGGGGAGCTTACGAAAAAGGTGTTCCCACGCGAAGCCTTTACAATTTTCGTGTACTTCTGCGATTTTGTGATGAAATAGGCTTCAAATTAGCTGAGGACTTCTACTGGTTCAATTCGTCAAAATTACCCAGTCCTATTGAATGGGTTAATAAAAGAAAGATGCGAGCCAAGGATTCGATCAATACGGTCTGGTGGTTTAGTAAAACTGACTGGCCAAAGGCTGACGTTAGAAAGGTCCTTGCACCCTATAGCGAAAGGATGAAGACCTTGCTGAAAGATCCTGAGAGTTTCTACACACCTAAGAAACGACCCTCCGGTCATGATATTGGAAAAAGTTTCGCGACAGACAACGGAGGTGCACTACCGTCTAATCTGCTACAGATTCCAAATACCGAGTCGAATGGAAGATACCTAGATGCATGTAAGACCGTCGGGGCTATTCAACATCCTGCACGCTTTCCAATAAAACTTCCTCAGTTTTTTATAAAGCTTTTGACCGAGCCAGAAGATATCGTTCTCGATATCTTCGCGGGTTCGAATACGACAGGTCAGGCCGCCGAACTTGAAGGGCGTCGATGGTTAGCCTTCGAAGAACGAATAGATTACATCGCTTCCTCATCGTTTCGCTTCCTTGATAAGCAGGTTGATGAAAAAGGATTGAAAGAATCCTACGAGAGAATTCTGAATTTCAGAGATTCCGAAGTTGAATTGCAGAAACCAGCACAATCGCTGCTTTTTAGATGAATAGAACAATAAGAAAGTTCCTGTTCTTGATCGGTGCCCACTAAGCCATCGATCAGATCATTTGATTCCCGGACGGCTACCGTGTTTACTGCGCCCGCAGTAAGGGGCATTTTCGTTTTCCCTTATTGCACCGCCGCCCCGCCGCCGCTCCGTGAAACCCACGGTTGCGGGATTAGGGAAGGCAAGCCTATTGGTCCCCTATAGCTGGATCGGTGTCTCGCCGAGCCGGTAGAGACGGCAATGCCAGAGACACGCGCGGCTCTCTCTACGATCCGCGCGTGTCGGGCGGCGAAAATTTATAGCTTTAACCTTTTGCTTCGTGTATACTCTCCCGTATCCCTTTTTCATCAATAACGTAGTTAGTTTTTGGCGGAGAAGCACTTCCTTGAACTGACGCAGGAGTTTGTAACGTGGAATTGCCGCGAAGAATTGTGGTGGTCGGAAGCGTCAACCTCGATCTGTCGTTTTATGTTGATGATCTTCCTCGGATCGGTGAGACCGTAGCAGCTTCTAACCTGCTCTACTCGCTCGGGGGTAAAGGCGCGAACCAGGCGATTGCGGCCTCGAACTTGGGTGCCAGGGTGACTTTGGTAGCGACATTAGGGGAAGATTCGAATGGGGATGTCGCAAGGGAGTTTCTTCTTGAGAACGGACTTGATCTTGAGTTTGTCGAGACTGTGCCAGATGCGCCGACGGGCGTCGCGTCGATAGTCATTGGCTCTCGGGGTGACAACATGGTTACAGTTGCATTAGGCGCGAACGAAAGGATGACGACTCAACAGATCGAGACCTGTCCCATGACCAACGGCGACATTCTGGTAACGCAGCTTGAGATTTCAAGAGAGGCAGTTCAAGCCTCACTCGTCCGGGCCGCTGATTCAGGAGCAACCTCTATTCTTAACGCCGCGCCAATCCGGTCTTGGGCGGAACGAGTTTGGGCGAGGGCGGATGTCGTGATTGTCAACGAGGTAGAACTTCAGGCAATCGCAGG
Source organism: Candidatus Peregrinibacteria bacterium (assembly GCA_043755535.1). GTDB lineage: Bacteria > Patescibacteriota > Gracilibacteria > Peribacterales > Peribacteraceae > JAKQEM01. Next base: position 4,181 of record JAYUSS010000014.1, on the reverse strand, counting down.
CGTCTCTCACATAGCAGACATTGAGACAACTGCCCGCTCACTTCGCGGGGCGGCCTCCCAAAGTGTTGTAGTAACGCTCGGTGGAGCCGGAGTCTTTGCGCTCATAAATAATCGGGCGGTGTTTCTTGCCGGGCATAAAGTATCGGTGCAGGACGCGACCGGCGCCGGTGATTGCTTTGTTGGAGCCTTTGCATCTCGGCTTGCACGGGGTTGGCCCCTGGAAGACTCACTTGTATACGCCAACGCCGCAGCAGCAGTGAGCGTACAGCGTTTTGGCGCCGCTGTATCGATGCCAAAAGAGGAGGATGTGGATGCTACTAGGATCCACCATAGATAATTGCGGCGGCGACCCAACATCTATTGTTTCCAAACGGTCAAAAACGGTCAGTATCGAACTGTCGGCATTTGTTGCTACTTGAAGGACCCTATTTATGAACTAAACGACTGGCAGCAGGACGCTGCAGTGACGCTTAATCGACTCTTCGGATATGACGAGAATCGTTTTCTCGCTGCCGCGAAAGGAAAGGTGTCGTTCATTGTCGGAGGCAAGAAGGCCGCTCCCCCAGAGTGCAAATGTTTTCAAGTCAAAAAGCTGGAGGGGCAAGAGGTATTTTGCGGCAATTCGGTTGCCGCTTCTGCCGCGTTGATACAAAAACTGTGTCATCTGTCCGAGTTTGAGCTAACCTATGTGTGTGGGAATGTCCGCCTGCAGGTGCTAGCGCGGGTTGCCCAAGATGCCCAATTACTTCGTGTCCAACAAGTCTGGCAGGCCAATTGTTTGACAGTTCCGACAACGGTTGATCACGACAAGGCAGTCCGGTTCGATTTCTTGAACGACTATCTCGTCGTTGAAGGCCCCGTCAACGACCTCAACGGCCTCATTAGGCGTGAAATTATGGATCGAAATCTGAACAGCAAACTGGCCGTGCTGTATTCGGGGACGTCTGTACCGCTCGTGCATTTTTATAACTGTAACGGCTTGCATGGAGCAGCCCCGCAGACTGGCCTAGCCACCTTATCCATTCTCAGGAAAAAGGTTGATTGGATCGGCAAGATTCTTGACGGTTCGATGATCCGTACGCCAAGTAGTGACGAAGTGCTACCAGAGATTGCTATTGTCGACACTTCCATCACGTTCCTTATGCCGACCGTCGATGTGCGCTTCGTCCGAAAGTTTTGATTATGTTGAACTCACCAGAAGATGTCGTAAAACTTGGCCTGCTGGTCCTAGCGCCTGCCGGACAATCTTTCCCGAGCAGAAGCGGGACGCCGCGTAACTATATTATTGACGCTCGTGGAGCCGGAAGTAACCTGCCCTTAAGAGAGTCAATTGTAGAAGCTCTCTACGAGCGCCTCACTGCGATATCGGGGGTTCAAATGGTCGGTGGAATAGCCAAATCGGGTATTGTTTGGGGAGCTTGGCTGGCATGGCGGGCTGGCCTACCATACGCAAGCATCCTCCTCGACGGTAAACGGCTGTCCGGATTGCAGCGAGAGACTGAGGGGGATGTCTCCGGCAAAACGGTCGTTTTGATAGATAATTGGGTACGTACCGGCTCGTCGATCGAAAAGGCGGCGGAAGTGGTTCGACGAAACGGCGGTATCGTTGACGACGCGATAGTTATCACCAACCATGACGATCCTGATCTTTCGGGAATCACGTTGCACTCGTGCTGGAGTCTCGAATCGCTTTTTCAGGCCGCTAGGACCGAAGGGCTCGTTTCGAAAGATTTCAACTTTCAGTAAATCAAAGGAGGAAATTAATGAAAATCACGCTAACAAAATACGAACAGATATGTGTTACCCTCTCCACTCCCGAGGGATACTACGTTTTCGATCCGGGTTCGGAAGCGTCAATTGACGCCATTCTTGCTTCGGGCAAGCCGAAGGCTGCTTTCGTTTCCCACTCGCATCCTGACCACTACAACGCCGAAAACCTACGCAGGCTTGACTGCCCGATCTATGGCACTCAAGAAGTCGTCGATGACCTTTCCGGAAATGGCATCACGGCGAATCGGCTGTCACCAACACATAACGTCCATCTAGATGGCTTGGTCGTGACACCTTTTCCCGTCGATCACGGTCCAATCTCAGCACCGATAGAGAATGTCGCGTTCCATATTCACAGCGGCACTTGCTCAATCCTGTTTCTTGGGGACATTAAGTTCGCTTCGACTCTCCCTGAATCTGAGTTTGACGCGGTGCTGATTCCGGTAGGCGGCAGTAAGGTCTTCGATATTGATGAAGCCGTCGCGTTTGCTCGCTCATCGAGTTTCCGGGGGCTGGTTATCCCCGCGCACTATCATGGAAGAGCGGATCGCGGGGCGGGGCAGCTTTTCGCAACGCGAGGTGCCGGATTGAATATAAAAGTGCTGGACGTTGGAGAATCCGTTGTACTCTGTGAAAGTTAGACCATCTCGTCTCATTAGCGATGCCGACGGAGTGATCATCGATTCGAGATCACACGCCTATAGAAACGCGCATAAAATAGTTTCACTTTTCTCGCATGTGGAAAGCCTTGAATCGCAAGCCGATTTTGAACGCCATTTTAGTAGAGAAGCACAGGAGAAGTTGGTGGGTGAAAGCGAGTCCGAAACCCTTCGAGCGATGCATCGACTACTGATGCGACATACTGCACCTGAGCACGGGATTTTTGAAAACGTGCTGGCGTTGTATGAACAATTTAGCATTCCGAAAATAGTCGTCACGTCTGCATATGCGAGCGGGATTGCGGCGGTCCTTGGCGCACGTCAACACTTGTTTGTCGACATACTTGGCCGAGAGCGGGGTGACAAGCTATCTATATTGGAATCCCTTTATCGAGGATCGGAAGTCTATGTAACCGACAGCGTTAGAGACATCGCCAAATGCAAGAGAATAGGTATACCGGTGATTGCCGTGGGCTGGGGATACGGTGATGAGGAACGTCTAAGAGCTTCACGTCCGGAGTTTTTTGTTTCGAATGAGGTAGAGCTATCAAGTGCTCTGATGGCCATAGGAGTTGAGTAGAAATGGGAACACGTGATTTTCAGGGTATAGCGATGGAGCTGGCGTTATTAGCTGCGGGGCATTCGTTTCCCCGTCTGTCACAAATCGGCGCAGCGTGGGGAGAGGAAACCGGGGAACCAACTAAAGTTGACCTCGAACCTCCTATAGAAAAGCCCGTTCGGATTGACACGAACACCGATGGATACGGCATCTTCCTGCTTGATATCACGTATTCCCCCGATGGGAAGATTTATCTGATCGAGGCTAACGGATCGAACGCCGCTCTAACGAGCGCGATCACGAGTCGGGACGATAGCCGAGCTCGACACATGAATCTCGCGTTCACCAGCAAAAAAAAGCCGCGAGGGTCGGTCGTCGCCCTACTCGCGTATCAGAAAACCTTACTACACATTGGCGAATACTTTGGCCGTGCAGCACTCTTCGCGGAGAAAGTGTCGGACTTGCACACCGTCAGACTCTGCAACACAGATGAAAATCTCGGAGATGAGGAGGTAAGCATTGTCGTACACTCTATCGACAAGCTTGCCCAGTACACATCTTTTCGGGATGGAAAACTGTTCTTTAAGAATCGCCCCGTGGTTTTTGCCTGCAATCCGAATCTACTGCCGGAACTTGCCCGTCAGGACACCATTCGCTTCGACGGGACCTGGTACAACTTGGACACGGCTTTTTTTCATGAAAACCGGTGCACTCCGCTCGTTCATGATAAGGGTAAGCAACAAGATGTCGCCGCCGGTTCGGGTATCACCCCGCTATTTCACCGCATGGCCGTGGATGAAGATCAGTGCAAGGCAGTCATCGCTGAATTTCATGCGAAGGGCTTGGTTGCGGTTGGCAAGATGAACGCCGGCTCCGGTGGAACGGGGATTGAATTCTTTCCTCCGAATGTAGGACCGGAGGTGACGCTAACGAGGCTTGACAGCCTATTTAAAACGGCCCAAGAGAAGTACGGTGACGAATATCGAAAGACTGTTTTTCCGGTTCGGTTCTTTCAGTTTGCTAGATCGACAAACTATGATCTGTATGGCAAGAACCACCTTTGGGACCTACGTCTTCAATGCCTTATATATCCCGGCTATACCGAGGTTACGCCCTGTGTGATTCGCTTGTGTCGCGAGCCATTCGACGATGTGAATTACGCTTGGGATAGCGTCGTTTCGAATCTCTCAGGA
>JAYUSS010000013.1:0-2797 GCA_043755535.1 Candidatus Peregrinibacteria bacterium | reverse complement strand
TTAAGTCGGGGGTTAACGATGATGAGCATTCGGAATTCATTCCGAATGTTGTATGTAAGGCTTTTAACGATAGTGCTGAAGGGGTAGTGAGGGGTTACGCTCATCACCATTGACAAATTTTTACTTTGAATTATATTAATTTTGTTCTTTCACAGACAACACACGAAGGTAGCACTCTGTTCATAGCCATTGTGAAAAGGGTGCTACCTTCTCCGATCTTGGGATGTTCCCGTAGATTTGATACTGAGAAAAGCATTAGGGAGAAACAACATGTTCTGGCCAAGACGTGAAGCTGCGACTGCCGTTGCAGAACCGACACCTAAGCCACCCGTAGGAACACTCCGCACGGAGGCCGACGTCGGCGGTGAAGAAGAAGTGGCACGATATACCGCACTCTGTGCCGCACTCAAGGTGACAGGAGGTGCACTGCGCATGATGGAGCTACGTCGCTTTTTGGCAAAAAGCGGGATCCCCGAATACAGCGATGAGCAGGTGCATGCGCACTTGATCCGCTTGGCAAAAGCCCAGCAAAAGAAGCAGGGTGGCGGCCCCGTCGAAATCAACTGGCATCCACTTCGGCAGCAAGACAGGGAGATCATCGACGATCTCCGCTGGATTGCCTGGGGTGAGCTCGCACCGAAAATCACACTGGGACAGAATCCGCACATATACCACGAACTGGTGCCCGAAAGTGTGCTGGAGACTGTCAGGAAAATCTCTGATGTGTTCCCCGATGCCTCGTTCTACGTGACGGATATCGCGGATGTGAGCGACCCATTCCTAGCCGTCACTTTCCGAGATCAGACGCTGCTGGTTGTGGAATTCTGGGCGGAGCCCGGATTCCGGCCGGTCAGCAAGTGAAGTAGCGGAAGAACCTGCTCCGAGCACACGGATGTGCTCGGAGATTTTATAATACATAATCCAGTAACCCCTTGTTACAACCACATTTCCTCAATCAAAAAGTTACGACATCGGATCCTTACTATCCTTCTTCTCCTTCCCGCGCCCAAACCACTCCTCCACCCCCTCGCGACGCGCCTGCGCATCGGTTCGTTTACGCTCGGCATCATGCGCAGTCAGACGCTTTTTGGTATCGGCGTTGCGACGAATTTCATCCACCAAGCGCTTTGTTTCGGTATCAATATCAAACTGCTTTTGCTGCACCGTCGCATCGGTATCTGTGAGGGCGCGGCGGTAAGCCGCTTCGGCAAGCGACAACGTATGTGACTCTTCGACCCGCGCTGTCCGCTTTTCTTCATCGGTCTTTGCTTTTCGTAGCGCCTCTGCAGTTGTACGCACCGCGGCGTTTTTTGCATCCTTGAATATCTCTTCGGCTTTTTCTTTGGTGCGCACTAAGTCACTTTGCAGCGCTTCTTTTTTGCGCCGGGCTTCCTTTTGTAAGTGATCGATATCACGCTCAGTTTCAATATCCAGATTATCCGTCGTACGCACTTCGTATACAGTCGCGATTTTCTTTTGCCGCTCTTCTTCCACTTTCGCACTTTCGATACGCATCGCGGAACGTTTTTCGACCGCTTTTTTATGCAGCTGCGCCAAGTTCTCATCGCGCTTTTTTAGTTCTTCGGCAGCTTTTGCTTTTTGTGCTTCGATGCGTGCCAGTTCCAACTGCTTCTTTTGTTCCTCTACGACTGCCTCACGCGCCTTCGCATGTTTTTCCTGTCGCCACTCTTCGCGCTCTGTGCCCCGCTCTTTGGCTGCGACTTCCTCGCCCAAGTACGCCTGCTGCTGACGCGATGAACGTTCTGCTTCCTGCTGCTGACGTTCGATATGTTGCACACGAAGCTCCTCTGCCTCGTCACTACGACGCTTGGCGATTGCTTCGAATGCCTCTTTTGGGTTTTGTGGAGGAATGGCCATTTCCTTCTAGTATAGCATGAAAAAGGGCTGAAGGGCAGATGGGTATGGCTGGGGCAACCATGTTGCTAAGACACAGCAAAAAAAGATCCCCGACGACAGCTGTCGTCGGGGATCGGCGCGAGAAGCGAGTAGCTTCAGGCGGGAATACTCGGTCAAGGCTGGAAGCTCCAGAACGCGCACGAACCCGTGCTCGCAGAGGAGTATCCCGACATTGTGTCGATGTGGAGTTGATCCTCCACCCAATGGGTGCCGATCCAGTGACCTTCAACGTACGACTTCTGAGAGAATCGCACATGAGGCCCAGCGTGAGTAAGAGGGCCCACCAAAGGGCCTACGCAGACTCTGTTCTTTGTGGCCTTCTGATAGAGAAGCCCACCCGCCACGTACTCCCACACGTTACTGACCCGGTACCCGGGACATGCGCCGGGGACGAACCTCTGCTGCCCCTCAGCATCGAGCGAGAACGAATTCGGGAAGATTTCAACATCCATGAGACACCAGCACGCCAGCTCTGACTTCGCGCTGGCCCACTTCTGCTCCCGCACATCCAAGAAGCACTTGTACGGAGCGCTGGCAAAGCAGCCGGGCTGTAGCCAGTAGAGTTCGGCGACTGAAACTGGAATGAGCGGAAAGAGTATCTGCTTCCTTGGACCTTCCACGACTGCAGCCAGAATATCCATGGAGTCGCTCTGTGTCCTGAGTTGAACACGGGCTTCGTCCCACAAACGAATGTCTTGTAGATGTGAGAAATGCTTTTCCATCTGCGCTTTCCCGTAGACGGAGCATGCGACTTCAAGGCCCACAAAACGGGAGCCAAAGATATCATACCAACTTGCATTTAAAACGCCATTAATGAGAGAATAGGTGCCATGCCCCGCACCTACATTCCTCTTTCATCAAAAACAGCAGCAGCCATCGA
>JAYUSS010000012.1:0-8350 GCA_043755535.1 Candidatus Peregrinibacteria bacterium | reverse complement strand
CATGCGTGGATGCATGCATGACTATCAGTCTGATTCCTTATTTCTATGTGCTATAGAGGCATGTCAAGAAAAAAGTAGGGGGGAATCGACGACTACCTCAATCGTGTTATCGACCGGCATTCCTTCCCCTAAAACCGCCTCCGTCGCAAGTTGCTTGTGGTAATACCTCTTTGTGCGGCCGCTTAAAACGACGCATCCATCACGGACGGCAACACGCAGGCCTTTAATTGTTTGATTTGTTTTCGCTGTAACAATCACTTTCAGTTTGTCGGTGTTTGCTCCTTGCTCCTCGTCATCCGGTGTATTACTAGAGGAATCGGACTCGCGGGAATCTGCGGTGAACGTGCCTGTCATAGAAGAAGGGGTTAGTGAGATAAAAGCTCGAGGGGGTCTATAAACAAATCTAGTTCCGATTCGTTCTGCACATACCCGCGTATTTCGCTTGTGTGTCCTTTTGCAATGCCGAGGTGCAGGTGCTTGCGGTTGCCATCGGTATCGGTCGTGCGTGCCGCACCAAGGATGCCAAGCGTTGAGCCGGTCTCGACCGTTGAGCCTGCCTCCACCAGCGAGTCGACAGCGAGGTGTCCATAGATAACCGTGACATCCTGCCCGCCCACAGCGCAGTACTGCGTCACGAGTCCGCCGTACCCTTCGGCAAAGGCGCTGTACTGGATAGTTCCACCGCAGACGGCGTAGACGGGAATATCTTTGTCTTCTTCGCCGCGCTTTATCTCGAAGTCCGCTCCTGCATGATAGCCCGTAAAACGCTCAGGAGGATCAATGGGGTTTGTTGCAGGGTCGGGTGTCACGTGTAACCCGAAGTTTAGAGGCGTTTGGCGGTTAAAAGCGTTTGGCAGAGGGGCAGGGTAGGAAGTACAACCAACAATAAAGAGGGCAGCAAAAAGGGAGAAGTTTTTGTGCATATCTTTTGAGACGTATGAGAGGTGAAGAGCTTACGACCTAGTCGAGGATCTTGATATGCAGTTCCTTCAACTGCTTATCAGTCACCGTCGAAGGCGCGTTCATCATCGCATCTTGCGCTTTGCCGTTCTTGGGGAAGGCGTAGATGTCGCGGATGCTCGGGCATTCCCAGAGCACCATCATCAAGCGGTCGATACCAGGGGCGCAGCCTCCGTGTGGAGGGGCACCGTATTCAAACGCGCGGATCATGGCGCCGAACTTCGCATCGACATCCTCTTTGGTATAGCCGGCGATCTCAAACGCTTTGTACATGATGTCGGGGCGGTGGTTGCGGATGGCACCCGATGTCAGCTCAAATCCGTTGCAGACGAAGTCGTACTGGTAGGCGAGAATTTCTGTGGGGTCTTTCGTCATCAGTGTCTCTATGCCGCCTTGTGGCATCGAGAAGGGGTTATGTGAGAAGTCGATCTTCTTATCTTCCTCGTTCCATTCATACATCGGGAAGTCGACGATCCATGCCCATGCGGCTTTTTTGGGATCTGCGAGGCCTTGCTTCTTTGCGACCTGAATGCGCACTTGTCCGAGCGCGGTGCAGGCGGTTTTCCAGACATCGGCGCCAAAGAAGACCGCGTCGCCGTCCTTCGCACCAAGGTCGTTCGTCAACTTCTTTGCAAAATCATCACCCAAGAATTTTACGATTGGAGACTGGAGTTCGCCGTCTTTAAGCAAGATGTATGCGAGTCCCTTTGCACCATACGTCTTGGCAGTCTCGGTGAGTTCATCGATATCTTTGCGTGTGAAGGCCGCGCCACCGGGCACAACCAATGCTTTCACAATGCCCTTCTTGGCAACCGCATCGGCAAACACGCTAAAACCGCAGCCGGCAACAGCTTCGGATACATCTTGTAACTTAAGATCGTAGCGAAGGTCGGGCTTATCCGTGCCGTAGGTGTTCATACTGTCATGCCACTTGATACGTGGGAACGGATCCCACATCACCTTTTTGTCGCTGAATGCATGGGTCAGTTCGATCATCAATGGTTCTGCCACTTGGAATACATCTTCCTGTTCGACGAAGCTCATTTCTAAGTCCAGCTGATAGAACTCCCCCGGATGCCGATCAGCCCTCGGGTCTTCATCGCGGAAGCAAGGCGCGATCTGAAAGTAGCGGTCCATACCGGCAACCATCAGGAGTTGCTTAAACTGCTGCGGAGCTTGGGGGAGCGCGTAGAATGTGCCCGGGTGGATGCGGCTTGGCACAAGGTAATCGCGTGCGCCCTCGGGCGATGAGTTTGCGAGGATCGGCGTCTGCACCTCGGTAAAGTTTTTCTGGTGCATGTACTGCCGGATATGTGTGATCAGCTTATCGCGATTCATCAGAATCTGCTGACGCTCCGGGCGGCGTAGGTCTAGGAATCTCCACTTAAGGCGAAGGTCTTCGTTCACCTCGTTGTCGGTATCGATTTCGAATGGAGGCGTTTTGCTTTCGCCGAGGACCTCGATTTCTTTTACAGCGACCTCCACGTGTCCCGTTGGGTTATCGTCGCGCTCCGCGCCTTCACGTCGCTTGGTGACGGTCCCTGTAACCTTGATGACCCACTCCGGTCGCACCTTTTCTGCAATATCGAACACGGCCTTGTCTGCGGGGTCGATCACGATCTGCGTGATACCGAAGTGATCGCGAAGATCGATGAAGATGAGTCCTCCGTGGTCACGGCGGCGGTGGACCCATCCACAGAGCGTGGCGGACAGAGTTGCATGGTCGGGGCGGAGTTCACCGCATGTGTGGGTTCGGAGCATGGGAAGGGAGGATTTAGAAGATGTAGAGGACTTAGAAGAGAGAAGATGAGGATCTGAATCTGAGAGCGGCCATTCTTGGCCGCAACAAACGATCCACGGGAGAGATTATAGGCAGAGTATGGAGAAAAGGGGTAGGGTGTGGGAGGGGTGTAATTGACAAAAAATGATATATATTCTATTTTTACATTAAGGATGTTCTTTGGGAGCATAGGCGTTAAACCGTTTTGAAAGGACTGCGATGGATCCGAATAAACGAAAATATGATGCGACGGGAGAAATGAAATTTGGTCGTCCCCAACCTTTTCCTTCGGGGCGGGTGCAAGACGGCAGGGTTGTGGTACGGCTTAGTGGGCAGTCGCTCGGCCAAGTGGTAACTGTCCTGAGATCGTGGAAATACCGTGTTACCTATGTGGGTAGGCTGCAGCCCGAGGAGCTGGATAACGGGTCGAGACGAGGGACGTGGATTATCCGGCCTTCCGTTATCGGCAGCGAGCGTCACTCACCCGACGTGCAAAGAGAAAAATTTTTGCGGTTTTCCGAGAGCGTTACACACCCCGCGTTGCTGCTGGCTGCGATTGCTTGTCACCATCGGTTCGTTGGTACCAATCTCATAGGTGAGGGGTTTGTGGCGTATACGGAGCAAGCAACAGGCCTGGCGTTGCTTATCCAGTTTGTCGACAAAAGCAGGGAATTTGTGATTTCGAAATATCTGAAAACGTCGGATCACAGTTGTATGCGCATTTCCGGCGCGACGCATATCATGCGGTAAATGCGTCGGAAAAACAGCGGACATCCTCAAGGACATCCGGTACGCCGGATGTCTTTTTTATTTCTTCTTTCTCTCAAACAATTTTCCCAAAATGCGCCCAAGAATGGGCGCGCTATTTTTTGTTCCTCTCAAATAATTTTCCTAATTCCTCTTTGAATTCCTCCACGTCTTTGAACTCGCGATGGACCGATGCGAAACGAATATAAGCAACCTGATCCAGTTTCTTGAGCTCTCGCATCACGTCATCGCCGATCTGCGCGCTCTTAACTTCGCCGCCTTCCGCCGCCCAGTCTTCTTCCAGTGTCGTGAGGAGACGATCAACCTGCTCCTGTGTAACGGGGCGTTTTGCGCATGCAATCCAAATACCGCGCTCCAGCTTTTGCCTCGCATACGGTTCACGCGTGCCGTCGCGTTTGACGACGATGAGGCTTGTCATCTCCTGCCGTTCAAATGTCGTAAAGCGATATTCACATTTAGGGCATTCGCGCCTGCGTCGGACGGAGCGCCCTTCCTCGCTGAGGCGGGAATCGATGACGGCGGTATCCTCTGATTTACATTTGGGGCAGAACATGCGGAGGATTTAGAGGCTGTAGAAGACTTAGAGGACCTAGAAGAATGGCGAAAAATTCTTTTGGATTGTAACAGATTGTTTTAAAGGGTGATTGATCCTTTGCGATGTGTTTGTTCATTTTTTGTGAGGTCAACAATGGTTGACGGAGGATTCTCGGGCAGGGTGCCGGAGTCGATAATGAGATCCGGTTGCATCGGCTGATCTGCGAATTGTTTGACCATATCTTCCGCCGAGTAGGGGTTTGGTTGGCCGTGGAGATTGGCGGAGGTGGTTGAAAGGGGGGAGGCGAAGGCGGTGATGAGGAATTGTGCGACGGGGGAGGAGGAGACTCGGATGCCGATTGTAGAGTATTGAGTATTGAGTATTGAGTATGAGGGAATAGTTTTTTTGGACTATCCGAGCGCAATGGAAGAATGAGTGTCAATGGTCCTGGTAAATACTGTGCTGCTAATTCTTCTGCGCGGTCATTCCATTCGACATACTTTTTTGCCTCATCGACCGATGCAAACAGGGCGCTCACGGGCTGGGATTCAGGGCGTTGTTTGATGGCAAAGAGTTTGGTGACGGCATCGGGATTGCTGAGGTCACACGCGAGGCCGTAACAGGTTTCCGTTGCATGGGCGACCACTCCACCATTTTGTAAAACTGTGAGTGCGTCAGCGATGGCCTGATTGGAGAATGGGATAACTTTCATATCATTGATGAGAGCAGTGTTGATCGCGGCGAAGCCGAGCGAAGCCGGATCATATTGCAGCGGTATGTTGTTTAATGACGGCTTCCAGCTTTGCTTCGAGTTCGGGGCTAATGGTCGCAGAGATCGGGAGTGCGATTGTCTGGCTGCCGATCTGGAGCGAGACGGGGGTGGTGCCGGGCGATGCAACGAGCACTTCTTTCAAGTCGAGGAGGAGTTGCTTCGGGGCGCGGGCGGGGAGGGTGAGGATGTAGGCGTCTGACGGGGGTGTAGTGGGTACGTTGGGTATGGCGGGTTCTTCTGCAATTTTTACAATCTCACCCGCAATCACGTTCCCTTCTTCGTCGAGTGCTTCTACTGCTTCTTCCTCGAGCATTTTGCGTGATACCGAGATGCCACGCTTGGCTTCTTCTTCGTCGAAGAATCCTCCCTCCTTCGCGTTTTTAATCATGGCGGTCAGCGATGATCGTGACATGTTGTCCGCGCGCATCTGTAGCTGTCCCATGCGGTAATCGAGCACACCTTCAATTTTGAGCACGGTGTCCGGTTGCTCCAGGACCGGCGCTGCCTCTGTGTACAAACGTGGGAACATCGTCACTTCCATTTTGCCGCTCGGGTCTTCGATCATCACGATCGCCATGGTGTCACCCTTCTTGGTGCGGATTTTTTTCACCCCTTCGGCAATACCCGCGATGGTGATTTTTTTATTCACTTCTTTGGTGGTGAGTTCGCCGATCAGCGATGCCTTGCGTGCGATGTATTTGCGCATGCCGGCAAGAGGGTGACTGGAAACATACAGACCCAGCGTTTCTTTTTCCCACTGGAGTTTTTGCTGCGGCGTTGCCGGTGGGGTTTTGGGGAATTCAATGACGGAAGCCTCTACAGAGGATTCCAGAGATTCAAAGAGTCCTCCTTGTGCGCTGGTCGTATCGCCGGCAGCTTTACCGTACTCACTGATGAGTTGATAGTGATCGACCAGCATTCTGCGCTCCCCGAAGCCATCGAGCGCACCTGCTTTGGCGAGAGATTCCAGCAGCTTTTTATTGAGAATTTTGCCGGGGATGCGGAGTGCGAAATCTTCCACCGATGTGAATCGCCCATGTGCTTCACGTTCGTCGATGACTTGGCGGACAGATGATTCCCCGACACCTTTGATGGCAGTGAGTCCGAAACGGATCGCACTTTTTTCCGCTCCTTCTTTGGACATATCTTCTTCGACCGCCTTCACCACGGTGAACTGGCTTCGTGATTCGTTGATATCGGGAGGTAGCACCGCGAGACCCATTGTTCGACATTCTTCGATCTCGATCATCACGCGCTCCGTGTTTTGTGCATCGGATGACAGCAGAGCAGCCATGAATTCTGCGGGATAATTCGCTTTCAGATATGCAGTTTGATAGGCGATGTGTGCGTAACCTACAGAGTGAGACTTATTAAATCCGTAACCGGAGAAGGGTTCGATAAGTGCAAAAATTTTTTCCGAGGTTTGCTTCTTATGTCCTTTGGCCAGTGCGCCTTCCATAAATTTCTCCCGCTGTTCCTTCAGGAGTGCGGGAATCTTTTTGGCAACCGCCTTGATGAGAAGGTAACCGGCTCCGAGGCTGAATCCGGCGAATTCCTGCACGACGCGCTGGACTTGTTCTTGATACACTATGATGCCATACGTTTCTTCGAGAAATGGTTTCAGCTCCGGGACATCATAGATAATTGCTTCAGGGTGGTTCTTTCGTTTGATATAATCTGGGATCGCTTCCATAGGTCCTGGTCGGTAGAGCGCGACCATCGCGGTGATATCTTCAAAACGAGTAGGCTTTAACTGTTTTAAATACCGTCGCATGCCGCCGGATTCCAGTTGAAACACGCCAGTTGTATCCGCGCGCTGGAGCAACGCGAATGTCGCCTTGTCATTCATCGGTATTTTTTCAATATCTATTTCCTTCTCCCGCGTTCGTTTAATGATCTCCAATGCGGTCTGGATCACTGTGAGGTTCATGAGTCCGAGGAAGTCCATCTTTAGCATGCCGATGGCTTCGAGCGGTTTTGCATGATACTGCGTGATGATGGTGTGTTCATCTTTAGGGGCGCGTTGAAGCGCGGTATACAGCACCGCCGGTTCGGGGGTGATAATGACGCCACACGCGTGGACTGACACATGGCGCGCTTTGCCTTCCAACTTGAACGCGTTATCAATCACTTTCCGGTAGAGTTCATTGCTTTCATAAGCAGCTTTCATCTCCGTGGTCTCTAATGCTTCTTTCAGTTTGGTCCCCGGACGTTCGGGGATGAGTTTTGCGAGCGTGTTCATTTCTAAAAACGGAATGCCGAAACTGCGGCCCACGTCTTTCACGGCTGCGCGTGCTGCCAGTGTTCCGAAGGTGCAGATCTGCGCGACGCGGTCGACGCCGTATTTTTGTTTTACATACTCCAGCACTTCGTCGCGGCGGTTATCGGCGAAGTCCATATCAATATCGGGCATCGATATGCGTTCGGGGTTCAGGAAGCGTTCGAAGAGCAGTCCGTGGGCTATGGGGTCCACACCTGTAATGCCAAGCACGTAACTAACCATGGAACCTGCGGCAGAACCGCGCCCGGGCCCGACCGTGATGCCGCGGCGCTTTGCTTCGTTCACGAAGTCTTGGACGATCAGGAAGTAGCCGGAGAACCCCACCTGTTTAATCACCGTGAGCTCATATTCCAGACGTTTGCGTAGTTCCGGGGTTTCATCTGGGTATCTTCCTTTGAATCCTTTTTCGCAGAGTTCCGTGAGGTAGTCTTCTTCCGTCAAGCCGCTGGGTACGGGAAAGCGGGGGATGCGGTTATGACCAAATTCAAACGTGACGTTACAGCGGTCCGCAATCACTTTCGTGTTTTCCAGCGCTTCGGGGATATGAGCAAAGGCCTTTTCCATTTCCTCAAACGGGCGCATGGAGTAATCGGAGTCGCGCATACTAAAACGCCCGGGGTCTGAGACGTTCGCCCCTTTTTGAATGCAGAGCAGGATGTCGTGCGCTTCGGCATCGTCCGGTCGGCAGTAGTGGCTGTAACAGGTGGCGACGACCGGGATGTTCAATTCTTTACCGTAGCGAATCAGTTGCTGGTTCACTTCACTTTGACCGGGGACGTTTGGTAGATCGATCAATTCAAAATAGACGTTATTGTCGCCCACCCATAATTTGTAGTTGGTGACGAGTTCTTTGATACGATCACCGTCTTCATTGAGTGCGGCTTGTGCAACGGCGCCCGTCAGCGGCCCCGTGAGCAGAATAAGTCCCTTGCCGTATTTTTGCATGAGCTCGCTGTCCACCCGCGGTTTGTAGTACATACCTTCGAGCGCTGCTTCGGTCGCGATCTTCAGCAGGTTTTGGTATCCCTCCTGCGTTTCGCAAAAGAGCGTGATCGGCCAGCTCTTGGTATCCGTCCCGCTTTCTTTGTCACTCTTTGTTCGCGCTGCGACGTATGCATCCATCCCGAGGATGGGCTTGAGTCCGTGCTTCTGTGCGTACTGGTAAAACTCGACGAGCGCATAGGTGTAGCCCTTGTCGGCGATGCCGACCGCCGTTTGACCGAGTTCCTTGGCACGCAGCACGATTTCTTCGGG
>JAYUSS010000011.1:0-8422 GCA_043755535.1 Candidatus Peregrinibacteria bacterium | reverse complement strand
CGTCTCTTCCTGTTCTTTTTCGGTCAAAAGGATCGTTTTTTCCACTTCTTTCTCCTCCGTCATCGCTTTTTCGTTCAGCGCGGCAACACGCTGCTCCTGTTCTGCCTCTATCTTAGAGATCTGTTCGAACGGAGAAACGTGATTTTCCTGTGCTTGGGCGTCCTTAAGTGCTTTTTTAGCGGTCATAAGATGATTGGGGGCAAATTCCACGACTCTATAGGGTTCATTGGGGAAAAAGTCAAGGCTCTAAGAGCCCGGTTTGTTTTGGGGATGCCGTTTTCAGCCCCCGAGGTGCGCAGACTCAGGTCATGCCCTAAAAACAGTCTTCGAGGCTTGACTATTTGAGTGATGTATGCAATACCATCCTTCCTCCTTTTGGCTCTGCCAAAAGCAGGAACCGGTCATTGGCATCAACGGCTTCTGTTATTTACACGCAACAGACAGCAAGTACGATCCGGGATTTTAAGCGAGTGTCGGATCGTGCTTGTTACACCTGTTGCGTGGTGCACCGGGTGATATGCGCTAGTTCGAGGTGACTCTTTAGAAAGAAGGAGGTGTGCGTTGCACATCGACGTGTTGGAGGAGAAGAAGGGTAAGGAGCCTGTTCTTCTTCAGAAAGTGGGGCTTCTTGTCCTGCTGGTGGGAATGATTGAGGCTACTCTCTTTGCCTTCGGGCTTGGAAGCAATCTCGCGGTGCAAGCCTTGAGCCTGTTCCCGACCATCCTGGTTGGGTTCGGTCTCTGGCATCATGACAAGGGTGTTATTCTGGTTGTCGGATTCGCGTGCCTTCTCGCATTCTTCTTTCTCACACCGCGTGAAATTGGAGGACACGGTCATGGGGAGGTAGATGCGGTCGAGACGCGGGTGCCGGTGTTCGAGGATCTTCTGACTCACTTTGCAAATCCGCACGTGGCAGAGATCTTGTACGAGCTGACGGCATTGCTGCTGGGCTTCGCGCTCTTCAGTCGATATTTCGACAAGAGCGGGATGTCCAATGCAGCGGCCCGTTTCGTGATGGCAGACCTTTCATCCGTCAATTTGAATTGGGTTCCGGCACTGGCACGGCTGCTGATGGTGGTCTACACGATGAGTATTGGCCTCGATAATATCGCGGCTGCACTGATCGGCGGGCTGATTGTCGGCGCTCTCTATCGAGGACAGGGGTTTGTGCCATTCATTCTGCTGGTCGGGATCATTGCAGCCAGTAATCTGGGCGGGGCCGCAAGTGCTATCGGAGATACGACGACAACCATGGTCTATATCTCCGGTGTTTCATTTCTTGCTCTGGCAAAGGGATTTGTCGGGACTCTTGTTGCCCAGCTTGCATTGGTCTTCTATGTACTTTGGGCTGTTCGTGGCCACGAGCCGAAGCGCCAGACACAGTTGGTCGACGCGACGGTTGAAGAAAAGGGACATACGGATACTTCTCTGTTGCAATGGATGATCTTGGGTGTGCTGGTAGGGGGATGGATCTTCCTGCGATTGCACACAGGGTTGGGGATTTTGTGCCTCTTCCTCTTTATGATCATCGTGGAGGCACGACGAGTGCTCTCAGGTCACGCAGATGCAGGCCATACTGCCGACTTGGGAAGCACTACCATCAATTGGCCGCAACTTTTCCCGCTCCTTGGTATTCCCGGCCTGGTTATCGGGAACCTCCAGTTCCATCAACCGGGTCTTGGGTTGTGGGCGGGATTGCTGCTTGGAGTTCTCATCGGCAAGATCTGCGCATTGGTGACGCGAAAGGCACCTGTTCGGCTCGAAGTCGATGCAGTGATCGGCGCTGTGCCGGGGACTGCGTTTCTGGTGCTCTTGGTGGCATGTGCAAAGCTGTTGCCGCTGGATACCCTAAAGCCGCTCATGGCGCAGGCCGATTCTACGGCTGTTACATGGGTACTGGGTGTGGCGTCTGCTCTGTTCGATAACATTCCACTGACGGCAATTGCCATTCAGATGGGTGGATTCGATTGGGCACTGCTATCGTATGCTGTCGGCTTCGGTGGCAGCATGCTGTGGATTGGGAGTAGTGCAGGTGTCGCTCTGGGGCAACAGTATCCTGAGGTCTACGACACGAAACGCTGGTTGAAGCCGATCGGATGGCTCTTTGCCATCTACAACATCGGCTTCTGGGCCATCCTGCTCTTCTGGGGATACCTGATTCCTTCGCTGCAACCTATGATTCAGCCGCTGCTGGAAAGTCAGTTCGTTCAATCGTTCTGGCCCCTCGCTGCGGCAGGGCTTTTCGGAGCCGCGTCCGGCTTGTGCTGGATGAATGCCGATCAGAAGATCGGCAAGTTCCGGAAGGTGATGGCAGTTGTCTTCGCCGTCGCCTGCATTGCCCTTGTGTTTCTTTTCTTTGTTCTTCTGTGAAAGGAGATTGTCAGAAGCCGTAACCAATGGCCGATCGGCCCCAGCATTCGTGTTGGGGCCTTTCGTCATGCCGACTTTTCGCTTGAACCCAGCAGCCGCAGTGCTAGCATGTCCCGCCAATGGATAGATATTACGCCGAACTCGATTCGCCATACGGCAGGACACGTGTCCTGCGCCCCACTGTCATCAATGCAGCTTCCGAAGTCGATGGCTTGCGCCTGATTCCACAGCGCTTCCCTGGGGCGCGGTTACTGACGAAGCACATATTCCCTCTCTCCCGACAGATCGGACCGCAGTTTCGGCGTGTAGAAGAATGGGGAGAAGGACCGCATTATCTCCCCATTGGCATATTCCGCGAAGGAGTGCAGGCTTTAATGGAAGAAGGAAAGAGATTGGCAGAGTTCCAACTGTTGCACCCAGAAGTGCCGGCCCCCCGTTTCCAGCCGCAGATGGGGACGATTGATCCCGATGATTTTCATGAGAGGTTAAACCTTCCGATTGAGGTCGTAAGTGGTGCGGAGTTCGTCGTATTCCCACACCGCAACGAAGCCTCTTTCCTGATGGCCACCATCATCCGTGAAGCGATGATACGGTCTTTGTGGGAGATGAGGGCGGAGAATGGGAATTGAGGTATACTATTCCTTCATCCTTCCATCCTTCAGGAACCATGACCCGCTCCACCCTCCTCCGCGAACAAAAGGCCCGCCTACGCCAAGGCTTCGGTGGGCAGGCTCAGAAAGATGAATCGATCTTCGGCCACCTCTCGCGCGATATTTTTGATACCGCGAACCCATCGCCATATGCCGACGGCGCCAAGCGCGGGGTCGACGAAGAACTGGTCCGGCGTATTAGTTCAGACAAAGGGGAGCCGGAATGGATGCTCGAGCATCGCCTGAAGTCGCTCAAAGTTTTTCGTGAGAAGGCGATGCCGACGTGGGGAGCAGATCTGAGTAAGCTCGATTTAGATGACATCATTTACTATGCATCCGCAGGTTCAAAAAATACGGATGACTGGGGCGAAGTGCCGGAAGAAATTCGTAATGTCTACGACCGCTTGGGGATTCCAGAAGCGGAAAGAAAAATGCTTGCGGGTGTCGGGGCGCAGTACGAATCCGAAGTCGTGTACCACAAATTGAAAGCGGAGTGGGAAGCAGCAGGCGTCATTTTTTTGGATATGGATGACGCAGTGAGGCAGCACCCGGAGATCGTCAAAAAACATTTCATGCAATGCGTGCCGATGACGGATCATAAGTTTGCCGCCCTCCATGGGGCAGTCTGGAGTGGAGGAACCTTCTTGTATGTGCCAAAAGGCGTGCAGGTGAAAGAGCCGCTGCAGGCGTACTTTCGCATGAACGCAAAAAACATGGGGCAGTTTGAACACACGCTGATTATTGTCGAAGAAGGAGCCAAGGTGCATTACATCGAAGGCTGCAGTGCGCCAAAATATGGCAGCCAGGCACTGCATGCGGGGCTCGTCGAAATCTTTGTGCAGGACGGTGCGACGTGTCGCTATAGCAGTGTCGAAAACTGGAGTCGTGATACCTACAACCTCAACACCAAGCGTGCGATCATCCAGAAAGATGCGACGATGGAATGGATCGGCGGCAACATGGGCAGCGGCGTCACCATGCTCTACCCGTGCTCTGTTCTTGTCGGTGAAGGCGCACGCTGCGATCACCTCGCCATTGCGTTTGCGAACAAAGGCCAGTGGCAGGATACGGGTGCGAAAATATTTCACCTGGCTCCGCACACATCCTCGAAAGTGACCTCAAAATCGATCAGCAAAGACGGGGGAGTCGCGGTGTATCGCGGGCAGTTAAAGATCCACCCCCGTGCGCATGACTGTACCGCGAACGTTGAGTGTGACGCATTGCTCCTCGATGATATTTCGCGCACCGATACCATCCCCGACATTCAAATTCGCAATAATGACGTGACCATCGCGCATGAGGCGACGGTAGGGAAGCTCTCCGAAGAAGATATCTTCTACCTCATGTCCCGCGGCATCGGCGAAGACGAAGCACGGGCGATGATTGTGAACGGATTTATTGAGCCGATCGTGCGGGAGTTGCCGCTGGAATATGCGGTAGAGATGAATAGGTTGATTGAATTGGAGATGGAAGGATCGGTTGGGTGAAATCTCGGCGTAGCCCGGAGGCGTAGCCGGATGGAGGGGGGGGCGGTTGAGTTTGACAAGAGTACGGAATCGAATAGCATAAGGAACTATGCGCGAAACACCCGACCCATTATTTCTATTTGCAGACGCTCAAATAAATCGAGGATTATGTTGCGGCCTACCTGCAGCACATTTGCCAAGTGCTTTGGATACACGAGGGTCTTTACAGAACGTGTTGTGCAACCGGGCATCGGTCCAAAGTGCGTTACCGGACGATGCGACGGTGCAGGAAGCATATACAGCTATGATTCGTTCATTGAATCCATTACTTGAAAACGAGGCTATGAGGGCTCTCACAGGAAAACTCATCAATGAGGAGCCGATCGGGGGATGGGGGGAAGACGAACTTCGTGGTTTTCCGGAATGGTTAGATCAGACTTCTGGACAAAATAGGATCTTGCTGTTACTTGGAGAATTATGTCGAGCAGGGGCGTTTACATATCAAAACGGGTATTGGGTCAGTACTGACTTTTGTGAGCGGATTAGGTTCGTTTTGACGTCGCCTGATTCTCTTTGCCCCGCGAAAGAACGACTTCTACTGTCTATGACTACCGTTCCAGGTTTCTTGAATGGATGGCTAGGTGCGATAGATCAAAGCTGGCAGACGTTATCTGCGCCGCACAGCCGCGAAATCCTAAGGCGCCTTATAGAGCAGCCATGTGGGAGGACACATGATCAAGTGAAAGCATGTTGTGCAAATGACGACGGTTGTGGGAATCAATGCTCTGAAGCCGCCGTTCGAACAATGAGTGCCGCAGCAGGCGTTGGTGCCGTATGGTATTCTGGCTACACGTGGATGCCAACTCTTTACGGTCTATGGCTTTCAGAACATCCGCAGTCTCCCCTCAATGCAGAGAGGCGATCGGAATTAACTTTTTGAATGAAGTGACAGTACAAATGAAGGGCCTGGACACGATGTCCGGGCTTTCTCATGCCTAAAAAAGCGTCGACTTCCTCTGTGACTTCTCCGAAGGTTGTCGATCAGCTGACACAGAGTCTGCGTTTGGTTTTGATTGCTGCAGAGGCTGGGGCTGTGGAGCAGCTGCCCATCTTTTTTGTGCACTTTCCTGCCATCTTTTCAGCTCACTAGTAGCCACGAATGCCGCATAGACCCGGTACGGAGTTTCTTCCATTCGGCCGTCAGTTCCTATTGTTGCGCTTGGCTTTATCATTCTCCATTTTTCTTTGATTTCTGCGTGGGTTGTTAGGCGTTGTGCCACTGCATAATCTACCAGCTCGGTTATGTCTTTTCGAGAATACGAAGAAGGAGGCTTTAGTTTTTGTAGTATTTCTGCTGGTGTATCTTCTTGCACGCGGTTTAATGCACGCTGAATAGATGTACGTGTGTACCCGGTTCGAGTTCCAACGGGGTGTTTATCGGGAGTTAATTGAAGATCTTCCAACGCCTTGGCTACTTCTAATGCTGTCATCTTGTCCAATTTGCCCAACGTATCCCAGGCCTTATCCATTTGTTCCGGCGACACAGCATTTTTTCCGGACGCGATTCCATTCAGCAGTTTCCAGATGTGCCTCCCCGCAAGCTCGCCTGCGACAGTCCTCTGTAAGCCTCGTTCCGGAGTTGGAACATGTGCAAAACACTCCTTCAGAGGTAAAGAATCCTCCGGAAAGAGGTTGAATTCCCCCTGTCCCGTGCCTGGTGTTGGAGCCTTTGGGATACGTATACCCATATGATGTATAGTAAAGCAGTCATTTGATGATTGCAATGCTATTCATGCTGTTCATATCCCTTTGGCTGCTTCTCTTTGTGCTTGAAAGGCTTCAAAACGCCTGCGTATAAGGGGAGACATCCCACTGTACAAGGCTGCGTTTGGCCAGGTGGGCTCGTTTGCTTTGGGCGTGGGTAGTTTTACAGGGCTCGCAGGAGGTTCGCGCAGTGTGCGCTTCGCGCAGAGATCCAACTGTGGCAGATCGGGGATATGGCGAATCAACACGCTGATCGCCGCTAAGACGGTTGAGATCGTGGTGATAGTAGAAAATGATTGTTGTAAATTCTCTTTCAATGACCGCAATCTTTGCATGCGCTGATCAGTTGGATCGACAAGGATAACCTTCGCACGATAAGCCGGTTCATCCTGCATTTCGATGGCATGGGCGAAAGGGCTGCGGGGCGTGTGTTCGCGTAAAATGCCATGCGCCTCTCGCAGGGTATCACCTGCCATATTCACGATCACAAGGTGATAGTGGGCTCCTCTGGCCAATTCAGCCTCTTCACTTGTGCGGGTATAGCGCAGTTCTATGCCGGATTGTTCTTGAAGAATATCTGCAATAGAACGGAGTTCCCGATCCTTACCGTCGATCATCAGAATGCGTAAAACGTCAGACATAGGGATAGTGTCTTGCTACTCACGTGCAAGCACAACTGTTTTCCTGCACAATCCCTTCTCCATGGAATCCCTTTCGCTTACCGACTCCTCCTCGCACGCAACGCTACGCGGCCCCGCTTGTTCCAGTGGCCACAGCATCGTACGCATCGGCGAACATGTTCGAGAGTGCGAGATTAAAATTATTGTCGAAGACGAAGCATCATGGGATGTGACGGTGATCACGTCTGGCGAATCATCTGATCGTTTAACAATCAAACAACATCACGAACTTGGAACAGGAGCTCGATTAAATTTGCACATCATCACGCTGCAAGCGAATGTCGAACACGATCTGATTTCTCATGTGAAAGGCGAGAACAGCGAGAGCGGCATTGATTGGATGTTTTACGCTAAGGGTAGCGAAAAACAGACACTCAATGTCCGTAATATTTTTGACGGTCGGGAAGGAAGAGGGGAGATTTTGATGCGCGGCATTGCCGAAGATCATGCGCATAGTATTTGCAAAGGAATGATCGAAATCGGCTTGAAGGGGGGAGGGACGAATACGTATTTGACGCAGGAAGTGCTGATGCTGGATAGCACATCGAAAGTGGATGTGATCCCCGCACTCGAAATTAAAACGAATGACGTGAAGGCATCGCACTCAGCAACGATCGCGCGCGTTACCGAAGAAGATCTGTTCTATTTCGGCGCACGCGGAATAAACCCGCACGAAGCGAGGCGGATGTTTGTGCTGGGGTTTTTGGGGGATAGCACCGAGAGGATTCCAGATGAAACCATACGGGATGAAATCGTTGCAATGATTGAACGAAAATATGCGGGGTAGGGGCGCGCCCGATTCGAACAATACGATGACATGACCGTTGTGGCGGCATTCGGATTTTTCAGTTCAATGATGGATCAAAATGTGTCGCAGGGCTATGGATGGTGATCAGAATTGTATGCAGATCACCCATAAAATCTGCTGTAAGGAGAATATCTTGGTCAGAATCGCCTAATGCCAATAAGAAATGTGCATGAGTTTTTTGGATATGAGAATAAATCTCAACGATCCTTTGCAGATCGCCGTCACTCAGAGCCATTACAATAGCTGCTTCTATCTCCGGGCCAGATGGGTCTTCCAGAATATTAGTAATCGCGAATCGCGAAAATTGCTGTAATTCCTTGGAGCCAGGACCTACTGCGTAGGTTCCATGTATGAACTGTGGCAGATTGTCGCTCAAGCTCGCGGTAATGCGCTCTCCGATGGGGCAAATAGGAGATTGATGCATATTTATATTATGCAATATTTATAAAATAAAAGCAAGTACAAATAAAAGCAGATATGAACATAGGATCGACGAATAGCTGATTTAATACGATATATATGCTCTATACAGTGTTTTAATGATGCCCCTTTGCTTTCATATATTCATCAAACGGCTGATGTATTATACCAACCTGCAATATAAACACCATTAATATGAGGGAAGGCATCGCATGATCCAGGGGAAGGATGTCATCGATTGGAGAAGTGGTCTGTCTGCTTCCA
>JAYUSS010000010.1:0-8491 GCA_043755535.1 Candidatus Peregrinibacteria bacterium | reverse complement strand
GAAATGTGCCAGTCCAACCTCTATGGACTACACCGAAGATTGAGCCTATTCCTTGCCAAAAACTATGAATCCAACTTGTGACTTTTTGGGAATGTCAGATAATTGGTTTGATTTTTAATGCATATAGAGGTCAATTCTTCGGTCTCTCTTCTTTCTTGTTGGTATTCCCTGGTATTTTTGTTGCTTCATTTGCTTCAATGCCAATTTTTTTGCTCCGACTTAAAAAGAATGAAATTGTTCTTAGGACTGAAAACAAGTTAGTACTATTAACAATGACGATTCTTTGGATATTTGAACAAATTTATCCATTGGTTATACCTATTGTTTATTTGTTACTAATTGATTTCTTCATTGCTAGTATTTCAATGTAGTTTTCCCTGTATTTTAGTTGACCACGTGTCTTCGCATTAATACCTAAAGAGAGCTTAGAATGACCCCTAAATTCCAAAAGATCTTGTTGCGAGTTCTCACTACCCAACCATCCGTCTTCGCTCCTCTGGGAGCTACGCCGCGATTGGCTTCCCGTAGCAGCCTCCATCCACCACAAACAACTATTGAATACTTTCCATAAGGGGGTAGGATTTTCGGTGTTATGAGTACTCGAACATCCGCATTGATCGGTGGAACGGCCGTTGCCGCGGCAATTGTTGCCGGTGCGATTCTTTCACTCCAGAATTTTGACGCAGAAAAAGTCGCGTGTGAGGACATCGCTGCAGCGCGAGTAAGCCTGCAAGCAACCTACGACGCCGGGGTAAATGCGAGTGTTCAGGTGTATGCAGGGGAGAGGGCAGATGCAGAGGATGCTCTTAGTCGGTGCATCAATGCCGAGCCCGTTGACCCGTGTGAAGACGCGCAGAAGACACGGGATGCAGCAGTTGCCGGTTTCAACGGAATCTCTTCGCCTGCGGATAGCGCGCCATACAGTGAATTCCAGAGTTATTTTGCAAAACGTGACGATGCCTATAATTCCTACAAGAACGCGAAAGATGCTCTGGACCAGTGCCGCAAGGCAAACCCGCCAAAGCCGGATGTGCCGTACGAGGAATCGGATACGAAAGCATGCTTCGATGCGTACGATGCATCTATGGCGTCTACGCAGGCTACATTTACAACGAACACGCAGACACTGCGAAGCGCATTTACCGCAGCCATGGCCGATCTCGATGCACGCGAAAAGGCCTGCAATCCTCCTACAGGAAAGGAGCAGTTCACTGATCTTGTCGTAACAGGGGACTCAGAGAACGGCGAAGGTGGGAGTGTTCCCGTGGAGATACAGAACTGCCAGCAGGTCGACCCTAATTGGGATACGGAGATCTTGGTTCTTCGCAGGAGAGCTGCTGCTATTCCCGCAGAAATTCAGGCGATTCAAGACGGTATCGATAGCATCCGCAAGCGCATGAGCCCTCTGCAGCGCGATTTAAGTGAAGTCGACACCTACATTCCGCCGGAGAGCGCCAAGACGCAGTTTGAAGGTGCGCTCAATGCTAAGCGTGCTGAGCGGAAGATATCGATTGAATTTTCTCTGGAGTTCTACGAAAACCTTCTTAAAAGGAGAGAAGCAGAGAAAGCTACGCTAGAGCGGGAGCTGAGCGAAGTTCAGGCGAAAATTGCCGCACGCTTGGCCCAGATTCAAAAAGAGAATGAGGCACGGCAGAGAAACTTCCCCACGAGTGTGCATCTTTCGAAGCCCGATGAGTGCGAGTATTACCATTGCCACGGAGTCCTCTGCGGTCGCCCGGATTCGGCTTCTGATGGCTGTGGTCATGGCACAACGAGCCCGGACGATGTTGACTGCAAGCAGTTTATGAAGGCGTACTTGAAAGCTGCAGGGGGGAAGTAGTAGCTTTTGGGTCGGTGGTTCGAAGGCTTGGTCTGCATAGCTTGCGGAGCAGACGATTCTCACCAAAACAAATCTGCAACTTATTTTGAATCTGAGGATGCCGCTCGTTCTTTTTATGAAGATCTTGGGTTCACCGTCGAGCGCAGATCGTTCCGGGAAGTGTTTCATTCTCTGGTTTCTCCGGCAAAAGAGGGAATGGATGCAGCTGGTCTTGAAAATGCCTTTGGGCTGTCAGCAGCGTATGTGATGAGGGTGAGGTCTTGAGATAGCCGGCTTTCGTCAAGGATGATTTAGATTGCGCGGTAATCCAACGGCGATGTGAACGTCTTAATAGGAGTATTTCCCCCTTCTTTTTATGACACGATACCGAATCGGTACAAGCCTTATGGCTGTATCTGCACTCTCTCTTATGGGCATCACACTGGCTTCAGCCCAAGGCCTACGTATGAATATGCGAAAAGCAACGACGGGCGCTCAGGTGAGAGTCTGTTTGCAGCAACGGAGTAACAGCGGCTTTACCGGCGGGAATATCACTCGTGCGCAGCGGGTGGAAATCCGTCAGAAATTCCGTGCTTGTATTCGTCAGGCTGTGATGTTGAATAACGGGCATTCAACCTCGCGTTCCAGTAAAAATTCATCATCTCGTATCAGCACTGCGCATTCGTCGAAATCCTCTACATCATCAATGAGTTCTGTGAGCACCTCATCGCGCAGTTCGCAATCGAATTCATCTTCTCGTGTTTCTTCATCATCGAAGGCCAGTCAGTCTTCTGTCTCATTGGGTGCTGCATCGACATTCGGCGTACTCGCCGGTTCTACGGTAACCAATATCGGTCAGACGACGGTGACAGGTGATTTGGGCGTCAGTGCAGGAACCGCAGTGACGGGCTTTGGACCGGGTGTTGTGACCGGGGGAGCCATTCATGCCGCGAATACGGCGGCGGCAAATGCGCAGCTTGCGCTGACCGTTGCGTACAATGATCTTGCGGGACGGTCGACGAATCCGGTAAGTGTCTCGGGGAACCTGGGTGGATCCACTCTTGCACCGGGCTTGTACAAATCCACTTCATCATTGGAGATCAGTTCGGGCGATCTTACGCTGGATGCAAAGGGTGATGCCAACGCCATCTTTATCTTCCAGATAGCGTCGACACTGGATGTCACCTCCGGTCGGCAGGTTCTGCTGATCGGCGGAGCCAAGGCATCGAATATCTTCTGGCAGGTCGGAACGTCGGCAAATCTTGGGTCCACATCCGTCTTCAAAGGATCGATTCTTGCCGACCAATCCATCTCGCTCCAGACAGGTGCCACAGTAGACGGGCGACTGCTTGCACGCATCGGCGCAGTGACACTCCAAGAAAACACAGTCACTGTTCCCGCAAATTAATATCGTTCTCTCAAGCGGACCGATCTCTTACAGGGGTCGGTCCGTTTTTTTTGAGTAACTTTCAATCTAGCCCCTCAAAAAACTCCATCATCGCCTTCCCCGCCCCATCCGGCCACAGGTGCGGGTAGTAGCTTCCGTTACGATCTTTATCGATTTCGTGCGGGCACCAGTACACCTCATTCCCGCCATCGCATTCAGCGTACTTTTGGCAGAGGAGCGATTGCGGGGCTATAGGAGCGCTTTCGGTTGAACATTTATTACTCTTGATACGTAAGTCGCGCGTAGCGATTGCGCCCGAAGCAGGGGAGAGTGTGTCGTCCGGGTTATTGATAATCATCGCGGCACTCGGCCCCGTGCATGGGGCAATCATCGACGAACCTCCAACCGTGGCGGAAGCGCGGACAACGCCACCACGTGCACACGCGACGCTGTTAGCCATCCATGCGCCAAGCGAATGGCCGACGGTATAAATTTTATTCAGGTCGATGCAGTAGGTCTCGGCGAGTTCTTGCACGATCGCATCAAAGAATGCGACGTCACGGAGTGTCGAAAGTTTGTCGCCCGGGTCGGACCAGGTGAAGGTGCCGTTATCCTTCGCGATTGCGGCAGGGTAGGCGATAAAGTAACTGTCGGTCGCTTTATCGAGCCCAAAATATTGTCGCACGCGGTCGTTGGGATTTGTCCTGCCGTGGAAGGCGACAATCAAAGGCGCAGGTTCGGTCATGCTCACATTACCCGGGGTAGTGAGGAGATATGATCGATCGATTCCTCGTACATTGATAGTGGTATCGGCATTGCGCTCAGATTTACCACAGCCGGGGGATAAGTTGGGGACAGTGCGTTTTTCTTCGTGATCCAAGAATCGCAGCAGCATATCCGCCGCGCGTTCGCGGTTGAGCGGTTCCCATGGCACGTAACTATGTCGCGCGAGAATTCCGGGCCTATCAAACTCGCGCACAAATGGGTCATACCACTTTTGCCCGCTTCTGGCCTCGGTAATCTCTCGGTCATACGCGAGTAATACCATTTTCATTGCTTCGGCAAAGTTCACCGGTTGTTCGGGGCGGAAGTTCCCATCGGGATAGCCTGCGACAATGCCACGACGTTCTGCGGCGCAGACGTACGGTGCGTACCATGCGTCCTGCGCAACATCGGGGAAGCAGTCACCACTCACAGGATCGTTGCTGGAACGGCCTTTAAACACGATTTTTAAAAACTCCGCACGATTAATAGAATCTCGAGGACGGAAGTTTGGGACTTGCCCCGAGCCGAGCGAGGGGTCTCCTTCCATCACACCGCGCTCGCGAAGTTCTTCTGCAGCCTCTTGGTACAAGTACCAGGAATTGCCCATGTCGGGGAATGGTTCACCCTCTGCATACGCAACCGGGAGTGCGACATGCGACAGGGATAATGCGATACTCAAAAATGATGAGATGAATTTCATCTGGAGTTCAGCGTAGCAGAATACAATCGGTTCGCTGCTATTTCGGGTCGAAAATAAGAGCAGTACATTCTTCCGATACTTCCCAGATTGCGTCAAACATCGAGCGGAACATGTCGTGCGTCTCTTGGGAGTGGATAAGAATCGCGGATAATTTTTCGAACGAGGAAAAGATTGCGACCTTGTCATCAAACAAAATCACCACCGATTTGAATTTGCCGTGCATGGAAGCCGGCACATAACGCGGGTTTCGTTCGTGAATCTCTTCCTCCGTCAGTTTGCGCGAGCCTGCTACGCGTTCCCACAGTGTGCGTGAAATAATGTGGTGATGCTTTCGCGCTCGCAAATAGCGCTGTGCATATTCTTTGTCGTACTCACGCAAAAAGTTATGGTATGGCGCAATAACTTCCCATCGCTTCGATGTACAGTAACACGCCATATCGATCAGCATCTTCATGCCCTGGATTCCATGGTAATGCGTTACGGATACTTCTTCCTGCTTTCTTACCCCGCGTTCGTGCTGCAGAGAGGGGATAAGCGTTGTGAGCATTTTCATGCGATCATCGATAATCTCTTTCTGCTGCTCAACAAGACCGCGCAGTGTTTCGGGTGCGGCCATCGTAAAATAGGACTTATTTACTTCTTTCGTTTCAGAGACGAGTCCTTTTTCCATTAGTGTGTGCAAGGCGTAGTACACGGTGGGCCGTTTGATCTTCGTGGCAGTCACGAGGTCTTGCAACGTCACGGAAGGCTTACGGAGTCCTGCAACGTAGATCGTCGCCTCAGTTTCGGTCAGTCCCATTGATATTAAATTATCTTTGATAGTTGGCATGTCTCTAAATCTATTACTGTAAGCCAAAAAGTCAATATTCAAATTTAAGCTGCTAATAGTCATTAAGAGACAACCTATCGCAAAAAGGCCTGCGGGACGACTATCTGCGCAGGTCTTTCACATCACCTCTATGACTAAGGAGAGCGCCATGACCAACAAGACCGTTCACGTGATCGGCGGCGGGACTGTTTCCCACGTCCGAGCACACTTGGCACTGTGCGTACCGGCCTATGGCTCTACCGCACGGCGCATCGCGCAGCTCTGCCATGTGCATGATGACAAAATGGATGTCGTGCTGCATCTGACACGGATGGCAGATCCATCCAGCCGTCTGGTAACGAACGAGGATGTTCGCGAGCTGGTCGAAGAACTGGTGACGGACAAGCGCACGAAGATCGTCTTCTTCAACCCGGCTATCGTTGATTTCGATGGAACGGTTGGTGACGTGCCTTCGGGTAAGTATGCAGAGAGGCTTCGCACCAGCGATGGAGTCGGTAGGCCGGTTGAGTACGCGATGAACCTGACACCTGCAGGGAAGTTGATCAAGCGGTTCCGAGTCGGTGACGAAACACACGCACCGCGCAAGGATATCTTCCTGGTCGGGTTCAAGGCGACAGCGGGCGCAAGCCCGGAGGAACAATATGGACAGGGGTTGGAGATGCTCAAGAAGAGCAGCGCCAATCTGGTCTTGGCCAATGACACGGTGACTCGTCTGAATATGGTGATCGTGCCAGAAGAAGCTCTGTACCATGTGACGACTGATCGAGAAGAAGCGTTGAAAGGGTTGGTCGAGATGGCCTACCTGCGATCGCACCTGACATTTACCAGGAGCACGGTTGTCGCGGGAGATCCTGTTCCGTGGGAGTCAGATTTGGTTCCAGATGCACTGCGCATCGTCATCGATCATTGTATCGAACGTGGCGCATACAAGAAGTTCTTGGGTGTGACGGCTGGTCACTTCGCGGTACGGGTCGACGATACGACGTTTTTGACTTCACGGCGAAAGACCGACTTCAATGATATGAAGAATGTCGGTCTCGTGAAGATCAAGACGGACGGTCCCGATTCGGTCATCGCGTACGGAAGCAGGCCGTCGGTGGGCGGGCAATCGCAACGGATCGTGTTCCGTGAACACCCCGATGCGGATTGCATCGTGCACTTCCACTGCCCTAAAAAGCCCGAGTCGGCGGTGCCGACAGTATCGCAAAGGGAATTCGAGTGCGGCAGCCACGAGTGCGGTGCCAATACCTCACAAGGGCTCAAGCGCTTCGGCAATCTCCTTGCAGTCTACTTGGATGAACACGGACCGAATGTCGTCTTTAACCGGTCGATCGACCCCAAAGAAGTGATCGGCTTCATCGAAGACAACTTCGACCTGACGCAAAAGACCGGGGGTTACGTTACGGCGTAACTTCCACTACTTCAAACCACACCGCAACTTCGAAAGGGGCTGCGGTGTTTTCTTAACTTACCCGTCAACCGGATCAAAAATAGACGGCTTCAGTTTTGCTCCGCTGATCAGTTTCATAATGCGCTTGCCGCCGTAGATGGATGGAAGGATTCCAACGCCGTTGCAGCCGAGGTTATACAAAAGCACGTTATTCTTCGGCTCCGCACCAATGCGGCGCATGCGATTAGGGGTGTGTCCCATTAGCCCCTGCCATACGAATGTGCGTACGAAGGTTTCGGGCGAGACGTTATAAATTTGGCGTACGAATGAATCGAGGTCATGGGTGATGTCCGATGGCGAGTCGACATTGGGGTCGTAGATCGCGTCATTCGGCAGATCGCGCTCGGGACCCCCCATACATAAGAGTGTCCGTTTACCGTGCTTGGAATGTTCAAACGGGCGACGTGTGAGGTAGTAATACGGGTTACTCTCAACGTCACTGCTGTTGTTATAGGAAATCGCTGCGGCATCTTGCCCCGCTTCGTCCAGGTATCCCGTCATATACGCGATTTTTCCGAGGATCGTTGCATGGAAGCTTGTGTCGATTTCCGGTCCGTGCAAGTTGTTGATCATGAAGTTTTCAAATCCGTTCGTGCAGAGCACGACGCGCTTTGCGTTCACTGTCGGTCCCTGTGTTGTAAGGACTGCGCTATTTGCACTCAGTGTTACAGACGTGACGGGCAAGTGCTCCGCGACAGTCAGACGCTCTTTAAAATGTTCTTTCATCCACACCACCAGTTCTTCACACAACAGCGCACTGTTGGTGCATCCAATCGGCCCCGTTGCAGACGCGATGAATTCACTGTCATCCGTATCGAGTGTTTTTAAGATCATGGAATGGGGAAGCAGTGTGGCGAGTGCATGAAGATGCGCCGGTAGATCTTTCATGACGTTCGCGCTTTCGCTGACGAGGATCGGTTCGGGTTTGAGTCCGGCTTCTGCGTACATGTGCTGCTCTTCCAGGTATTCGATAAGTTCCTCCAGCTTGACGATGCCGGTGTACCCCGTGCAGCGATAGAGCGGAGTGGTGAGTCTGCAATCCTGCTGAATGTCATTGAGGATTCCCCATGCAGATTCAATCGCCAGATGCCCTTCGCGTGCCATGTCTTTTCCGAATTCTTCGATGATGCTGCTAAACGGTCGCTCAAAGCAGTTTGTCACTTGGCCCGCATTACGGCCCGTCGCTCCGTGGGCGATACGCCCCGCTTCAATCAGTACCACCGACGATTTCGTATGCTTCAAAATTTGATACGTCGTCATGACGCCTGCGATGCCGGCACCCACCACTGCAATATCGGCATCGACCTCTTTTTCCAGCTTAAAATGAGGGCGGTCGAGTTGTAACTGAGCAAGCCAGGGGGAGGTAAGGAGGGGATTACGCATAGTGTTAGTATTTCTTAGTATTTTAGCATATTTCCCTCCTTTTATAAAGGAAGGTTTCGTCGTAGTCGTCGATTCCCCCCTACTTTTTTCTTGACATGCCTCTATAGCACATAGAAATAAGGAATCAGACTGATAGTCATGCATGCATCCACGCATGT
>JAYUSS010000009.1:0-28685 GCA_043755535.1 Candidatus Peregrinibacteria bacterium | reverse complement strand
AGCGGTAGAGGTTGACACTCCTACTTTGCAGCTCTCTTTCGTTGTTGCACAGGGAAAAGACCCGATCAGGGTTCAGGGTTTACGGGACACGAGTGGATGTACGTATTATCTTTGCGAAGGAAAAAGATGGTACGTATGTTGTCGTTGACGGAGACTTCCGTGGGAATGTCTACAAGAACAAGTAATAGGGCGGTATAGTTCTCCTGTGTCCTCCCTCCACATCATCTACGCATCGACCTCCGGCCATACCGAATATGTCATCGATCAGGTCGTAAAACACCTATCGGGGGCTGTTAAAGTGCGTGCAGAGCTCGCTCAACCGGAGGATTTCTTGAAAGGGGATGTGTTACTGCTGGCAACGGGTACGTGGAATACCGGAGGGATCGAAGGGCAGTTAAATCCACACATGGATGAGCTCCTGAGGAAGCGCGCAACCGCCATCGATCTGGGTGGAAAAAAGGTGCTGTTGATTGCGCTTGGAGATGACCGCTATAGGTACACGGCGAATGCAATGACGCACCTCATCGAGTTTGTGAAAATGCATAATGGCGTGGTGATGGAGCCGACATTGAAAATTGTGAATGAGCCGTATGGGCAGGAGAAGAAAATTGAGGAGTGGATCCATATACTCAATACCCAATACTCAATACTCAATACATGAGCCGCATCTCTTTAAAAGTAACGGGTGCTCAAGGCCAAGGAGTCAACTCCGTGGGGGAGCTGTGCGCGAAGGGTCTCAAGCGTGCAGGTTATTGTGTGTATGGTTACCGCGAATATATGTCGGTCATTAAAGGCGGACACAGCAGTTACCAGTTGGATGCTTCGGCTGCGCAGATTCGAAGCAGCGAGGAGAAGGTGGATATTCTTGTGTGTTTCAATCACCACGGATTAGAGATCAACGCATTAGAGGTAAAAGACGGGGGCATCATCCTGCACCAATCTGCGGACTGGGAATTTCCTGCTGAAGTGCAAAAGACACTCAAAAAACGTGGGATCTCTGTCCTCTGTTTACCGACTGATCAGTGGTTGAAGGAGCTCAAGGCTCCTGCCATTCTTGGTAACATCCTCATTACATCCGTTGTGTGGACGCTTATCGACCGTGACCCCGACATGCTGCGTGACATGATCAAAGAGCAGTTCGGTCACAAGGGGGAAAAGCTTGTTGCACTCAACTTTGCTGCGCTTGATTTGGCCGAAGCCTGGTCCAAAGAAACCGGTGTGCGTGCGATGTGGAAGGGTGAACTTCCAAAGGGTGATGATCGATGGAAGGATTATCTGCTCCTTACCGGTAGCCAGGCGATGGGGCTTGGTATTGTGCATGCAGGCTGTCGTTTTTATGCGGGCTATCCGATGACACCATCCTCACCGCTCCTTACATATATTGCAGAAATCCAGAACGAAACGGGTATGGCGATCAAGCAGGCGGAAGATGAAATCACGGCGATTCAAATGGCCAGCGGCGCGATGCACATGGGAACGCGTGCGATGACGGGAACTTCCGGTGGTGGATTCGATTTGATGACAGAGACTCTCTCTATGAACGCGATGATTGAGAATCCGTGTGTTGTGCTGCTCGCTCAGCGTCCTGGCCCTGCTACAGGACTACCGACGTGGACGGGGCAGGGGGATTTGATGCTTGCGATTCACAGCTGTCATGGCGAGTTCGCGCGGTGCGTGATGAGTGTGAGCGATAGTGACGATGCGTTTTCATTGATGAACGATGCATTTAATATTGCCGAGGAATATCAGACGCCGGTGATCGTGATGACCGATAAACACATTGCGGAGGGGA
Organism: Candidatus Peregrinibacteria bacterium; assembly: GCA_043755535.1. Lineage (GTDB taxonomy): Bacteria > Patescibacteriota > Gracilibacteria > Peribacterales > Peribacteraceae > JAKQEM01. The sequence goes on along the minus strand of JAYUSS010000009.1, from coordinate 26,893 downwards.
TTTACACGCAGGAGAATTATCAGCTGCACCCCTCCGCGGGTGCGGAAATTAAACGCGGGAGATTGATAACGAAACCTCCCGAATTAAAAAAGCTGAAGAGCACCGATCGCTACGATCCTACCGCGAAGGACGGCATTTCCGCGCGATGGTTACCGGGATCCGAAGCTGCAACCTACGTCGCGCAAGGTGATGAACATCGTGCCGATGGATCGGTTGATGAGAGCGCTGCGAACGCCATCGCGCAGATGGATAAGAGGATGAAAAAATTGGAAGCGATGAAGAGGGAATTGCCCGAGCCGGAACTTTACGAAGCCGCTAGCCACCAGCCGATAGCTTCCAGCGATAACCCGGAAGTTGATCTGCTTATTATTGGTTGGGGTTCTACCAAGGGAGCCGTACTCGATGTATTTGCGAGCAGGGGGCCGGAGACCGGAGACTGCATTGCTTACCTACATTACTCGTACCTCTGGCCTCTTAAGACTGAGCGTTTGCAGGCAATGATGAAGAAGGCCAAGAAGGTCGTCCTCATCGAAGGGAATAAGACCGCTCAACTGGGTATGCTCATTCGTCAGGAGACCGGCATCGATATCGAGGATAAGATTCTGAAATACGACGGTCGGCCGTTTTTTTATAATGAATTGTTGGAAAAAATTTCCTCACACCTCCCTTCCTGATCTCTATGAAACTGCAGCCTCTCATTGCCGGCATGGCCCTCTCCGCTATGGCATTCCCTGCGTTGGCCGCAGAGTATTTTCCCGACGTGCCGAGTGATCATGATAACAGCAGAGCCATCATGCTCCTTCAGCAGGCCGGAGTGTTCAGCGGTTACCCCGACGGCACATTCCGCCCAGGTCAAAGTATCAATCGTGCTGAACTTCTCAAGATCTTCGTCTCTTCCATTGGGGACAGTGCCGGTGTGTTGGAAGCGGGCAACTGTTTCCCCGATGTCCATGAAGGTGACTGGTTCAGCTCCTATGTCTGTACGGCCGTAAAGCGCGGTTGGGTGAGCGGATATCCCGACGAGTATTTCCGCCCCGAGCGTCAGGTAACACTTGTGGAAGCATTGAAGATGCTGACGCTGGTCCGTGGATATGACATCAATAGTCGGCGGTTTCCGGCAGAAGGATATCCTCGGGAGGAATGGTTTTCGAAGTACATTGATGCAGCGCTTTGGAAGGATGCGGTAGCGTTGGAGACGATATGGGGCAGAGAGCCTCTGGATGGTCTTGATAAGCCGCTTTCCCGTATGCGGGCGGCAGAAATCCTCTACCGGGGTATGTTGAACGAAGGGCATGTTCGGTACGTCTTTAAAAACGATGCATGTGACATGGAAAGTGCGAAGACCGTCACACTGCGAAAATATGACCGGAAGTACAACGATGACAGCACGGTTATTATCGATTTTGATATCATCGGCATTCTGGATGATGAATCGGAATGTGTGATCTCCCTCAGTGCAAACCCGTATGCAGGTGCTTCTCGTTGGTGGAACTCGCGCACGATGTTCCTTGTTTCTTCCGTGGATCATGAGGAAATTTTGGAAGAAGCTCCCGTGAAAGGGGGGAAGGTGTATCTGCGTGGCGGTCATGAGACGGCCGGCTTAGGTGATGATGTGTGGGTGCTTAACCTCGATACCGGCAATTTTTCCCCAGTTCCTCTCCAGTAATTTCATGGCCATCAAACTCGATACCGGCACTTCCTCCATGCAGTCCTTCCACTGCGAAAACAAATGCACGTGGTGTGACGGCTGCGGCGACTATGGTATTTGGACGGCAGTGAAGCGTGCACTCGTTGAATCGGGCTTGGCCCCATGGCAGGTGTTGCTCTGTTATGACGTCGGATGCCACGGTAACACGAGCGACAAGATCAACGGCTACCGGTTCCACGGTCTCCATGGTCGTGTGCTGCCGTTTGCAGCGGGTGCAGCGCTCGCGAACCGCAATGTGCCGGTGATGGCGTTTGGTGGCGATGGGGCAAGCTTTAGCGAAGGGGTAGGGCATCTCGTGCATTCCATCCGCAGTAACTACCCGGTGACCTTCGTGCTGCATAACAATGCCAACTACGGGCTCACGACCGGCCAGGCGAGCAGCCTTACGTGGCAGGATCAAAAAATGAACACGGCCCCCAACGGTGTCCCCGAGCACACCCTCCCCAGTATGGATTTCGTCTTCAGCCTGCAGCCGACATTTGTGGCGCGTGGTTTTAGCGGCAATATTCCCCAGATGGTGGAGATTTTTAAGGCAGCTATCAAGCACAAAGGGTTTGCGTTCGTCGATATTCTGCAGGCATGTCCCACGTACAACCACTTCGCGACACATCAGTATTTACTCGAGCGGTGCTATCAAGTCGAAAACCACGATACGTCAGACTTTGTGAAAGCCCGCGCACTTGCAGTCGATACATCCGGGAAGATTGCGACAGGTATTTTGTACCAAAATGAGACTATCCCCAGCTTTGATGAGCGCCTGGTCCCCAGACAGGGGAAAAAGACACAGTTGGTTGATGAGGTGCAGATGCAGGACGTCAGCGGTTTGATGAAGGCGTTTATCTGAACCTTGCCCGAACCTGCCGGAGTGCTACGATCACCCCCTTTCCTTTTTTCTCATGTCCGAAGTAGCCTCCGTAAACGTTGACGAAAAAGAACTCGCATCTCGCGCCTTTGCCGATGTAGTGCGCAGGACAGCAAGAAATTTTCCCGATAATGCCTATCAGCCTCGCTTAATGTTCGATCGGACGGTGAATGCTCAGTCCGGTATCGATGCGGGGCATCATAAGATTTTCGTGAACGCAGACGGCACGGGTACAAAGCCCGAGCTTGCTGAGCGCATGTTTACGGCAACTGGTGATTATCATTACTTCGAATACTCCGCTTTTGATCTTCTCGCGATGGTGGCTGATGACGCAGCACGCAGAGGGATCTCAGTCGTGGGCATCGCTAACAGTCTTGATTTGAACAGTGCCGATGATCCCAAGTTTGTTCTGGCACTCGCAAGAGGAATGGAAGCTGCATGTAATGCAGGGCGTTTCCCCCTCCTCAACGGTGAGATCGCCGAGCTTGGGCACCGCACGCCCGGCTATGGAGTCAATCACCTTAACTGGAATGCTGTTGCAGTACAGCTCATCAACCGCGAAAAACTGATCGACGGATCGAAGTTGTACCCGGGACAGACGGTGGTGGCACTCCGGGAGAAATCTATTCGTAGCAACGGTCTTACGCGTGCTCGTGCCATTATGGAGAATGCGTTTTTGCAGAAAGAGATGAATGGAGCCACGCGTCTTTCGTATATTTCAGAGATGCTCCGCCAGGATGTCACAGGCTTGAGTCCGGACACTGCAGCTTTGTTGCTGACAGGAAAATACGGAGCAGGGTTGATGGAGCAATTCCCGATTCCATGGCATACAGCACGCCCCGAACTGACAGAGAAGCTTATGACTCCTTCCACAATCTACGCGCCACTGGTGCACTGGGCACAGGGGGGCGTTGATGGAGCGGTGAACATTTCTCTGACAGGCTGTGCACACATTAGCGGTGGTGGGATTCCCCTAAAGGTTCTGCGCATGCTGGAAGAAACCGGTATGGGTATGCAGCTTGATGCCGTATTCCCGGACCCGGAAGGAGTGCCGCAGATGATGAGACTCGCTGCTGAGTATCCTCACCCTGGCAAAGGCGTGCTTGTTGATGATAAAGGTGCATGTGAACAATGGAACCGAGGTATCGGATTCCTGATGGTTGTTGATAACCCTGAAACAGCCGGGTTACTCGTGTCTCAAGCAGCGTGGATGGGGTACGAAGCTGCCATAGCAGGGAAAATCACTGGAGAGCCAATTATCCATTGGCGTGGTCATACATGGAATACAGCTTCTTAAGTTTTTCTCCACGCCCTCCACAACGCCCGCAACACCAACCACGGATGCCGCATCGCAAATTTCTTGAACATGCCGCCGCCCGCCGGGCTGATGATATTTTTCTGTTTCACACGCTTCAGATAATTACTCGCCATCCCCGTCAGCGCAACGTTTCGCGCACGCGTTACCAAGTCACGATCGGATCCTGGAGGCAGCGCTTCGCGTAATAACTCAATGCACCGGAAACGATCAAAAACCCCTTTGCCTTCACGCTGGTTAATGGAGCTGGTCGCATCTTCATGTATGCGGAAGCTGCCGCATTGCTCAGGGATCACGTACCAGTTCGATCGCAGGAGCATACGCACCACATATTCAACGTCCAAGTTCTGCCGCATATCTTCCAAGTACCATCCCGCCTGCTCCATGACGCTTCGACGCAACATCGTAAAGTCCGGTTCGCAGACAATATTTGGATGCAGCCCGCGCGTCACCCACCACCGGATCGTCTCTATCCCATCATGCACTCCTGCATGCAGATGTTCTTTGCGGAATTGTTCTAGTTCTTTGTATTTTGTGAGATCCACGCCACCCTCACCGATATATCTGTGGCCCAGTGACACGATCCCGACGGACGGATGTTCTTCCATCGCGTTCAATCCTTTTGCCAAAAAGTCGGGTTCCCAATAGTCGTCGGGGAAGAGGAATTGCACGAAGGGTGCTGATCCTAATCGCATGGTTGCATTCCAGTTACCGCCGATCCCGAGCTTGATCCGGTTCGGATGCCAGCTGATACGCGGGTCGCTCAGATACGGTTTCACTATCGTCTCCATATCCACAGTCGATGCATCGTCATGAATGTACATCCGCCAACGGGTTTCGGTCTGGGCCAGGGCGCTATCGATTGCCTGCTGGAAGTAGCTGCGGTTGCAGTTCCAGGTGGGGACGCAGATGTCGATCAGAGGTTTCATGAGGTTGTAGGATACCGGAAAGGGGGAGTAATAGGGATTCGAGTAATAGAGTAATAGGACGAACGGGGAGTAATAGGGACTCGAGTAATAGAGTAATAGGACGCGAATATCCCTATTATTCTAGTATTCTATTACTCTATTATTCCCGCTCGTATGCGCATTGACGTCATAACGCTTTTCCCGGCAATGTTCCAAGGCCCTCTCACCGAGAGCATCCTCAAGCGTGCGCAGGAAGAAAAGCTGCTGGAGATTAATTTCCATGACCTCCGCCAATTTGGGCAGGGGCAATACAAGCAGATTGATGACCGGCCATATGGCGGTGGGGCGGGCATGGTGATGATGTGCGGGCCAATCATTAACGCCATCGAATCAATTTCCTCTCCCCAGCAGCACCCCTTCGTGGGTGCGGATAATACGGATGGCGCGGATCACACGGCACATTGCATTTATTTTTCCCCCCGCGGTAAACGCCTGACTCAAACCAAAGTAGAGCAAGTCGCAAAGAAGCATGACTGGCTCATTCTCCTCTGCGGTCACTATGAGGGAATTGATCAGCGCATTATTGATGGAGGATGGATCGATGAAGAAATGTCGATTGGTGACTATGTTCTTACGGGTGGCGAACTCCCTGCGATGGTTTTAATCGATGCAGTCGCGCGTCATATTCCGGGAGTGCTTGGCAAAGATGAATCCGCGCAGGATGAGAGCTTTTCCAAGTCACTTAATCGCAAAAAAGAGTACCCGCATTACACTCGACCGGAGACATTCGAAGGGTTGAAGGTCCCCGATATCTTGCTTTCGGGTAACCACAAAGAGATCGATAAGTGGCGTAAAACACAGACGTTTTGAATGGTGTGCGTGTGAGCTTGACTTTACATCTACTCTGAACTTAAATGCCGCATTCCCCGCGGGAGTCGCGGGGTAGAAGATGTTCTCTCACATAGGAAGGCAGGTCGACTAGTATGGAACAGACGGATGATTCTCCTGGGCAAAAGTTGGAGAAGTTGGCTGGTCAATTGACTGCGGATGTAGCCGCGCGAGTGGGCTTTGCGAAGCGCCGCATCAGTCTGCTCTCACGCAAGCGGGGCTATGTGCTTGGGCTCTATGCGTGGCAGTGTGTCGCATGGCCGCTTGCTGACTTCCGCGAATGGTTCGCTCGGGAGATCAAAGGCCTGGAGGAATCGGTTGTCGCTGTGCTGTATGAATTGCATTGCAGCATCGTCCAAGAAGGCTACCAAGTCGGTAATCATCTCCGACAGGACGAAGAGCTGCGTGCGGCAGCGTAAGGGACTTGCCTCCTGCTGAACATCACAAAGAGCCCCGTCGTTCGAGAACGACGGGGCTCTGCTTTTTTTATGAAGTCTTATTTAATCTGCGCCGTCGTCTTGGACGACAGATTCACTTTGTCTGCCTTCAGGCGGTACATGATTTCGGCCATTTCGCCGCGAGTTACCACCTGGTCAAACGTGTGGATGGAGGTGGGGATCGCACTGCGCTCGGACAGAGCATTTACATAGGGGATAAACCAGCGCTGATCATTGGGATCGGTATCGGTCTGCAGAGCGAATGTACCGACGATGATCTTTGCAGCTTCGACGAAGTTCAGCTGGTTTCCCGGCTGGAAGGTGCCGTCTGGGTAACCACTGATAATTTTGCCGGTGTGAGCCAAGCAGAGTTCAGCTGCGTACCATGCCTCGCGAGTTACATCCGAATAGAAGACGGTCGTATCATCTTCGTTCATGTTCTCGGTCATACAGTCGTTTAGACGTGCGGTGTCCAAGATGAACGGGTTTGCGATGAGCTTCACCATTTCTGCGCGATTGATGCGTGCTTCGGGACGGAATGTGCCGTCGTCGTATCCTTTCAGCACTTTCTGCTGGCGCAGATATTCGATAGCCGCAAAGTGCGTGCTACTTGCAGGCACATCAGAAAATGGCTTTGTCGGCCATGTAGTCTCTGCAGCGAATGCGACGCTTGTAGCCAATAATGATGATAAAGCAGCAATGCCTGCTAGTTGTAGACGTTTCATAGGGAGAAGGGGAAAAAAGTGGGAGAAGAAAGATCAATCACATTATTAGACGTTCCATTTATCATGCTCTTACACTAACCGTATGCTCCAAATCTTTCGTCAACGGCTGCGGGAAGCGAAATGCCTCGATATTACCGTGCGAGTACGGTCGCATGCACCAGAGTCCAAGATTATGGATGTTCGTATTTTTCTTTCTTCTTTATTCATTTTTCATCGCTTCCTCAATCTGCCCTCTCAGGTCCGCATACTCCGGTAGCCCCATGAACTTCTGTCCGTTGAGGAAGTACGTCGGTACGACCGTCACCTCCAGCGAGGTTGCCAATGATTGTTGCGCCTGGAGCAATGCGTCGAGTGTTTCATTTTCATCCGTCAGACATGACGCCAGCGAGGGGAACTTTGCTACCCCATCAAATAACTGCCGATTGGTGAGGGTTCCGCTGCCGCCGAGCACGCCGCAGAGGAGTGTCCGTGCGTGTAAAGCGCTGTCGGGGTATTTCTGGATGGTAAAGGGGACTGTGATCATGGTCACTTTTCCGGTTTCGATGTAATCGCTTACAAGGCGCGGCACGATGCCGTACTCGAAGTCTTTGCAGTAGGCACAATTGTGATTCGTAAACAGGAGCAGCGTGACAGGCGCGGTGCTCTTCCCGGTGACAAGGGTCCCGCTGGAGGCCAGAGATCCGATAATTCTGCTCCTGCTCGATCGTGAGTTTGATTGGCTGATGGAGACGGTACCGGTTTGCTCCACAGGTGTTTGTGGTTGCAGGGCAGTACAGGCTGTCAGGAGCAGGGCGGTGAGGCCGATGGAGAATCGAGAGAGAGGCATAAATCTATGTTTAGAATACTAGAGTACTAGAATAATAGAATAATAGGTTTTTATTATTCTTGTCCTATTACTCTATTACTCTGTTATTCTATTACTCCCGTGCAACGCATCCACATCCTCGGCGTTCCCGTCGACCCCCTCACTCGTCTGCTGGCGGTCGAACGTATTCGTTCCATGCTCGATGAGCGGACGTTTCACCATGTGATGACGCCAAACAGCGAGATGCTTGTAGAAGCGTCGAAGAATCCGCCGTTTCGAGAACTCTTGAATCGGACGGATCTGAATATTGCCGATAGCAGCGGCATGCTCTGGGCGGCGCGTCGTACAGGTCAGAAACTTCCTGAGCGTGTGACAGGGGTGGATACGGTTATGGAACTCTGCAGGAACTTGCCCGCGGAGTATCCCGTATTTTTACTGGGGGCATGGGGCGACACGGCAGTGAAGGCTGGGGAGGTGCTCAAGAAAGCCAATCCTCAGCTCAAAATTGCAGGGGCGTTTGCAGGCTCTGCGAAAGATGCCGATGCCGATGGTATTGTTCAGCATATCAATGAGAGCGGTGCGAGGCTTCTTTTTGTTGCATACGGTGCGCCCAAGCAGGATATGTGGATCGACAAACATCGTGATCAACTCACGCACATTCGCGTTGCGATGGGGGTCGGTGGAACGTTCGACTTTATCGCCGGTGTGCATACGCGTGCGCCGAAGCTCTTCCAGAATCTGGGAATCGAGTGGTTGTGGCGGGTGGTACGAGAACCAAAAAGACTCCCGAGGATTTGGAGGGCAGTGGTGATCTTTCCGTATTTAGTATTGAGTATTAAGTATTGAGTATACGATGAATTTTATATCTCATACCTAATACTCAATACCTAATACCCAATACTACTCGCGTAGCTTCTCAATCACCGCCACTTCCCACTGCCCATCTTTGTTTTTCGCAAGCTTGATCATCTTCTGCCCCTCTTTCGTCTCAGCTAAGTAGTCACGCGTATCACCGTTATCACGTAGCAGCGTCGTCTGCCCCAGTCCTTCGTCGGGCAGCAGCAAATAAATCGCAACATCGGGCTTATCTGTGAGTGCCGCTTTAAAGTTTTTGCTTGCACGACCCAAGAAAGCAGCGCACACCACAATCGCAATGCACAAGAAAACAGACCACACCACCGTACGCATGTACAGTCTTCGTGACAGGCTGTGGACGTGGAACTTATTCACAGTTGCAAGGTATAGCACAGCGCAGGTGCAATCGCCAAGGCGAGGTGGTAGGGTGGCAAAGTGAAAAAACTTTGCCTCATCGTCATCGACGGTTTTGGAATTGCACCGGAAGGCCCGGGTAACGCACGCACGCTCGCGAACTTGCCGACCATTAAACGCTTAGAGGAGACAATTCCAAGTGTGATCATGAACGCGTCCGGCAATGCGGTGGGACTCCCCGAAGGACAGCAGGGGGCGAGTGAGCCGGGGCACCTGACGATCGGTGCGGGCAGAATCGTGTGGCAACCGCTGGAGGAGATCAACCAGGCTATTAAGACGGGAACGTTTTTTGAGAATGCGATTTTAAAAGACGCTTGTGATCGTGCCGTGCAAAAGAAGGTCCCACTCCACCTCATTGGACTCTATTCGACTGGTGGGGTTCATAGCTCTGCCGAGCATTTCCATGCAATGCTGGAACTCGCTAAAAAACAGGGAGTTGACCACGTGTATCTGCATCTCTTTAGTGATGGGCGTGATGTGCTGGAGCAGCATTTCTGCATCGATTTTCGTTTGCTTACGGAAGAAATTTCCAAAGAACAGATCGGAACCGTGGCTTCTCTTGTAGGCCGCTACTTTGCGATGGATAGAGATAAGCAGTACGAGACACGCACGAAACTTGCGTACGATTTGCTCACAGAAGGAAAGGGGAAGGAGGTCGCGGACTTGTGTGAGGCGGCAGAGTCTTGGTATTTGGAGGCTAAGGATATGGAAAGGACTGATTACTACATCCGTCCGCTGAAAACGCCGGAATTCCATCCCATTCATAGCGAAGACATTGTCGTCTGCATCAACTTCCGCAGTGACCGCATGATCCAGATGGTGCGCGCATTGGAAGAGCAGGATTTTACGGAATTCCCACGCCCCATCCGCATTACCGATGTTATCTGCATGGGGCCGTATTCAGATCATCTCCCCGTCGCGTTCCCGCCTGTGGATGTACACAATACATTCGGGGAAGTGCTCTCGAAGGCGGGGCTTAAGCAACTGCGTGTGGCTGAGACGGACAAGTTCGCCCACGTCACATTTTTCTTTAATGCGCAGCGCCAAGAGCCGTACGAAGGGGAGGATCGTTTACTTGTGGAATCACCAAAGGTTTCGAACTTCGCCGAAGCGCCGGAAATGAGCGCCGATAAACTGACCGAAGAAACGATCAAACACATCGAAGCAGAAAGCCATGAAGTGATTATTATGAACTATGCCAACCCGGACCTCGTCGGTCATGGTGGGAAGATTGCAGCGGTGGTACAAGGTTGCGAAGCAGTTGATCGTAATCTGGCCAGGCTTTTACCGGTGCTCGAAGCGCATGGCTACGAATGGATTATTACATCCGATCACGGCAATGCCGAAGAGATGTTGGTCCCGGGGACCGATACGGTTTCCCCCAGTCATACAGGCAACCAAATCCAGACCTTTGTGCACGCAGAGTCCGTCACGTCATCGGCGGATATTGCACACTGTACGGGGCTCAAAGACATCGCGCCGCTGTGTCTGAAGATTATCGGCTTGGAGGTGCCAGTGGAGATGCGATGAGCAATTGACCCGTAATCCGCTTCTGCCTAGAGTACCCCTCTATGCCTACGGGTCCAAAGGACGGTTTATGGGTGGAACTCACGTGCGACGGCAATCGTCGGTACGAGGTTGATGCGTTAAAAAGCGAAGGGCAGCCGCTTATCGCAACAGCCGATTTAAATTACGGTCAGATGTATGCGGCATACAAAGCAGGCGGGGAAGCGACGAAACGCATTATTGAAGTAGCCAGGGATCAAATGGTAGGACTGATTGCGGCATGGACGTGGTCAACGTCCAACTGGGATCGTCCAAAACACCATGCAGACGCGGTCTTCAAAGTCACCACAGAGTTTCTTACCGATCTCCGGGATAACTGGATTGACCTTCCGGAAAATGCCGACGTACGGTTGGTGCACATGGGTAGGCGTGAGCGGCTTCTGAAAGATGCAGATGATATGATGAAATTATTTGATGAGATTTGTGCCTATACACGAGAGCGACGGGGGATGGTTGTGGCACTTATGATGGATTACTCAGGTCCTGATGAAGAGGCCAGGGCAAGAGCACTTCATCTGGATGCCAAAGGAAGGGGCAAGTTCGAAGACTATCTTGATTTACCATTGGCAGGGGTGCCGTATCATGAGGTGGATCTGAGAATCCGTACCGGCGAAACGTCGCGTATCAAACATACGAACAGTGTAATGAGTGGGTATTCCCGCATGAAGACCCGCGACATTTTTAGGGAAGAAATGCTACCGGAATACACTCCTGCTCTTGTTTTGGAGGATATACAGGAATTTCGGGCAACCGAGCAGCGAAATGGGAAGTAGTCGTGTAGAATGCCTGCATGGACCAGATTACGTATCGATCCCCATCGTTTTTTGATGATCTTGCGGCTAGCACCAGCCGTCATGTTCACATCATTTTGATCGCGACCAAGCCCGATATCATCAAGCAGATTCCGCTCTACAATGAATTAAAGAAGCGCGGGCATCTGGTGTTACTTGGTCATACCGGCCAGCACTACGACGAAAACCTGAGCGGAGGGATGCTGAAAGAATTCGGCGTGGAGCCGGACTTTAACCTGAACGTTCGCGGAGCGATGCACGAAATTGTGAGCCAAATTATCGGAAGACTCGGATATATTATTGGTAAGATAAAAGAGGGACCTGCCCACCGTAGCCTTGGCGAAGGTGGGAAGATCGTGATTCCATATGTGCACGGTGATACGACCACCGCGATGGCTGCGAGTAATGCGGGGTATTGTCACGGGTTTGCGGCGGTGCATGTGGAAGCGGGGATACGGACGTTGACGCCGAACTACGAGGACTTTGGACTTAGGGATTTGGACTTAGGAAAAACGGATAACCCGATGTCCTATGTCCTAAGTCCGAAGTCCTTCGATGTTGATGCATGGAGAGTATTTTTAATGGATCCCGACAACTGGGAGCGCGGTTCGCAGGAGCCATTCCCCGAGCAGTTCAACACGCGCTGCAGCGAAGCAGGATCGGGTATTCATCTCGCACCCGTTGAACTCGATGCGATATTTATGCGAGACGAGGGGTTTGCCGAAGATCGTATCTTTGTTGTCGGGAATTCGGTGGTGGATGCAACAAATGATGCTCTTGCGCGTGCGAAGACATCAACGATTTTTGATCGATATCCTGCGCTAAAAGATGGGGATTTCGTTCGCTTCTGCATTCACCGTCGCGAGAATTGCATCAGTGAGACGCGCTTCAAATCGATCTACAACGCAATGAAAGGGTTGATCGAAGACGGGCGCACGGTGCTCCTCATTTCGCTCTTCCAGACAGAGGCCGCTTTCGATCGTTTCGGGCTTCGCACAGAGGTGGAGACCCTAGTGAAGAATCACCCGAACTTCATCTACTCTCCCGTCTGGGCGGAGTACGTCGACGTCATCGCGGCTATGAACAAAGCGGCAGTCTGTGCGACCGATTCAGGGTCGATGCAGGAAGAAATGAATGTGCTCGGTGTTCCGTGCGTCACGCTGCGCTTCGGCTCCGATCGATCAGAATCTGCCATGATCGGCGGCAACATCATCGCGCCTCCGGTTGATGGTGACGTGATCAAAAAAATCATCGAGTATGCATGGGATAATGCAGATATGCAGAATGCAAAGAAGATTTACGGGCAGAACGTCAGTGCGCGGTGTATTGATGCTGTGGAGAGCGTGCTGAAGAAGGGGGAGGTGTTGCGGGGGGAGGAGGAAAGGTTGGGGTTATAACACACGTAGGTGTGTTATTTAATGTAAAGCGGTACAATGCACCCGCATGACGCAGATCGAGCTTATACAACATTGGCGCAAAGGTGCCAAAGACTCTCTCGCTGCGGCCCAATTTTCTTTTGAGCAACAAGCAGTCGGCTTATGCATATTTCATTGTCATCTTTCTATGGAAAAGGCGTTAAAAGCTCTCTATATGGAGCAACAACATATTGCTGCTCCTTTGATTCATGATTTGGATGCACTCGCATTGCTTGTGAATGTGACATTGACCGGGAATCAGCGCATGTTTTTGCACGAACTCAGTCCGCAAGGAGTAAAGGGTCGATATGATGAGATTGATTATCATCTGAACCTTCCCGCATTACTCGATCCTGCAACAGCGGTTGCCCGTGTGCGCGAAATCCTTCCTGTGCTTGCCGTTTTATGATTCTCAGCACATTCACCGCCCCACATTTGGCTCATGATGAAGCGAAGCTCTTGAAGGAGCATTTGATTAAGCAGGGGATCGTGCCGGAGCAGATGTATCTCTATGGATCATTTGCCCGCGGAACGGCAACGGACAAAAGCGATATCGATCTATTGGTTGTCGTGAACGTTGCTTTGGAGGATCTGCGAAAAACAGAAAGCATCGTACAGAGTGCTGCGCTTGCCATCGATTCTCGCATCCAAACAGTCTGTTTACCCTCAGATCGGTTTGATGAGCGTATCAGTACTCTCGCTCGCGAAATACAGTATAGCGGTATTCCGGTGTAGGTGATTCAAAGCTGAGCCGACGATTGTCGGGATGATAGAATAGTCGCACTCATCAATCTCCTTGTTTCCTGTACAATTTTTCCATGCTCCAACGTCTCCGCGAATCTCTGGCTCTTCTTCTGATCGCCCTCCTCCCGTTTCACGCATTGCTGGTGACAGTTCTGACGAAGTGGATTGTGGGACCGGGACACTCTCCACTTGGGGTTTTGGCGATTTGGAAGGAGGGAGTGTTGGGGGTGATGTTGTGTATTGCAGTGATCGAACTAGCTACAAGCTATCAGCTGCGAGCTGCGAGAAAATTTTTCAAAATCGATGTTATTGATGCGTTGATCATCGGGTTACTGATCCTCGGGACCGCTGTTTCGCTGTTCAATACTCAATACTCAATACTCAATACTCAATTCATCTACGGCATTCGCTACGACTTCATCCCCCTCATTGCCTTCCTCATTCTTCGCCGCGTGTCATGGTCTGAGTGGTTTATGAGCCTTCTGCCGAACGTGCTCTATTACACGGGTTTTGCAGTCGTGCTCTACAGCCTGTGTTCGCGCTTTTTCCCAATCGAGTGGTTCACATGGCTTGGTTACAGCGACCTGCATTCGCTCTATTTGCCCGATGGGCCGCTTGCTGCATTCCAGCAGATTGGTGATTCCGGCATCCGTCGTTTGCAAGGACCTATGAGCGGGCCGAATCAATTGGGCTTGTGGCTGCTGATTCCCCTGAGTGTCGGTCTGGTACGTTTGCGCAAGGCATGGGGTAAGCCCGAGCAGTGGAGGTTTGCCGCCTACACTTTCGCCGTCGGTTTGGTTCTTCTATTTACGTTTTCCAGAGCCGCATGGATCGGTGCCGCAGTCATCATTGGCATTGTACTGTGGCCAGTTATCAAATCGATGTCCCGCCGCGCAGTGATCGGCTTACTCTGTTCTACCCTTTGCTTTCTCGTCCTCGTGCTCGTCCTGTTCCCCTCCGTCATCCTCCGCGCCGCCTCTTCTCGCGGGCATATCGAGAATCCAATTAAAGCTGTGCAGATGATGATCAGTCATCCACTCGGTTTAGGTCTTGGTACGGCTGGTCCTGCCAGCAACCGCACAAGTGATGCCTGCGTGATGTTAGAGGCGGGGAGCGATGCATCATGGGCGAAAGACAGACCGGATCTTTGTGTGTTTGTCGCTGACGCTCAAGTTCAGCCTCCGCTCCCTTCTGGGGAGCTACGGCCGACAGGTCAGCCCATAGGTCGTACCTGTCATTGTCCGTTCCTTCCTGAAAATTGGTATTTGCAGATTGGGGTGGAGATGGGGTGGATTGGGCTCGGTTTATATCTGGCTTTGGTGATCATAGTCTTACAGAAATTACGTGCCCGGCGTAGTCCGTCCGTAGCGGACGAAGTCGGGTCAATTATCAATTATCAATTATCAATTTTCCTCGCCCTCTGCATCGCCGCTCTTTTCCTCCATGCATGGGAAGACGCTGCCGTCGCATATACAACGTGGATACTGATTGCTTCTACCTTCGGGAATTCAGATCGCATCATGCCATCGTCAGATTAATACGTATCTCCGGCTTCCTGCAATTCAACAGTCAGTGAGTTTCCCCGGAATGCTGAGGCCGTTGTTTTTTCGAGCATCTCCGGGCTCGTCACGACCGTTCGTAGTTCCTGTCCGATTAAACTCATTTGAGCCGCTATGTGTATAGTGGCAAAACCCAACTTTGCTTGTTCCCTGTTCCCAGCGTATCTCGTCAGTAGTTCTTGAGGAAGCCCCTCCGGCGTATATCCCAGTCCGCTGATGATTTGTTTTTCTTGCATTTTTATAAAAGGTAGTTGTTCTCCTACTTCATCCGCTTCCGCTATTCGTCCGGTAAGATCAGGCCGCATTATTTTTTTTGTGTCCCCGGAGAAGCGGCTGCTTTGAAGAACCAATCCACTGGGAGAAATCAAATGAAACTGAAAAAGGGCACCTGTGTCCCATGTTCTTTGCCACTTATCGAATGATTGGCGGACAGAACGTGCTGCTGCCGTCAGATTATGTATTCCCACGGGTACCTTAAACTCGCGGCGAATAGAGTCGAGTGCCTCCGCAACATATGGATTTGCCTGGCTCTGTTCCTCCAGCCACTCTGCCCATTCATAGATAGTGCGTGTTTCGTGCTTCATAGTATTGATGTCAATATAACAATATTTTATAATTTGTCAAATTGTCTCATATTTCATCAATCCCTACAATCTCTTCATGGAAGTCCAGATACATGCAGGCTCTGTCGTCATTCTCGATTTCGGGGGTCAATATGCGCATTTGATCGCCCGACGTGTCCGCGAAAGCGGTGCATTTTCGCAGATCCTCCCACCCGAAACTCCGGCTGAAAAGCTGAAAGATGTCGCGGGTATTATCCTCTCCGGCGGTCCCCAGAGCGTCTACGAAGCGGGCAGTCCTCAGGCTGATCCGAAAATTCTGGAGATGGGTATTCCTGTTCTCGGTATCTGCTACGGACATCACTGGATTGCGCATGTTTCGGGTGGCAAGGTCACGGGGGGTAAGGTGAAGGAATACGGACACACGGAAATCAGGGTGATGGACAGCGGGCCGCTCTTTAAAGATCTCCCCGATCAATTCATTGTCTGGATGTCCCATGGAGATGAAGTGACGCAGTTGCCTCCGGGGTTCACTGTTGCCGCGAAGTCAGCGACATGTGCTCATGCGGCGCTCAGCAATGTCACCAAGAATATTTACACCGTACAGTTTCATCTGGAAGTCGTGCACACGGAATATGGAGCGGACATTCTGAAGAACTTCGTCGATTTGTGTCATGCGACGCCGTGGTCCATCGAGGGGTATTCGCAGCGCATCGGGACGGAAATTTTGAAAGAGATCGGCGATCGCAGAGTCTTCATGATGGTGAGCGGCGGCGTTGACTCGACCGTTGCATTCACTGTTCTCAATGAAGTGCTTGGCCCCCATCGCGTGCAGGGCTTGCTGGTTGATACCGGTCTCATGCGGAAGAACGAAGTGCGTAACATCAAGAATGCATTCGATCTCTTCGGTATTGATAACCTGCGTTTCGTCGATGCGTCCGATGAATTCTTTGCGAATTTGAAAGGCGTCACCGATCCTGAGAAGAAGAGGAAGATTATCGGCGACACATTCCTCGCAGTGCAAAAGCGTGAAAGTGATGCAATGAATTTGCGTATCGAAGACGGCTGGATGCTGGGGCAGGGGACCATCTATCCCGATACCATCGAGACGGGCGGCACCAAGCATTCCGATACCATCAAGACGCATCACAATCGTGTGGAAGCCGTGCAGAAAATGATCGACGCAGGGCTTGTCATCGAACCATTGAAAGATCTGTACAAAGATGAAGTACGTAAGCTCGGGGAAGAGTTGAGACTTCCACCACCGCTCGTCTGGAGACATCCGTTCCCGGGGCCGGGGCTCGGGGTACGGATACTCTGCGGAGCCTCCCCCTCCCTCAGCCCCTCCCCCGATCAGCCTTCGCTCTTGCTACGGCCGACAAGTGGGAGAGGGGAGACGATCCCTGTACTCCATGCAGTGCTGCCGGTTCAATCAGTCGGAGTGCAGGGTGACGGCCGCACATATCGTCATGCTCTCTCCCTCTTCAGTGATCAGCCATGTGTCGTCACGGCAGAGCACAAGAAACTCGCGACGACGATTCCGAATCAGTACCACGATTTTAACCGCGTGCTGCTCTGCACGTCGCATGCGACACCACAGGAGTTTGTCTTCACGCCATCGACAATCACGCGCGAACGGACGACTTTGCTTCAAGAAGCCGATGCCATCGTCGACGAAGAGATGCACCGTGCGAATCTCTATAACCGTATCTGGCAGTTTCCTGTTGTTCTCGTTCCCTTCGGCATCAAGCAAGGTGGAGAATCAATCGTGCTGCGGCCCATCGATTCACAGGAAGCGATGACCGCCGAGGCGATTGCGCTGCCGGAAGATGTGCTAAAGAGAATGACGGAGCGGTTGCTCCAGCTGGATGGTATTGATTGTGTGTTCCTCGATTTGACCAATAAGCCGCCGGCGACGATTGAGTGGGAGTAGGAGGGGATAGAGGGCATAGAAGGCATAGAGGAAGAAAAGTTATAAACGGCAATTTAATCGTATTTCCCTCTTTCCCCTCTTTGCCCTCTTTGCCGTCCGCTATACTCTTTCCTCATGTCCCTCCCCGACATTCCAGAGGCGCAGTTACAAAAACTCATTGCCCGTGCGCAGGAAGGGGATACCGAGGCCTTTGCCAAAGTGTACGATCACTTCTTTTTGCCGGTCTACCGTTACACGTCCTTCCGCTTGCCGCGCGAAATTGCCGAAGATACGACCGCCGATATTTTCGTGAAGGCGTGGGAAAAACTGCATACCTATAAAATCCAGAAAAATGTGCCGTTCGGTGCGTGGCTCTTCCGTATTGCGCGCTACAGCGTGGTCGATGTGTACCGCAGCCAGCGCGGCTTTGAGGAAGTGTCCGATCAATTGCCTGACACCGATACGCTTAATCGCGCAGAGAACCGTTTGGAGCGAAGTGAAACACTCACGATGGTTCGTGACGCACTTAACCGTCTCCCGCGTCGGTATCGCGAAATACTGCTCCTCAGTTACGTCAGCGAATTGCCGCACAACGAAGTCGCCCGGGTACTTCGCCTTACCGAAGGAGCTGTTCGTATCCTCAAGATGCGGGCACTGCGAAAATTCGAATCCTTACTTCCCCCCGAAATAGTTAATTAAACGCGTAACAAACGCGCTTTCTCTGCGTTTTACCAGTCGACAAAACCCCATGAAGCACGAGTCTTTTCTTCACCGGCTGCGGGATCTGCATGTGCCCTTAGACGGTGCAAAAGACCGTATCCATGCCTCAATTCAGGCAAGAATAGCCGGGCCGGCTGTGCTCCGGGATCTGCAAAAGAGCCTCAATCCTTCGCGCGATATGCAGGGAGACATCTGGTCCCGGATCCTGCATCGTATTGACAATCCATCAATTTCTACGATTTTTGATCGTCTTCGCGGCATCTTTGACCCGTCCGCGGGACTCCAGAGTGATATGCGCAAAGCGTTCCAGGCCAGGCTCACCCCTGCGCCTGTCGGCACACCCTATGGCCGTATGAAGTGGGTGGCGGCCTTCGCACTGGTGCTCATCGCTCTGCGTGCCAGCCCTGCCGTGTTTTTGGCTCCACGTACCATCGCGCAGTCACGCGTGCTCGTTGTTCCTACCGGTGGTGAGGTATCGGTGTCGCTGCAGGATTTATGGCAGCCGGTCACACACGAAATTGCGTTGAACCAACCGACAGAGCTCCGGACAGGAAAGGGGGAGGCTACGGTGATGCTGCATGATGACGGAACTATCCGCCTTGCGCACGATACGACTGTCACGCTCAACGACTTATCCGATCGCCCAGAATCACCATCAGACAGCCAGACCGTTACCCTTAGCCGTGGAAACTTGTGGGTACAAGGATTTGTTCCGCGCTATGCAGCGGGCCTTATCGTCTCAACACCATTCGGATCTGTCACCCTGCATGAAGGCAGTATGTCCCTGGCGCTCACCGAGAGTTCACTCACGGTTCAGGTGTGGGATCGCACCGTTACATTGGAACAAGGAGATGTCACAACTGTTCTGGTTACAGGGGAACAGGCGACATTCAAAGAGACCGGTCTTGCCGGTAGCGTCACACGCATTCCCGAGAAGGGCTACGACGATGTATGGGTTGCCGAGAACCTGCGCAAAGATGCAGTGCACCAGCGCGCAGTGGCACAGATGCAGCGCGAACGCAGCGCCGCGAGGGCCGGCATTTTGCCGACATCCCCGCTCTATACCGTCAAGCGCGTTGCCGAGCAGGTAGATGTTCTGCTTACGATCGACCCCGCTGCCAAGGTACAGAAGCAGATCGATAACGCTTCTACACGTTTAAACGAAGCAGCTGCCCTTATTGCAGAAGGGAGCGGAACAGGCGCCACAGCATCACTTGCAGAATACAAAGAGACGCTCATTGCTATTGCAAACGGTTCGGGGGGAAACGCCCTCACACAGATGCTCCTTAGCCAGCAAGTAGCAATGAACGCCGCAGGACTCTCTGCCGCACAGCCGAGTGACGAGCTCTATGCCCTCAAGAAAGCGGTCCTCGAAGCAGGTGCGGACTTGCCTAGTCCTGTCCTGAACGATGCGGATATCAACGGAATGGTTCTGGTCGATTCCCTCGAGGCGCTGCACGATTCGATTATTATGGGTGATACGGTCACTGCAAGAGCGAGCTACATTGAACTGCAGCCCTATCTGCCCCTCCTAAAAGATGCGCTGCTCCCAGAAGAAACGCGCAAGGAGGCATTGTCGCTTATCGCGCTGGCTGCTGACCAATTGGAAGAAACAGGAACCGGCTCCGATGCAGATGCCGTGGCCGCAGGACTTGAGCCCTTTGTTCCGGTACAGCCGAGTGTCATCGTGACGGTTCCTTCCGTTGAGCCTCTTTCCGATGAGGGGGTGGCCATCTATGCTCTCCAGATTCTCAACCGTATCAGCACTTTCAGCCACCCGCGCCCCCGCATGAACCAGATGGTGTACGAGGTGAAGCAGCTGGCGACGCATCTTGATGCGGCAAGGATTTTGCGACAGCTCTACCACGTGCTTCCTGATGATGAAGAGAGTTTGAAACTGAGGGTGCGACGGGCGATTCAGGATTTGCGGTAGCTTGTTAGCTGGTCAGCTAGTCAGCTTGTTAGGAGGGCAACGTATTAATCAATCCATTCATGCGTGACGGTGCTTAGTAAAAATCGTTTTTACGGTGGAAGAACAAGGGAATGCAGCTCTTCATATTCAAAAAACTAGGAAGCTAGCCAGCTGACTAGCTGACAAGCTAACCAGCTCGCATCGTCGTGTTTTACCTTGCACCCGCCTAAGCCAATCGTTACCCTTCAGCAGTCCCATGTACGAAATTACCGAACTCAAGCCCGGCCGTGCCATTCAGTTAGATGGAGAACCATACATTGTTTTAACATCCGTTTTCGGTCGTAAAAGCCAGGATAAGGCGAACATGCAGTGTAAGCTCAAAAACCTAAAGAACGGGTCTATCGTTGCGCGGAACTTCCAGGGGAAGGACAAGATCGCGCCCGCTGATGTCGGCTATAAAAAAGTGCAGTTCTTGTACGGAGACGGTGAGCGTTTCACGTTCATGGATTTGCAGAGCTACGACCAGTTTGAATTAAGCGCGGAAGTCATCGGTGATGGTGTGGGGTATTTAATCGAAGGCGCAGAAATTGATGCACTGATGTTCGAAGAGACGCCTATTGGCATTCAGATTAAAGCGACGGTCGATTTGAAGGTGGTTGAGACAATCCCTGGTGTGAAAGGCGATACGGCAACAGGTGGCAGTAAGCCTGCGAAGCTCGAGACCGGTATCAGTGTGAACGTTCCACTCTTCATTCAAGAAGGGGAGAGGATCAAGGTGAATACGGAGACGGGGATGTATATGGCGAGGGCGAACTGATGTTTCCGATGGTTTATGCTATGCTGGAAGCATGACGCAGAGTGAAGCGGCTTCCCACTGGCAGAAAAGAGCGCGAGCAGAGCTGAGGGGAGCACACGTTCTCTTTGAAAAAGGGGAACCAGATTTGTATGGAGAAGTGATTTTTCATTGTCATTTGGCTTTGGAACTCGCACTCAAAGCACAATATATCCAAGAACATAACAAAGTCGCTCCTTTTACTCATAACCTCGGTGAACTCGCGCAAGTCTTGCATGGAGATTGGTCAGAAAGCGACTTCACAGATTTTGATCAACTGAGCGATAATGCCATGCTTGCTCGGTACGGAGATGGAGAATGGCATACGAAATATGCAACAAAGGAGAAAGCAAAGATGTGGTTGGAAAAAGTGGAGAAATTTCTTTCTAGAATTCAACTATGAATCAAAAAGAGGCTATGCAAACGGCAAAACAATTCAAGCTGGCACTGCAAGCGGCAGGTGTGCCTTTTGATTCGGTAATTGTCTTCGGATCTGTAGCTCGCAATAGTATGCATGCGCAGAGCGATATCGATATCGCCGTTATAGGCAAACCTTATAAAGGAGACCGTATGGATGAGCAGTATGCACTCTCGCGGGTCCGGCGAGGAATCAGCTACAAAATTCAACCCATCTGGTTCTACCCCGAGCACATGGAGGACAAATATTCCACGCTGGCGCAGGAGATCAAAAAAGATGGGATTTTGGTGTGATGCCGAATGCTGGACAGCCCGGAAATTGATGCCGCATTTGGGATATGACAAGTAGGAAAACTTTGAAACGGCAATACATAGAGCAATTGAATCTTGTACAAATGCCGGTCAGAACTCGAATGGACACTTTTTCCTGTCGCCAGGAAAAAGTACCGATGGACGTCCCGGCTTTGATTGATGTTTGAAAACAAAAAAGACACCTTGCGGTGCCCTTCGTTCACTCAGGGCAAGCCCTTTGTGTGTTTGTCTTGCTTCGGCAGTTATCGGCGGTTCTTTTGCCCGCTAACGCTGCAGTGAAGGGTGACTAGGGCGAGGAGCCCTGACTTTCTGCCTTGCTCCGGTCTCTTATTTATCCTCGGGACCGGCCGAGTGTTCCGTGGCGGTCTTGGCAAGCCCTTGCGGACAAGAAGACACTGGAAGGTAGGGGGTGTGTACAAAAGGTTTCTCGGGCCTTTGTACGAATCTTTGCAGAGCAGAGAGGAGGATGACCGCACACTCACAATCACGTGCCTATGCCCAGTATGTGCAACAATAGTTGGAGTTGAGTGGCCGGGAGGAACGCGTGCATTTTGCATGTGATCATCCTTCTCTCTGTGTAATGCGGTGGTGTTAAAGAAGAGATTGTTTGTGTGAATGTTGGTGTAACCTGTTCGTCTCAGATGCAGGTTTCATATCATCGTACTCAGCACACGCTGCACATGCAACATTCTGCGATAGTGCGTTATCCACAGTAGTGGTATGAATATATTATGTGTTCATGATTTTCCTGCAATAATTATAGTATTTGTAACTTACACAGAGCCAAAAACAGGCTCAATAAGAATGTATATCTCATTTGATCAAAAATCAGTTATTTTCCGGCATATAGGGCAGTCGTAGATCTTCCCATTCTCCATATCCTACCTCTTCATCCACTGTGCGGTGACGGATGAGGATTTGCTCTTTTTCATCAATATATACGCCGAATTGATCCCCGCCGCCTGCCCACCAGCATTGAATGCTGGCAATGCTGTCACCCATATCCTGTACGCCTTGCACCAACGTCGTGCCGTCACATTCCGTCCGATACAACACGTCACCCGAGTGCGAGACCGGTCGCAGTGTCAGAATATTGTGAGGTGCTCCATTGCTGTTGTTTCCCATGTTTTTAGCCCACCATTCGATTGCGAGAGAACCCGATGCGGATGTTGTATCGGAATTGACAACCGATGTATCGATGTTCACCGCAGCAGGTGTTTGCGCGTTGCAGGCGCAGAGTACGAACGTGAGAGCTGCGAGAGGGAAGAGGGGTTTCATAGGAGGGAGCTATTAACTTTGTTAGATATATGACGATGGTACTACTGATGGAAAAGTTTCGAGTAATTCCTCATAGATAATTTGAGCATTCTCTACGGTCGTATCTATCATGATTTTCTGAAAACCGGGCACAGGGGATTGATCGAGAAGTGCTCTTAAACGTTTGATCGTAAGGATAAAGGCCGAAGCAATTTCTTGTGAGACCTGGTCGAGACGAAGGAGCTTAGTTTCTCGTCCCATTAAAAATGTCCATTGATCAATTCGATTAGGGGCCGCATGACCGTCTGTGAGAATGCGAAGTGGTTGATCGGGTGGACCATCGAGTGATATGACCGATTCCTTTGCCATAGTGCTTTGTGACATGCCATACAAGTTGAATGTACATGGTTGCTCTGTCATAAAAGCTTCGCGCGAAGTAATTCATTCACCTTCGCCGGATTCGCCTGCCCCTTCGTCTCTTTCATAATCCACCCGATAATCGCGCCGAATGCGGCTTGTTTGCCGCCTTTGTAGGCAATCACAGATTGTTCATTGGCGGCAATCGCCTGATCAATAATTGCCCCGAGGGCGCCTTCGTCGGAGATCTGCTTCATGCCGGAGGCGTCGATGATTTCCTGTGCGCTTTTACCGGTTTCGACCATCTTCACGAGTACCTCTTTGCCTGCGCTCCCCGAGATCGAGCCGGAATCGATGGCATCGACCAGCTCTAAAATTGCCTTTGCAGACGGTGCGTCAGCGATTGTTTTTTCCTGATTCTTCAATGCTCCGAGTAGTTGTGTGAGGACGATACCGGATGCACGCTTCGCATCACCGGTTTTCTTATACACGGCATCGAAGATCGAACGGAGAGCTGCGTCATCGGTCAGCTGCAGTGCCTCTGCTTCCGTTAGGTTCATTTGCAAATACTGCTTACGTTGTGCGCGCGGCAGAACGGGGAGTGAGGATCGCACTTTCTCGATGTCGGCTTCCTCGAAATGCAGCGGGGGAATATCGGGCTCGGGGAAGTAGCGGTAGTCCTGCGCATCTTCTTTATCGCGCAGCAGCCGTGTTTTTCCTTCGTCATCCTGCCACCCGACCGTGATACTCCCTTGCATGGGTCCGCCGGTTTCTTCCCACAGGTCGCGCAGACGTTTTTCTTCATACTGCAGCGCTCGTTCCAATGCTTTAAAGGAATTTAGGTTCTTGATTTCACTGCGCGGATTCAGTTTCTCTGTCCCCACTTCACGCAGCGAAATGCTCGCATCAAAGCGCATCATGCCTTTGAACATGTCTGCGTCCGATGCGTTCACGGCAATCAAGATTCTGCGCAGCTCTTGGGCAAAGGCAACCGCCTCATCGGAAGAACGTAGATCCGGCTCCGTCACAATTTCCATGAGCGGCGTCCCCGCGCGGTTAAAGTCACAAAGCGTCGTATTGCCGACATGCGTGAGTTTCCCCGCATCATTCTCCATGTGCAGCCGCGTGATGCCGCAGACTTTCTCTCCGGCAGTTTTGCCCGCGTGATCCATCATGTCATAGGTCACCGTGCCACCTTTCGCGAGCGGGAAGTCATATTGCGAAATCTGATAGCCAGACGGTAGGTCGGGATAAAAATAGTGTTTGCGATCAAAGTGGTTGTCTTTCTGAATGGTGCAACCGATCGCGAGCGAAGCTTTGAGCGACTTCGCAACAGCCTCCGCATTCACCACGGGCAATGTCCCCGGGTGCCCCATACAAATAGGGCAAACAGTCGTATTGGGTGCTTTTTCGAAGGCATCGTTATCACATGAGCAGAACATCTTGGTCTTGGTGCTCATTTGTGCGTGGACTTCCAGGCCTATAATGGCTTCGAGTTGTGGCATGACCGTGGAAGGGTACTGTGTCTGCGGAGTCCGCTCAATGGCGAGCTACATTGCAAAATATATTTTATAGTTTATATTGATACTATGATCGATACAATCTCCGATCCTATAGATGCAGAATTGTTTGAAGAAGAATTTCTTGCGGTAGACGAGGCAACGGGCGGTATAGATGAAGGGACTGCGTTCATTATTCAATACACTGCAACGAGAAGTGAAGAAGCATTTAAAGAGCTCGTACAGCTTTTCCATCCGAAGGGGGCGAATTTTCTAAGGAGGATTGGGATACATGAGGAGCACATAGAAGATTTGATGCAGGAAACGTGGTTGAAAGTTGCAAGCAAGAGCGGCCAATTTGAACACGGCCGTCCGTTCGGCAAGTGGTTCAATCGCATTACGCTCAATACGGCTCGGGATTTTTTGCGTCGACGAAAGCTGCATCTTCCACATCTTTTAGCCAGTCAGGTAGGGGAAGATGGTGATGATATTGTCCTTGATCGTGCTGTTGAGGCGCGGCACCCATGTGTGGACGTACTACGTCGATTAGTCGTGCACGAAGTACTCGGTGAAATGCCTGAACCCTATGGAGAAGTGCTATGGCAAAAGTACGGTCTTGGTACTTCAACGGAGGAACTTGCCCAGCGTGCAGGTCGTGCAGATGTGACTATCCGATGGCAAATGGTGCAAGGTCGCCAGAAGTTCCAAGAACTCTGGGGAGAAGAAAAATAGACAAGTGACGTATCACATCACCTTTCCGTGCGGGCCGTAGTCGGTGATCAGTTTGCCTTCCAGGTGATCGACTTCGTGCTGGACGACTCTCGCATCCAAATCAAGCAGCATGCGGTCTTGCTCTGTTCCTTTGGCATCTAGGTACTGCACACGAATAGAGGTTGAGCGGGGGACTTGCACCCAGACTCCGGGGAGACTTAGACATCCCTCTTCCGCATATTCCATTTCCGGACTTTTAAACACGATCTGCGGATTGATGAGCGGCATCAACCTACTCCCCATTTTTACAATACAGACGCGTTCGCTACGCCCGATCTGCGGGGCGGCTAGACCGAGTCCATCGGCTGCAATGGTTGTTTCCTGCATGTCCTTTAAGAGTGCACGCAATTCCTTCGTCACCTTGGGGACGGGTTTTGTCTTTTGGTGCAGGATGGGGGTGGCTTCACCGGTGATGATGACGAGAGTTGCGATGGAATGAGTATAAAGGATGAGGTGCAGAGCTTGAAGGACTGTTTTTTGTTATTCGTTATTGGTTTTTCGTTCTTAAAAACAACGAATAACGAGTAACCAATAACGAATAACGCGTAATCAATAACCCGTATGGATTATCGAGAGTTTGCCCCTATCTGCAACCCTGCCTTACGGCGGAGCTCGTCCATCGACTGTATTTTCCCCTCATCGAGCATTTTAAGCATAATCTTGGCTGTCTGGATGACATCGGGCAGTGCGCGGTGGCGGTCAATCGGAGGTGGGAGCTTGAAACGTTCAGTCAGTACATCGAGGTTATGGCGAAATGCGGTCGGGTACAGACTTTGGCTGAGTCGCATAGTGCAGAGACATTCCGGCAGCTCAATGTAGCCCCAGCAGAATTCCTTCTCACACTCCAAAAAGCCCATATCGAATTGGGCATTGTGTGCAACCAGAATCGACCCCTTCGCAAACTCCAGAAACTCCGGCAGCACCGTCATGATGGTGGGGGCATTTGCGACATCACTGTCGTTGATCTTGTTGATCTGCTTTGCTTCCCAGGGGATACCCCGTTCTGGGTTCACGAATGTTGTAAAGGTCCGCTCTTCCAGAATGATCCCGTTTTCGATGCGCACACCCGCAATCTCCACAATCCTGTGGCCTTTGCGCGGGTCTAGCCCCGTTGTTTCGGTGTCAAAGACGGTTAGGGGTGGGAGCATGGGGGGACGAGTATAGGGTATTCAGTATTGAGTATTAAGTATGAAAAACACGACGTTTGTATACTCAATACCTAATACGTCCACCTTTGCCAAGGCTACGGTGGACGTAGTCGTCGATTCCCCCCTACTTTTTTCTTGACATGCCTCTATAGCACATAGAAATCAGGAATCAGACTGATAGTCATGCATGCATCCACGCATGTT
>JAYUSS010000008.1:0-2903 GCA_043755535.1 Candidatus Peregrinibacteria bacterium | reverse complement strand
GAACAGCACCGCGTTTTTTAGGCGGATTAGCTTCTGCCTTCAGATTAGAACGAGAAGCGGGGCCTGTAAACATAGTTTTACTTGCACCGAGCTTGCCTGGCCGTTCCTGACCTTCTTGAAACCTGACTATCGCCAGCTTGTTATAAGCAAGATCAATCAACTCTATCGTTTGCACACGCGCTCCAAACTCTTTAACTAGGGCGCCAAGGCGCTCAGATTCAGTGGTCAGCGTCTTCGGTGTGTCGATTTTATAGTCAAATAAAACCTCAAACGGGTACCCCTCAAAGCGCGCGCGAATTTCCCCCTGATGAGAGCAACGCGCAAGGGAGACTTCTAGTTTAGAGTATTTTTCAATGATTTCTACGGCACGTCGCGTATACTCTAGGCGTGCGTGAATAAGATCAGGTGAACTACCGGCAATTTGCAACATTTTTAGTTTAGCATCGGCCGAAACATCACGCGCTAAATGCCGTGATAAAATCTTCTGCAACGACTCGCTCTCAAATTTTTCACGAGAGACAGGGAAAAGTAACCCACCATCCTGACCAAGTATCCAGACTTCATCCTCAATCAAAGCAGCGTATGCAGGATGCCGCTCTTCGATATCGATTTCAAAACAGCCCCAATTCGTTACGGCAAATCGGTCACAGGTGCGCAGCTCAGCTTTTTTTACAAGCGAATGCCTCAGTAGAGTTGTCTCAACTGCGTCACGACTAAATAACCACCACGGCACAGAATTTTGAAGAGGAAGCAGGCGATCAAGCTCTTCTTTGCGTACAAGCGAAAGGCCTGTGTAGCTAACTGTTTTATCATAAACAACATGCTGCATCTGATCGGCACGCTTGACTACAAAACGTTGCAATGGAGCAGGGTTATCCAGATAGAGGATCCCAATCGTCATCAGGGCACAGGAGATACTTGAAACAAACCGCATAGAATAAGTAGAGTACCATTCGCAAAGGGTTTCAAAAAGGGGCAAAACGCTCGTTGGCCAGATAAAACGTTCGTGGCTCAAACTTTATGGAGTATCCATAAATCTACGTACAAGTACTCTGTAAACTAAGTAACCTCCCCTCGCTGTTCGCCGAGTAGACCGGAGGGATTTCACCTCCAGTCCCTCACAGAACCGTACGTGATACTCTCGTATCATACGGCTCGTCCAGGGAGGCGAAAGAGCCAGTGCGCAAACCGTTTTGGGTTTTGCCTGACAAGTCGCTGAAGGAGTTGATACGCTTTCGTCCAGTTGATGGCATATTTATTCCTTAACCACCGGACAATTGCACCGTCGAGCCAATCATTCATGCGATAGAGCGCACTTTTGTAAAAGTGCGAGAAATAACCGTACCAACCCCGTACTCGTTGATTGAGTTGCTTTGCAAACTCTTCCAAGCTGAGATGTCGCATCCGTAAGATGCTTTTCTCTTTGAGGCTGTTACGGAACTTCTTTCCTGCCGCATTACTTACTGCTGGCAAGAAACGAGTGAACTTCCGTTTAGTTTCTCGGTTTTGTGCGTTGCGAGACTGGAAAGTATACCCTAGAAATGTGAATTTCTTGGTTGGGTACCACCCCTTGCGGGCGCCATCCTTGCAATACACGACCTTTGTTTTCTCTGGATGTAACGCGAGCTTGCACTCCTGCAACCTCGCTGCCAACGCTCGTTCTATCTGCTCTGATTGCTCTTTGGTTTCACAGTGAATGACAATGTCATCTGCATATCGTTCAAATTTAACTTCTGGAAAACTTCTCTCCATCCATTTATCAAACGCGTAATGCAGATACAAATTCGCCAAAAGTGGGCTTATGACACCACCCTGCGGTGTGCCTTGGCGCGCCTCTTCTTGCTTTCCATCCCTGTATTGTATCGGGGCCTTGAGCCAGCGGTGTATGTAGGACACCATCCAGTTTTCTGGACTATGGTGTTCCACTGCTTTCATCATCAGCTCGTGGTCAATCGTGTCGAAGAATTTCTGGATGTCTACATCGAGCACCCAGTCATATCGCCAACACCGCTCCCGACAAGCCTTCACCGCTTCCGGTGCAGATTTGCCAGGACGAAAACCATACGAGTCACGATGAAAAAACTTTTCCATCACCGGCTCAAAACGTGCGCGTACTACTTCTTGCGCCACGCGATCTAAAATCGTCGGTATCCCCAACGGTCTTAGTTGCCCATCTCCTTTCGGTATCTCCACCCTCAGGACTGCCTGTGGGTGATAGCTCCCTGACGACATGCGGTTCCAGAGTTTGTATAGATTCTTGCTCAGCTTCGCTTCGAAGCTCTTGATGCCTTCACCGTCTACTCCTCCAATCCCACCTTTCGCTCGTACACGTAACCAGGCGAGTCTTACCTCATCCTGGCTAATCGCATACGTTTTCTGCTGCTCTGAAGCGTTCTTCCATTCCTGTTGGCGCTCCCGAACAGTCCCCGTCTGACCCCTTGGCTCCAATGCCATTACAGCATCTTCACAGCTACTACTGGTCAGTCCGCCCCTCAGACGTGCCTTGCTACTTTCATGCTTATGAGGTCTTCTCATTTGTCACTTTTCACTTATCATCACTTTCTAAGGTTCCCACGTTCACGTACTTCGCCTGTTCTTTGGTCACGCCACCTGTCCGCCGGGTGCTGCTAGGGCAGGATTTCGGGACCCTCCTCTAACTCTTTTCCGAGGCTCAGCGACAGCCTTCGTTTTAACACCAGTCTAAAGTTCTCGACGGGTCATCGGTAGTTCATTTGCATTCGTCTCCGCGAACTTACATGACGAGTTCTTCTCGCCTTTTCCAGCAACGTTCACCACCAAGTCACTTGCGTGCTCAGCAGCTGCTGGCTGTTTGAAGCCTCCCCCTCGTGGGCGACTTCGGTGGGCCTACCACCATCGTTGTACGCGCCTCGTGGCACAATCGC
>JAYUSS010000007.1:0-2907 GCA_043755535.1 Candidatus Peregrinibacteria bacterium | reverse complement strand
TTTTGACGATGAGGCACACGTGGGCATCTGCGACATTTATTTTAAATGAAGAGTTGCTGCGGGAGTATATCGACACGGGTGTTTTTACCGGCACGAATGCACGCACCTCTATCGTCCTACAAGGAACATCAACGGACAATCATGATGTCGAACGCGCGGCGAACCTCCCGATTGCTCGTGACGGTTTTGATTATAACTCTGATGTATTCACAAAAGCAGTGCGCGATGCCATCAGCAAAGGTTCCTATACGGCTCGCGTGTCACTCCCGTTTGTCAAAGCTTCGGTGAAAGTTGCGGTTGCCGGCACGCTGACAGAGCTTGATCTATTGGCAACGGGTATTTCAGATTTCTCGAACTCACCCGAAGAGCGCGTATGGAACGTGCACAAGGCTATTGATGAACGCGTCAATAATATTGTCATTCAACCGGGCAAGGCCTTCTCGTTTGTCGATGCACTCGACGTGCCTGTCACTCTTGCCAAAGGCTGGAAGGAAGGTATGGGCCTATTTGGTGGCGGAACAGCCTTTACTCCCGGTGCCGGTATCTGCCAGGCAGCAACAACGGTGTATCGCGCTGCTCTCTTGGCAGGGCTCCCTATCACCTACCGCCGCAACCACAGTATGTTTGTGGATCACTACGAACCATACGGTATCGGGCTTGATGCAACTGTCTTCCCCGGTGTCCACGATATGACGTTCCGTAACGACACATCTGGCGTAATTCTGATCCAGGCATACACCATCGCAGACGACGTATTTGTCCAGATGTACGGTACGGATGATAACCGCGAAGTCGCTCTGGATGGCCCGTACTTCAATATTACTGCTAATCGTCCAAAGCTGATCCGTCCGCTCGATTGGGATGAGACGGGATGGGTACGGACAGTCACCTACGCAGACGGAAGAGTAGAGAGCAAAGCCATTGTTTCGACCTACGTAAAAGGCTTTGCTCGCAGTATTAAAGAGAAGTACGCCGGCACTCTTGGTAAAAAACTTCTAGAAATCAAGGAACCTGGTGCAACTGTAGCCACCCTTAATACGTCTTATTAACGCATGCGATTTTCTCCAGCGCAGCATACCGGCCGATGGATAAGCGTCGTCACCATGTGCCTTGTCCTCACAGGGTTCCACGGTGCTTTGGCGCAGGATGCATCGTTTGAAAATTCGACTCCTGTCTCTCGCACTGCAGCATTTCGCTTGCTGACGCGTATCGGCCTGCGACATGCAGCACCAATGTCCCCGGAAGAAGCCGCACATTTGATCGTCGAGAAACAAAAACTCCATACGCGGTCACTCACCGTACGTTTTCACGATGAGAATCATGCAGATAAGGATCCTGTCTCTGTGGAGTTAACCCTCGGTCAACACCCGGAGTGGATTATTTACAACAACATTCAGCAATCATTCACGGTTGATGAACGGTCTGTCCGGTATTTTTTGGAGGAGCTGCAGACCCAGATTCTCCCCGTCCCCTCTCATCCTATCGCAACCATTAATGAATCCGATCAGCTGAACATCCAAGGAACCGCGCAGGAAGGATATCGTCTGGACATCGTCTCTGCAGCTAACGCCATTGCTAATGCACTTGTAAGCGGAGACAGTAATGTCACGATTGCGGTGGAATACCAAGAAGCCGCTCTGCTGTTTGTTACTGCTGCAGGCATTAAGGAATTACCACTCTTATCGCGCGGCATGTCCGATTTTGCAAAATCCCCTTTCGGGCGTGATGCAAATATTCGCAGAGCGTTGGATGTCTACCTGAATGGCATCGTCGTGATGCCGGACGATGAGTTTTCGTTCAATAGCGCGTTTGAAGACAGCTTCGGTTGGAGCGAAGCGTTGGTGATTGGTGAAGGCGGAATACTAGTGAGTGAACCGGGTGGGGGCATTTGCCAGGCAGCTTCTACCGTCTTTCGCGCAGCACTCCTTGCAGGTCTCCCCATTGTAAAGCGTGCGAACCACAGCTTGTATGTCGGGTATTACGAAGAGTACGGAGTCGGTTTGGATGCGACGATTTACCCTGGCAAGCAGGATTTCGCATTTACCAACGATACAAGTGCTCCTGTGATTGTTGCAGCTCGCCACGACGGGACAAAAGCGATTATTGAATTCTACGGCAAGCCGGATGGTCGTACCGTGAGCCTGGATGGACCGTACTTCTCTACGTCGAATGAAGGGTTCGAAAAGAAACTTAGCATTAAGCAGATCGGGTGGAACTACGGCGTGACCTACCCGGATGGTCGCATCGTTACAAAGCCTATAGTTTCGACGTATATGATGCTGCCGAAGATGCTGCGACAGAAGTATGCAGCGGCGCAGGGAATAGGGCTTTTGAGGGAGCTGGTTGTAAATACGACTCAAGGTGAGTTGACGATGGTGAGATGAGAGGTAAAGTCACCTCATGTTTACCCTGCCCCCTCTTGACCCCGCGGAAGTCGAGCGACGATTGGAAGAATTGATCGTCAA
The DNA here is from genome assembly GCA_043755535.1 of Candidatus Peregrinibacteria bacterium. Taxonomy (GTDB): domain Bacteria; phylum Patescibacteriota; class Gracilibacteria; order Peribacterales; family Peribacteraceae; genus JAKQEM01. The sequence goes on along the minus strand of JAYUSS010000007.1, from coordinate 442 downwards.
ACATAAGGCGAAAAATATTTCCGTTGCAGACATCAAGCGCAGAATCTTTGATGCGGGCAGCGAGGATGTCATGCGCGAAATCAATCTCTTCAACAAATGGTGGATGCAGATTTTTTCTCGGGTCAGCAATGATGATGCATTCACGAAGCTTATTGAGGTGTTTCAGGATGCATGGAATTCTTTCCCGCACGGCTCGCTTTCCGGCAAGTCACCGCAGCAGGTGGTGGAGGAGGAACGCAAGAAACATCCTGAGATGTTCAAGAAGCCCCGGTCGAATAATATGCCGAATGTCACAGTCGGAGGAGTGACCATGTCCTTCGACGAACACAGGAAAATGATCGAGCGCATGGAAAAACAACAAGTGCCTTTTAAGCATTGGATAGAGGAGGAGGCACTGCCCGGATATAGGGAATTCCTCGAGTCAAAGTTTAAAACAAAGAGA
>JAYUSS010000006.1:0-2915 GCA_043755535.1 Candidatus Peregrinibacteria bacterium | reverse complement strand
AGGAAAAATTCTTTAGTAAACGTACTGGCGTTCCCCTCTCCCTTCGGGGGAGGGGCTAGGGGAGGGGGAGGTTGTTTAGGATGGAGTACGTTCTACAAAATCAACATCCCATCCCCAAAGCTAAAGAGCCTGAACTTTTTCTCGATAGCCTGACGATACAGATCGAGCAATTTCTCGCGTCCGGTAAAGGCGGATACAAGCATCAGCAAGCTCGAACGGGGAACGTGGAAGTTGGTGATGAGCCCATCCACGAACTTCAATTGATCATGTTCAGAGATGAAGATATCGGTGATACCCGATTCGGTTGTCAGTTTTTCGTTTTCCGTTGCCGATTCTAAGGTGCGGACGGTTGTTGTGCCAACGGCGATGATCGGGCGGCCTTCGGCTTTCGCTTTATTGAGGAGAGTGATTGTATCCGGGTCGATCTCATACCATTCCTCATGCAGTTTCTTGGCCTGCAGATGCTCCTCTGTAAGCGGGGCAAATGTCCCAAGGTTCACGTGGAGCGTGACATAGGCGACGGTGCATCCGTGCGCTTGGATCTGTTTAATGAGTGCCGGGGTAAAGTGCAGTCCGGCAGTAGGTGCTGCGACGGAGCCCGCATCCTTCGCATACACCGTCTGGTATTCGCGTCTGCGATCAGCTTCTGTGAGGGGAGAGTTTTTAATGTACGGCGGGAGTGGCGTTTCGCCGTATTGGTCTAAGAGATGATAAAGGTTATCCAAAGGGAATGATGGTTTGAGGGTCGCGTATTTCCCATCCCGCTCCATCACCATGAATGAGTGTCCATCTTTCCAGGCCAGCCCGTCCCCGACGTTCATCTTGCCCGAGGCCATCACGCGGATCGCGTTGCCGACTTTTTCTAAGTACAACGCCTCAATCACGCCGCCTGTTCCTTTAGTCAGATGTATGCGAGCGGGGATCACCTTCGTTCGGTTAAAGACGAGGACGGCATTTTTCGGTAAATAATCGGTGATGTTTTTGAATGTATCGAAGGCAACGGTCGAATCCGTAGGGGCGTCCGGCGCGGACGCCCTATCCAGTTCATGCCGGTCATACACCAACAATTTTGCCCCATCCCGCGGATAGATTGGTTCGTTCGCAATCAATTCCTGCGGAAAATCGTAATCGTACAATGCCAGCAAATCATTCAAGGATTTATTCATCATATTCGTCATCAGTGAGCCAATTGCGAGGGTTGCGCAGGATGTAGGATCGGATCCGGTCCAATTCGTCAGGCGTGCGGATGATATGTTCATAGAAATTGCGTTGCCAGACGGGTTCACCCTCGACGTTCCGCAATGCATTGATGCGTTTGGTGCAGATGGTTTTAATTTGTCCGATGATCGATCCCAAGGATTGAGCCTGCAACCGATGCGGTGGCAGCGGGGTGTCCTCGCCGGACAGGGCGTTGCCACCGAACGCCCCTACGGAATGGTCATCCATGTACAAAATAACATGCAGATGATTGGGCATAACAATGAATGTATCAATGGTGACGTACGGTCGAATCGTCGGAGTTTTTTGTATTTCGTCGGCCACAATTGATCCCCATTCATTCAATCCCATTATCCCATGCCGGATCTCTCCGAATACGCATTTCTTATCATGCGAACAGATCGTCACGTAATACATTCCGCCATCGCGGTAGTCGTATCCTTCTCGTCGGACGGATTTCCGGTGATGGCGGTTATCCGAATCCATGATCACAAATTGTATGCACCAATGACAATGACAAATTCCCCCTTTTTGGTGATTTTTTTCGCGATATCGGGCAGGGCGACCGCGCCGGTCGCCCCTACGGTCGTATACATTATTTCTTCATGTAATTTCGTTAATTCCCGACAAATCACAACTGCTCGATCTGGCTGTGACGCCAAGACCTCGCTCAATTCCATCAACGTTTTCTCGATCCGGTGCACCGATTCATAAAAAACGATCGTATGCTCGGTCTGCGCGAACGTATTCATCAATGTCCTCCGTCCTTTTTTGAGCGGGAGAAAGCCGAGGTAGAGGAAGTGATTGATCGGGAGGCCCGAAACCGAGAGGGCAGCCAAGAAAGCGGAGGGTCCAGGGATCACTTCCATTTTGATGCCTTCTTCTCGGCATCGGCTCACAAGCGCATAACCCGGATCAGAAATTCCAGGCGTTCCTGCATCGCTGACCATAGCCATATGTTCGCCTTTCTTCAGGCGATCAATCATCCCTTCCAGTTTTCTGGGGTCAGTATAGCCGTGCAGGCTGATCAGTTCTTTCTTGGGGAGCTCAAGGATATGGAGGAGTCCGCCCGTTACGCGTGTATCTTCACAAATAATCGCAGATACGCCCGAAAGTACTTCTTTGGCGCGTACGGTGATATCACCTAAATTCCCAATTGGTGTAGCAACAATTGATAACATATGATTAATCGCAGAGAAATGCCGATATGTCATCCTGAGCTTGTCGAAGGACGATGGGGGTGGCAACTATGTACAGCATAAGATTATCCACCAAGAATATACATATTCATGACATGATATGCATCACTATAGATTTCTGAATTAATTTCTATTCATTTATGCCATTGCATGAGGCTACAGAAGGCACCGCGTATTTTTCTCAATATGCTTTGAGTACTAGTTTCAGCATCGATTCGTTGTTTTTTATCAATAATTAAACGATACAAACTTCCCGATTGGGTTGTCACAACGTAACAGAGGGCATCTTCGTCTTCATCATAAAGCGCAATGGAATTGATTGGAGTTGTTTTCGTGGGAAAAATCTGCCTGTTTTCAGGTTGCAATTCAATTTTATCTCCTAATTTTAGATATGCTGAATTGTTTTCCTGAGAATGTGGTGGAACAGTTAGTGTACCAATTTGATCTTCTGTTTGGTCATATGGCTCAAGAACATGTTTTCCATCATACGTGCGATAG
>JAYUSS010000005.1:0-2926 GCA_043755535.1 Candidatus Peregrinibacteria bacterium | reverse complement strand
CCGAATGGCGACTGCTCCGGCGTCTCATACACCACATGCACATCCGGCGTCGGTGCCGTGCCTGCTGCGACTGTGTATTGGATGTCTTTCATGCGTCCTTGCTCGTCATACACCAAAGTTCGCACATTGCCACGCGCATCTGTCGTGCTCACCGGACGCCCCAAATCGTCATACGTATTGAGTTGCACGCGCACCGTGCCGAGTCCGTTGGGGGCATGGGAAATGGGGGCGCTTTAGGGATAAAGTTGCGCGTCATTGTGGTTCGGGGCGTTTGTTTCAAAGTGGAGTCCATTTCGTTTTCGTCGCCTTTCCACATTTCCACGCTTAATCTGGGCGAGTATAAACATTTTCATATTTACGCCGAATTAATATCTTTCTAGCTGGATTGACATCAAGTTTTCTCTTTGTGTCGTTTAATATTTCGACAGTAATGTCATATTTTGAAATGACATAACGCTTATTCTCGCTTAACACCTCTCTAAACCACCCACCCCCGTCACATATAATCACAGCTTTTTCGGGCATTTTACCTTCGATAATTTTTTTCCGAATCGCTTCAGCCGCATTTTTACTGACTCCGGAAGTCTCAGAGTCAAATAGTGCCGCGCGCAATTCGTCAGCCGTAAGCTTTGGAAAACGGCTGAACCATTCTTCTTTTTGAACTCGATTATTATATTGTTCAACTGCCTGTTCAATTGTTGTCATTGAGTCAAAAGGGCCTACTCGAATAGGACCAAAATCAACAGGAGGGGTGTCTTTAATATTCGGCTTAATCGCATCTTGGGAACAAGTGGTCTGTAGCGAATATCCATAAATAAATACTACCGACAATAACAAGTATCTGAATTTCGTTATCATTTTGCTCCTTTCGGAAATACAATTTCTACATAGCCCTTCGAGAATGGTGAATTTAGAATTTTCGGGGGCTGGGCTCCACGCCCCCCCGTAGGGTACTGACTTAAAAGCGTAATCACTTTCATTCCATCTTTATCGGGTCCAGTTGTGATATATACCCCGGAATGGCAATCGCCTCTTTTACTTGGCCATAACCATTTCTTTTGTTTTTCATCCCAAATAAATCCGTAACCTATCATTGTTCCTATCGGAGTGGTATCACTTACAGGACTTCCCGGCTGCCAGTCGGATGTTCCGGTATTCGCCGTTCCAGATAATGTTTTAACAAGCGAAACACATTCGCGGCTTTCCCCGATCCAATCATAGGTCGTCTCTCTAGATTGAGTTTGTGTTACGGTTATATCCCAAATATTTGAAACCGCGCGCGTCTCACCTGCTCCGGAAGGCGTGGTGATTATATTTGTTTTACTTGTGTCGATTTTCGGTCCTGCGGGATTCCCTTTATTTCCTCCTTTTGGTGCCAGCCCTTCAGGATCGATGAATGTCTCTGGCCCATTCTCCACATACGCATAAAGGTTAATCCCGCCCTCCTCCTGAATCGGATCTCTCGAAATCCACCGGCCCAGCTCCGGCGAGTAGGCGCGATACGGGGCGAGCACGAGCCCGGTGCGGGCATTCGTGTAGTGGCCGGTGTAGCCGAAGTCTGCGTCTAGGTCTCCCCACAGCTTTGTGCGGATTCCGTAGGGTGTGTAGTCGTAGCGGGCGTGCAGGACTCCGGTGCTGGCGTCCACCAGTTCGCGGATGCTCCCGAGGTGGTCCCTCGTATAGAAGACGTTCACGGTAGTGGCTCCGAACCGTGTTTCTCCGTTGCCGTGGAACACTCGGAGTTCTCCGGTCTGGTTTTCGCGTTGGGCTGCGATGGTTAGGCCGTCCCACCACAGGGTTTTGTCGGATACGGTGGTCGCTCCGACCACTTCCACGATTTTCACTCTCCGGTGGAATGCGTCGTAGCTGAACGTCACTTCCGCTCCCGATAGCGACGATGGATCCTTTACCGACACCAGCCGGTTTTCGGCGTCCCATTTGTAGGTCCAGATGCCATTGCTCGTCATGTTCCCGTCTGCATCGTAGGTGAAGGTGACTGGTTGCTCGGCGGGCACGTTCACTTCCAGCGTCCGGGTCGTCTCTTGCGGAGTGAGTCCTTGCGGCACTTGGGTTTGCTCGGCTTTTACGCTGAACCGCCTTGTTCCCACCCCGACATTGGTCCTCAACTTCCACTGCGTATCTCCGTCTCCGTTTGCTTCAACGGCAGCACCGATGGGCGTCCCGGCGGTGTCCACAGGCGTTACCGTCACCTTGCTTTGCACGTTCACGGTTCCGCGCAACTCCATCGCCCCGCCCGCCGTCTGCTCGGTCACTTGGTTGAACGCATTGGCCGTCCATGTCCGCACTGCACCGCTCCGTTGCTCGCTCGTCCGGTTTCCGCTGGCGTCGTATTGGTAGAAATGAAAATTGCTGATGGCTGTTTGGGCTCCATTCCAATTCTTCACCTCTACAGTTTCCAGTTGCTCACTGGCGTCGTACCCCATCGTCCACCAATCAACCGCTTCAAACGCAGATTGCGTCCACGAAGTCAGCCGCCCCACCGGGTCGTAGGTGTAGTGGTGGTCCTTGTAATTAAACCCGTTCCCGTTCCATGTATTCTGGATGCTCTCCAGCCGGTGGTCCGTGTCCGCCGTGTAGCCGTAATCGGTCCGCAAATTCCCGATCTTCTTCCAAGCCACCCGACCCGTATTCCCATCGTAGTGAAGCTCCTCCGTCCCCAACAGATTCGTCGTTCCCGTCAGCCGCCCCAGCGTATCCCACGCACTCGACGAGCCGCCGACGTTCGCTCCGCCTGTCTCCAGCACCGTCGCCGACACACGCCCGAGAATGTCGTACGTGTAGCTATTGGAATACAGCGAGCCCTTGCTCACTTTTTGGACCCGCCCGTCTCCATACACCGTATCGCTCCCATCAATGGGCACATACTCATACGAGTCATAATACCCCGTCCCATCCGCCGACTCCA
>JAYUSS010000004.1:0-29140 GCA_043755535.1 Candidatus Peregrinibacteria bacterium | reverse complement strand
TTCGTCCAAGCGTAGAGAGATTCCAGCAATCGCTCACGCTGATTCGGAGGACTATTCAGGAATGTTTGGGCGAAATAGAACAGTACTTCCTGCGCTTCAGGCCGGAAGATTTGGTTGATATCAAGCCGAGCCAGCTCATCGGCGGCATTCTTCCAATTGCTGCCGGTAAGATTGGGCTCGATAGCACCGCGCTTGGTTTTGAACTGCTGTATAGCACCAGGTATGTCTATATCCTGAGGAAGAGGCTGGCCATTTGGATAGAGTTGCTCGACGAATTTAACGATTTCGTCTGTCTGCTTGAGGTAGTTTTCACCTTTGGAAGCATCGAGGATACCCTGTGTGCACCCGCGCGTCTGCATGCCGGAAGTGAAGACCCAACACGTCTCTAACTTTGAATCCTTGTAGAATGTTTCAGGAGGTTTCTTGTACCAGTTGTCGTTCGGCTTGCTTGTATCTTGCCAGAGAACGCGTCCTACTTTTGGAGCAGTATCCGGAAGATGATCAAATATCTCTTGCAAAACGGAATTCATCCATTCGGGAGTGATGCCTTTGCCGTCTGGTGCTGTGGAGACTTCTAGTCTCATATCAAATCCAAGAGCTGCATATCGTTCAATTTCTTCCTTTGGAGGCAGCGGAGGAAGTGTGTCTGGAGCCCTGAGCCCCATCACGGACAAAGATTCTGGTCCGTAGAATTTTCCCCCACCTTTCTCGATAATGTCTTTTGCCTCGCTCAGCACCGCTGATGGAGCCTCTCTTGCGGGTAACGGTGCACGCAAGCGCTCGAGGAGTGTTCGTGCTTCGTCGATCTGATCAACCGATGTGAGTTCATACGAGTTGCTTCCAATGCGTACAAGGAGAGGTTCTGTCGTATTGCCCGTCACAATTCCCGTAAATGTCACCTTCTGTCCATTGCCGATGAACAATGTGTCTCCCGGCGAGAGCGTGATGCGCCCATTCACTGGAAAAGCTTCTGCCTTGTATCGCACTTCTGATCCGTCGCGCAGGAGTGCCGAATGGTCTTGTGGGGGTGCTATATCTTTTTTACTGGGGCGTGGCACCTGCGGGAAGAGGAGACCGATTTGCACAGGAGTGAGTACGCTTGGCTGAGATGGACGGTAGTCTGCGGACAGCGGTTTGCGACTCAGATCGATGCTGTGCTCCTTGAAAAATTTTACAAACAGAGCCTTTTCCTCAAGGCTGGCATCCTGTGCATCAAGGTCCTCAATGAGTTTCTCTCGGATGAAGCACTCCAATCCTTTCTTTTGTTCCTTCAGCGATGATTTGAAGGCGCGAAGCCACTTCAACACTTTTCCTGGATCGAGAATGATCGTATCAAGATTGTATGTACCGATAGTGGCGGTAGGATCTTTCTTGCTCAAGTCCGTCGGCTTATGAGAAAAAGCATTCAGTGTCTGCTTCCATGCATTCGCGAACCTCCAGACGATTCCGCCGCTTGCCGGATCTATATCCAGTACCATCGCTTTTGCCGAGGGATCATCATGGAAAGAGGGGCCGGTGTCGTTCTCGTTCATGACGCGAAGACGCCCCGTTTTTTCGTCCAACAGAGCTGTGACCATTGCTTCGTAAAGTTCCGGCTGTTCAGGGGTCTGTTCTAGGTAATCAACAGGCATTTTCACCGCTGCACGAATTGCTTCGATGGGAGTCGGATTGCGATCGTAGCGTGCGCCGGGCGGGTTCCCTGCTGCGAGATAGATGAAATTCGGCTGTACCCTGACCTTTAGGGGGGAGCCGGGCACCGTCACCTCACGCCCGGGCTTTGCTTCCGCGACGAATTTGAGTATTTCCAATTGCACGGTCTTCGGTCGGGCGTTAAATTCATCATCGAAGAATATTTCTCCGGAGTGTATTGGCGGCTTGCCTGACTGCATCTCGATGGAACTTTCGTGTCCCGTCATTGCCTGCAGGAGCGAGCCGAAGCGCCACACATCTTTCTCTTCGTATCCTCGGAAAGCCAAGAGTCTTTGAGAGGGTGCGTCTGATCCTCCAATATCGCGCGACACATTCACCTTCAGCATGTCTCCCAATTCCCGTGCAAGAGCTGTCTTTCCTGTCCCGGTTTCTCCGGTCATAACCACCATGGTGTCACCGGAGTTGAGATCGCTCAGAATACGGTTTAAAAGTCTTCGGCGGCTGACGAACTGCATGAAGCCGCCGTTGTGATGCTCATGCAACCGCTCCTGAATTTCATCGTATTGCAAGAGAGCTGCAACCCCCGGCTTTTCCTGCGCGATACTTCGGACTTTTCGCTCAATATCTGCAATGTCCTCCTCAAGGGCAAAACGTCTATCAACCTCCGTTGAATCAGGATCGCCCTTTCTATGACCGAACATGCGACCCAGAACAGCCGTCAGTTGCTCTTCAAGGACCGTCTTCTCACCGAGAAGATTGCTTGCCTTTTCGTAGGCACCATTGACCGAACTACGTTCCTGATCGTGTCGTCGCCATTGGTGCCCCATATACGAGAGCATGGACCCATCTGCATCATGCTCGTCGAACTTGAGGTGCAGTAGTTTTCTATAAAGGGCAATTTGTTCCTGCAAAATGGGTGATCTATCTAGGATTGCTTCTGTCGTTATAGGCTTCTTGGAAGATGAAACATTCTCACGAAGCTCTCTTCGGACTTCTTCTATTTTCCCACGCATTTCATGTCTGAGTAGATATACTTTTTCTGCAATGGCGGGCTTGGATCCGTATGTCTGGAGCAGCCGATCCGCCGAGTGTTCTGTATCTTCGGACAGCGCAAACTCATCGACGTTCTTCCCCAAAAACCTCTGCAAGACAAACTCGGGATCTCCGCGGTTTGGAGATCCGTTATCTAAATTGCCAGATGCTGCCGGAAATGTGGGTTCAGAGGGCATAGAAAGGTTTCTAAATATTATACCATTCTTTCAGAAGATTTACCACATACCGTACGCCAATATCCGGTAGCTGCTCTATACGCTCGATTGTCCTCCCATCCGGAGCATAGACAGCTTCCATAGCTCTGCTTGATGCAGTCATCCCGAATCCCGCGACAGGTATTCCCTCTTCGCGAAACTTCTGAAGTTCTGCGCGGACGAGAGCTGCATTATCACTTCCGCCGTCGGCAAATACGAGCACGGCTCGATGTATTTTGGGATCGTCGAACGAAGGCGATTGCTCCATTTCTGTACGTAGTAAGCGTAAGGCGATGTGATCAGGCGTGCTTCCTCCTGCACAACCATCCAATGCACGATAGAGCGCAACTTGCTGTGAGGGTCCCCACTGGTCCGTTAAAGAAAGCATGATTCCATTTTCCTTGCCGAATGTTGCACCGCAAATGCGTACTGGCATGGCGTGTTTCAATCGTCCCGCTCTCTTCATTTCCAAAACGTTCTGCATGACACTGTCGACGAGAAGAAATACCGCATCACGTTGAGCATCCTTCTTGATTGTTTCGGTTACGGGATCGGTTTCATTCATTGAATCAGATATGTCTCCTGCCACATACAATTCATAACCCCCGAAACTTCGTTCGATTTTCTCTTGCTGTTTCCGTTGGGTGAATGCTAATGGCCGCTGATCGTGGGTGTCCTGGGCAATGCGGATTTCGACAAGATGATCATCATGAATGTCGAGGCCTATATCCGGAGGGACTGGCCCGGAGTACGCCTGCGTCACTACGATATTTTTCTTGACCGCCTCTTGCCATGCGCGGCGACACTCTTCAAGGACGCTACGATGCCGCTCTCGGAGCGATATAATCTTTCCTTCTATTTCTTTAAGATCTTTGACGCTGCAGCCCGCTTGTTGTGCGCGTTGCTCGATTGGATCTTTCTCTCGCTGCTCGCGACGCTTGTCCGCGTCTTCGATTTCTTGACGCAATTTCTCCAGATCCTCATCGGACAGCAACTGCGCATCCTGCTCCCCGTAATCTCCTTCGGGGCGCGGCTCCAGGTCTTCCTCCTGTTGCTCTTCGTCGACGTTCGGATCGCCCGCAGGAGTCGCGTCGAGGCGCACCCAGTGAAGTGCCTGCGGATCCCATACCTCAAGCCACGCATGACGGGTACCGCCGTGTAGGACGGCACTTCCTTCCTTCGTCTGCGCACTGATGCTGTGTCCACCGACCATCCGTACCTGAAATCCCGCTTGATGCAATACCTCGGAAGCCAAGGTATTCGCTACATCACAGTCTGCTTCTTTGTGTTGCCATATTTGCGTAAAAAACTGTGAGGGGTCGCTTCGATAGAGCTGGCTCAGCTGCTCATTATTTGAATATTTCAAACCTCTGCGTACCGAAGAGACAATTGCCCGTGCACGTTCGATAGGAGGCATGCGAGCATCCCCTGACTCTTGTACCAATGATTGCAACTCGGATGGTAACGTTGTTGCCTCTCTCTTTGATCCGGACGGGGAAGCATCATTAGGTTTATACGATTTTATTTTGGCAATGGACCACTCGAAAACTGCTGCTTCCTCCGCATCATTACGCAAGTACCACACACCGTATTGATCCTGAAATGCAGTGAGACCATCCTGCAATGAAGCTGTGACGATTGCAAACTGGTAGGGCAAATCAACAGCTTGTGGTTTCTTTGGTTGCAGTAAACCGCGCATAACACGACGGGTTTCCGGAACGGTTTCCATTTCGGTGATGCCACGAAGCTGCCGCTCCAATGCTTGCCATTCGAGGGTTGCCGCGTCCCATTTCTCGCAGACAAGACCGCGATAGTATCCTCCATATGCAGGATGGACGATGTATTCTCCCTCAGTGACATCCTCTTTGCTTTCCTGCATTTCGTCCATCGTCGGTACGATTTTCTCGTTTTCATTCACCGTCACAAGTTCTGTTTCTGTTGCGATGGATTCGAGGTCTTGCGATAACACCCACTGCAATCTGGGTGCCAGTCTCGCCTCGTACCATTTGAGCTTCAGAGAAAATCCGTGTTCCTTACTCGCAAGGATGCGGTAGACATTCACCTGTGCATCCTCGATCTGTTCGGTTTGCAAAGGCTGAAGGACATTCAGCAAGCGAGGATCCAAATTTTCCATTTGTGTGAGATCTGTCTCGGGCTGTAGAAGCAGTTGTTGTGTCGTTTTGAGAAATTCTCGTGTGAGCGGAGGCACGGCAGGATCAATTCGCACTCCTTTTCCGAGGAGAGCTCCCTCGAGAACATTGCGCACGAAATCCGGAACTTCCTGTCTCCACCGTTTGTACTGTTCGATGTCGTCGGAAGATTGGAATAATTTTCCCAATTTTCTTTCTTGCAAAGTGGCAACATCGCCCGTTTCTACGGGCTCAGATGTGGTTTCATTGCCGAAACTTGGGTGTTGAGAAGGCATGAGCAATCTGAAAGTTCTATAACTTTCTATTATAACATAAAATTAGGCAAAATTGAATGGGAAGCATGGACTTACTCCCGATGGTAAAGCATTTTTGTCACCTTGGCGTGACTGACTGTTTTGAGAATGGGGAAATCCCATCGTATCCTTTACATAGATAACGGAGCTCTCACGGAAGCACCGTCCGTCATCAGTTCTTCATACAATCCCTGATACGCGGTTGCCATGTCGGCTATGGAGGTGATACGCATGTTCTCTACGTCCATTCGCGCTTTGTCATACGCCTCTGACTGCAAAAATCCGGCGATATCCTCTGCAATCGCTTCCGCATTAAAAGACGGTGCGATGCGTCCGCCGCCGAAATTCCGGATGCGTTCAGCCGGTGCACCAAGCGGCGTGACATACACGGGAATTCCCGCACACCATGCTTCGTCATGTGCGTAGCAGTACGTCTCGGGAGAAGCGGACAGAATGCAGACGAGGTGCGCTGCGATGGCCTCCAGTCGATCGCCGACATGTGCGCGTTCGTATAATCCCGCGAATTCCACCATCGGTTCGCCGGCGAATTCCGGCCAGTAGTTCGCTTCGGACCCCAGGAACACGACGCGGATATTGCGGCGTACAAGACGGGGGACAAGCTCTCGTATCAGCGCGCTGCCTTTGCGCTTCTCGTGAACGTAGCTCAGAAAACAGACCGTCAGGTTGTCCGTTCTTGGCCGGACGATCCTGCGCTTGCCATCGATGCCGCAGGGAACAATGCGTTTCAGCGAAGGCAGTTCTCCGTAGACGGATCGGACGATGTCCATCACGCACTTCGATGGCGCGACGATCGCATGCGCGGATTGCAGGAACATCGCGCGTTTTGCGACGGTGTCCCGGTCGATGACGCCGGCGTCTTCCGTACAGAGAGGATGCGTTTGTTCATGGACGCAGAGCCAGTCATGAACGCCATACACGACCGATGCGCCGTGCGCGCGGGCAAGCGGCAGAACGGCGAATGACAGCCCCGCCGTATGATGTACGTGCACGATGTCGCAGGAAAATCGCCGGGATATTTTTTCCATCGTATTCAGAATGTCTTGTTCTGTTCCTCCCCGCGTGCCGTACCGCCAGAGGCGTTCGGTCGCCCCTCCGTTCCGTTCGGATTGGACGACGATATCGTCTCCGTCCGGTGCGATCACGAAGCATTCATAGCGGTCACGGAGCACGTCGCTCAGGTCTTCGACATGATATTCGATGCCGCCGATATACTGCGAGCGGATCGGGTGATGCAGAATGAACGCGATGCGTTTCTGCGCACGGGTGCAGAGCCCGATCGTTTTTTCCACGTGCGATCGGATGGATGCCATCGTGTCTGTCGCGAGAAAATTCTGCACGATTGTTTCATAGTCGGGGTGGAGCGATCGCAGCAGCTGTTCATGCGAAGCAATGGAACTCTCGCCTTGGGTATGGCCGGCTTCTTTCATGGCGACATGTCCGACGTGGTAGACGAAACAGCCGTCATGCAGATAATGGCGGAAGCCCGCTTGCTTGGTGCGCATGCACCAATCATTTTCTTCTCCGTATCCGATGCCGAAACGCTCATCGAAGAGTCCCACTTTTTCCAGGGCGGTGCGTCGAATAAACATGCAGAATCCGACGCTTGTCGGAATTTCGGGAAGCCGGAACTGTGTATGTCGTTCGATATGCCGGTCGATGTCGGCGACGCTGAAACGTTGCAAGAGCGCCCCTATCGAATCGCGTAGAACAGAATAGATCGATGCTTCGTTCGACAGAGGGATGACGCTTGCCGCATCGGGCCGGCTGTAAGCGGCTTCCTGCAGCCTCTCGACCCACGTCGACGGAACGATCGTATCGTTATTGAGAAGAATCACATCGTCATTTCCCGCATATCGCATCCCGTTATTCACCGTCTGCACAAAGCCGAGATTGTGGTCCTGCTTCAAAATTTTTACGCGCGCCGGATGATCCCGTTCCAACGATGAAAGATACGGTTCCATGCGCGGATCGGTGCTCGCATCGTCCACCACCAAGATACGGTGTGATGCGTGCGAATGCGCTATCACGCTCGCAAGGCAGCGGACGGTTTCATCAAATGCATTGTGGACGGGGATGATGACGGTGACATGCCGCATGGCCGTCCAGTCAGGCCTTAGTACGATTGTGCCGTGTTGTTTGCTCATTTTTTCCAGCGCGCTTTCTCCCGTGCGATCCGGACGGGCAAGCCCATTCCAGACGCGCTTGCAGTCTCCGATGATCGTCCTGATCGTATTATCGACGACATGCCGGATCATCCATTCCGACAAACGGATAGGCGATGTCCAGCGCCAGCTGCGGCTGCGGCGCAGATGTTGCAGATCAGCTGAGATCGATGCCATTCGTTGCTGCACATTGATTTTTTCCCGTTCATGTTTTTCTCCGATTCTGACGGATACGACAAGATCCGTCCGCTCTCGCTCGATGACGTCGATATGCCGCTGCATCGCCGTGCCTGTTTCCAGTCCATCCAGAAACACGGAAAGCATGGGACGGTTCTGCAGAATTTCCTCTGGAATAAGAATGCCGAGTCCGTGCAAGCCCGGTACGTTTACAAAACGCAGGCGCAACGCACTCTGTTTCAAAAAATCTTCGACGGCAGTCAGGACCCCATTCTGCAGTGCATTCTCCTCGACGGCGTTGAAAAGCATGGGATTGAACCCGTCCGAATCCGAGAGCATCCCGGTATCCCGCTCCATCCCTTTGCGTGCGTATGCTTTGCGGTGCGCTTCGGGAATACGTTCCGGATCGTAATATAAATCGCGCCGGGCATAGGGCCAACCCGTGTCATGCAAAAAAACGGCGGGGAAGTGACGGTCACTTAGCGCCTGTTTTTGGAGAAGGATCAATTCGTGATAGACGGTGTACCAGTTATGATCGCCGTCAATCAGCACTGCATCGATGTCGTGCAGCCTCCCCAGAACATTGAGGCTCAGATCGCGGTGGAAAATAAGCGACTGGTGATGCATCCGGACCCATTCCTCCGGTTCGATTCGCGGTGATGGGTCGATGGCATGGAGTATGGCGCCGGTCTTTGTACAATATTCCAGAATACGGGATGTCTGCAGTCCTTCATCAATGCCCACTTCCACGATCATACGCGGTTGCAGAATCTCGAACGCAGGCCCGATGATCGTATCCCAGAAGCGGTGCATAGGAGGAGCAGGATATCGCTCATGCGCGATTTCCTCAATACATACCTTCTTTATAAACCAAGCTGGTCACCGATCGGTTTCATCCGGCTTCGTCTGTGGACGGAGTTTATCCTGAGCCGAGCCGAAGGGCCGAGACGAGTCGCCTCTATAAACCGAGATCTCCGGCTACAGCTTTCATCGCCTCCAGCGTAATTCCCACGAATTCCTCCAACGAAATCCCCAATAACTCCTCGCAACGGTTGATCTGGCTCCGATCAACTTGAGCAGCGAATCCTTTATCTTTCAACTTCTTCGTCACGCTGTTCACTTCCACGTCGGCGATCTTCTTGCTGGGACGCACTTTGGTGACGGCGATAATAAAGCCTGTCAGCTCATCGACGCAGTACAAGCACTTACGCAGCATCGTATCCAGCGGGTAATCCGCCCCGTACTTGTGTGCGTAATGAGCGCGGATGTCAGCCAAGAGTTCAGCCGGGGCTTTAATGGTTGAGAGCAAGTGTTCCAACGTGTCACCACAGTGCTTCTCGGCATCTTTATCCAACTGATCCCAATCGAGGTCATGGAGCATGCCCGCGACTTTCCACGTCTGCGCGTCACCACCAAATTTTATCGCGAGCGCTTCCATTGCGGCGCCTGTTGCGATCAGATGCGGTCTTGTCTGATCCGCATGGGCTTCGATCAAAGAATGGGCAGCGGGGAGGAGGTGGCCGTAGGATGCATGTTCGAGCAGCATTGAGCTGGGTGGAGGAGGAAGGTCTTTTGGGGGGGATCCAGAGGCTCCAGAGGATCCAGATGACTCAGAGGAATGTTTCTTCTGGATCGTCTGAGTCTTCTGAGTCATCTGGTTCTTCTCCTCCGGTTTCATCAACGGAAACAACACCACATCCCTCAAATTCATCTGATTCGTCAGCAGCGCCACAATGCGATCAATCCCCATTCCAAAGCCGGAACATGGAGGGCATCCATATTCGAGTGCGGTCACGAACTCGTCGTCTTTGCGGTGTGCATCACTGTCACCCTGCGCATTCGCTTTCGCCTGCTCTTCAAAACGCTGCGCTTGATCCACAGGATCTACCAGCTCACTGTACGCATTCACGATTTCCCATCCGCTCACAACTAACTGGAAACGGTCGGTGATCATCGGGTTGTCGTCATTTTTGCGCGCAAGAGGGGACAGATCCAACGGATGATTCATGATGAAGGTAGGCTGCAAAATGCTCGGGCGGCTCACCTTCTTATAGAGCTGATCGATCAGGTTGCCGCGGCCGAGTTGATCGACGGCGACATCGAGCCGAATACCCTTCGATTTTATGTCTTCCCTTAGGGCTGAAGCCGAATTATGCAAATCGAAATCAATGCCGCATGCATTAAGAATTGCAGCGCGCAGCGTCAGCCTTGGCCACGGTGGGGTGAAGTCCACCTCGACAGTGTTTCCATCACGATCGGGGATTTTAACTTTCATTGTGCCAAGAAGTTTCATCAGCACATTGGAAAGCATTTTTTCGGCGAACTCCATGTTTTTTACGTAGTCCCAATACGATGCGTAGTGCTCGACCATTGTAAAGTCTTGCAGGTGGCTGGGGTCCAGTCCTTCGTTGCGAAACACTCTGGCGATTTCAAACACCCGATCAAACCCTCCGACCAGACACTCTTTGAGGAATGTTTCAGGGGCGATACGCAGGTACATGTCGAGGTCGTAGGCGTTGTGGTGTGTCTTGAACGGAGTTGCGAGCGCGCCGCTGGCTGCATTCACGAGTACCGGTGTTTCCACCTCGGTAAATCCATTCTCCCAGTAAAACTCGCGGAGGAATTTTACAAACTGGCTCCGGAACATAAACCGTTCAAATGTTTCACGATTACTCATCGTATCCAGGTATCGTTGTCTCCACGCAGTTTCCTGGTCACTCACACCGTGCCATTTTTCCGGTGGTTGACGCAGTGTTTTTGTGAGCATTATCCACTCCTTTACCATCACCGTAGGTTCCCCTCGCTGCGTCAGAAACTTTTCTCCTGTCACACCAATAAAGTCTCCCAGGTCCACAAGCGACAAAAATTCTTTGTGAGCCGCTTCGCCGATCACATCGTCCTTTAAAGCGATCTGCATTCTGCCACTATGGTCTTGGAGTGTGGCAAACGTCACTTTCCCCATGTCACGCACAAGAACCACGCGCCCCGCGATCTTCACATTCGATCCATCCTTTTCGAGTTTTGAATCTTCCAATGCATGCGTACGTTCAAAATTTGCGGCATACGGTTGGCCACCCGCTTTGCGGATAGTTTCTGCCTTGGCATGTCGGATGGGGTCCACAGATGAATTCTAGCGCGGGTTGGTGTTCATTGTCACTCTCACGGGAAAGTCGTGAGTCTTGAGTGGTGAGTCATCAGAAAGATTAAAAAATCTCAAGACTCTAGACTTGCGTTCTCAAGACTTCATCGCGTCGCTTTCCGCAACATCGAATCCTTGGATCATCCTCAATCTGCCATTAGCGTGTGTGGGTTGTTTTCTTCTTCCTTCTCTATGCGTCGCATTCTCTCATCTCTCGCCACCCTCGCACTCATCGCCCAACCACTCTCCGCCTTTGCGGTCTACGAGACGCCGGGTGCGCTGCTGCAAGCGGTTCGTTTCGATTCTTCTGCAAAAACATTTAAGGCCGAAGTGCATGGGAATAGCGGTACCACGTATATGTCTGCGTGGATGAACGGTGCCATGCAAGGGGTAAACGTGGCTGATGCCAAAGTGAGTGCGCAGATGACGATTGATATGGAAGATACGGTTCATCATATGAAAGGACGTGTTAAAGGATCCGTGATGGTTCTCCATGGTCGCTTTTACGCAAAGCTCGATAGCATGGAAGGAACATTCGAAGATGACGTGATGCTCGGCTCCATTCGATTCCTCACCAAAAAGTGGATCGCATTCCCGGCCGAAGAGGAAATGATCGATGCGATCCAGGAGATCATCAACCAGACAGGGGACCCATCCGAAGCAGATGACCTCTACACCATGACGCGTGTTCCGTATGCGTATGGCAACAGTTATGTCCTCACGGTTAAAAACGGTGCCGATGTGCCGTTCCCATCGATGGAGATCAAAATTGATACCGATTACAAAGACAAAGTCCAAGTCTCACAAATCACTATCGCAGGGACGGCGGATGCCTTCGATCGCAACTCTCAGTTTAAAGGAAGCATCAAGACCGAGCGTATGCGGACCCCATTTACCTTGAGCGCGCCTGCAGACACGATCTCGTTTGATGCGCTGATGAATCACATGAGCGATATCGATCCATCCGATATTTTCCCTGCAGCCGAGAATCCATTTGATCTAGAAGGGGATGATTGGGGTGATGATGAAGATGATGAGCTACCGTCCGATGACGCGTTTGAAACTATTCCTGATGTAGACTTCGATGAAGAGCCTCTGCGTCCAACTCGTCCATCGCGTCGTGCTATTCAGCAAGGTCAATCTGTGCAGAACGACAATAAGCCGTATGGTCGCCCCGTACCCAAGCAGCAAGTGAGTGTCCTTGGTAACAGGGGACTGACACTCGGGAGCCAGTCTGCACCTATTACCATCGTGCAGTTCACCGACATGCAATGTCCGTTCTGTTTAAGGCATGCAATGGAGACGATGCCCGATATCATTAAAGAATACATCGAAACAGGCCATGTACGGTATGTGCTTCGTCACTATCCGCTCAGCTTCCATGAGTATGCCTATAGCAGCGCACTGGCAGTGGAATGCAGCGCACTGCAGAGCAAAGACCTCGGTTGGAAAATGGTGAACGGTCTTAACCAGGCCCAGAACGACGACCAGTCACTCGATGACAAGCTCATCTGGTCCGTTGCCGGTTCTATTAAAGGATTGGATCAAAAAGCATTTACGAAGTGTATGGATACCAAAGACACCGCCGACGAAGTCGCAGCCGATATGGCCGCGGCGAGTAAAGCCGGGGTAGAGGGCACCCCTGCTTTCTTTATTCTGAGTGACGGAGGTGCGACGGTTGATACGATTTTTGGTGCGTATCCCATTGAAACGTTTCGTGAGATGCTGGACGAGTTGCTCGAGGACTAAAAATCATAATATATAAAATGGTAATAAGGCTTCGAAAGAGGCCTTATTTGTTTATTTGTTGAGGAGACCTTTCCTCACTTCTTCTGCTTTCCATTTGTCATGGTGTGCAGTCGCTAACTCGTCGAATTTTGTGTCATAGATAGTGTTACCACCACCGAGAGACGGCATAATGACCTGATTGTACTCTTCCCATTTTTCATGACATATTCGCGAATACTGATCAGCTTCCTGTCCGAATGTCGGATGGTTTCTTTGTAGTTCCTCACGAAAAAATATTTCAGCGTCGTCATCACAAGTAGGCTCAGTTTGGGATCGTGCATAGGCTTTTGGACAAGCCTCTTGGAATGCAGATTCGAGTCCCCTGCTTGGTAAAGGAATGCCGAGTTCTTTTCTGAAAAGCTTTGCCGTCTCAGTCGGGAAAGTCGGTGCAGTCGGGAGGAGGAACATATGCAAATTACCTAAAGTAAGAAGAAGTCCGTCATCGCTCACACCGAAGTGTTGAGGTGTGTAATCACAACCATCTGATCGGGTCATAAGAGTTGTGCTCCCATCCGGCAAATTGCCGCTTATCCGTTCGGTTTTTGTTTCATCAACTTCGTAAATCGGGTAGGCGGTCTCTGGGAATTGATCATCTTTTACTTCTTTCCATTCAATTGCGGACATAAATCCATTTTGGGCATCGACGTACATTGTGCGTCCGTCAGCAAGCGTGATGATGTTTACGACATGTCGGATCGGATTGCCGAATTTGCACTCGAGTCCCGGGACATCCTGCAATTTTTCCTTTAGACACCAAGCAGAAAGAGAGCAATCTAAACCTTGCACATCTTCTGCAACGGCAGGAGTGAATCCTTTATCTCCTCCATTTTGTACGCGGCTGATGATGGAGATATATTGGAAAATAAGTTGTTGCTGCAATAAAGCACGGGCTTCAAGATTTTTTTCATCTTCAATTGCAGTTCGCAACTCTTCAGCGCGTAGCAAGAAAGGCGCCGGGTCAATTGTGCCGAGTTTTGTAGCGAGTCGTTCGGGTAAACCATGCACTCCCTCTAGCATTTGTGATTCTAAAAGCTTAAAAGGCTGGTCTGGATCAATTTTTTCATCGGAGGACGGTTTCTTCGTTATTGCCGTACTGGATGCGCGGAGAAATAGTCGTTTCTCTGCGAGGGTGCTCTCTTTCTCAGATTTTACATCAGGAGGGTGTGCCACAGGTTTTGCACCTGTGCTTTCTGGCGATTCAGAAAGTGTATGTTGTTCGGTATTCATGTTTTTTTAATGAAATTACGTATCCAGAAGCTCAGCCAAGCCGCCTCTTTTGCCAATTTCTATAGAGGAAATATATGTATATTATACATTAAATAGCTTGTTTATGCAATTATTGCCCCTTTAAAACAGTGTTTCTTGGTAATATTTCCCTTTGACACCGAGGTAAAACCTTCCTAAACTCCCGCTACTTCGCTCGAATTGTCGAGATTCCACGTTTCTCGACCTCCTATGGTTCCAGTTCGCCTTTCCCTTGGGAAACAAGCGAACCAGATGAACCTCTGGGACTGCCGGGCGAGCTAGTTTTTAGCCACTATACGCCTTTTCTAAGGCTTTCATCCTACAGCCTGCCTGCCCGTCCGTAGCTCCGAAGAGCGAAGGCGGGTCGAAGGACCCTCCTTATTATGATCGGTGTCATCGCCAAAAAAGTCGGTATGTCGCGCGCGTTTCTCCCCACCGGGGAAGCGGTCGCAGTGACGTATTTGGAAATTGAGCCAAACGTCGTCGTCCGCATGAAAAACAAGAATAAGGACGGATATGACGCGGTTGTGCTCGGCATCGGTGCCAAGGAATGGACTAGCCGCAAGGGGAAGAAGAATATGCACTACAGCGTTCAGAAGGAATTCAAAGTCGATTCACTCGATGGGTTTGAAATGGGAAAGATGGTGACGGCTGACGTTCTGCCGACCGAAAGCATGGTGACTGTGGAAGGAATCTCGAAGGGAAAAGGATTCCAAGGAGTCATGCGCCGCCACAACTTCCATGGAGGACCGCGCAGCCACGGATCGCACTTTAAGCGCGAGCCAGGGTCGATCGGTATGAGAACGGACCCGGGTAAAATCTTCCGCGGCCACAAAATGGCCGGTCACATGGGAACCGACAAAATGACCCTCAAGCACCGCGCCGTTGTGGTGAATGACTCTGCTAAGAACATTGTTGCAGTCAAAGGACCCGTTCCAGGGCCTGTAGGTACCCATATCATTCTTACTTTAGAATCCTAACATTCTATGCTGCGGCCAAGAATGGCCGCGGCTAACCTTCTTCTGAATCATGCAAATCGATGTGTATTCCGCCGCCGGCTCCAAGGTCAAGACTCTGGATCTTCCAGAGGCATTGTTCAACGCTCCTGTTAACTGGGGACTCATGCACCAGGCACTTGTGCTCCAGCAGGCTAACCGCCGCCAGGGTTCAACTGCACACGTAAAGACGCGCGGTGAGGTTTCGGGTTCCACACGCAAGATCGTTGCTCAGAAGCACACAGGTGGAGCGCGCCACGGTAACATCAGAAACCCATTGATGCGCGGAGGTGGAAAGATCTTCGGACCTCGCAACAACAAGAATTACACAAAGGATATGCCCCAGAAGATGCGCCACGCCGCTCTTCGTTCTGCGCTCACCGTTCAAGCTGAAAAGAAGGCAATCATGGGTCTCGAAAACTACCCGGAAGCCATTAAAACGAAGACAATGACGGATCTTCTTAAAAAGATGCCGGTCGAGCTTGGGCGCCGCATTTTGGTGGTGACACCGGGCGCACACAAATCCGTGCAGCTGTCCGCTCGCAACATCGAGCGCGTCAAAACTGTGCAGGCTGCCTACCTCAACGTCGAAGATATCCTCAACGCACGTCACCTGATTTTCGTCGGAGACGCCGTCGAGCAGGCTAATACGGTGTTTGGAAAGAAGACAGAGAAGAAGGTGAGAGAGGGGAAAGAAGGCAAAGAAGGGAAAGAGGTAAAGACAAAAAAGAAGACCAAGATCGTCTCTGCAAAGAAAACTTCCGCAAAAAAATCCTCTTAGTCCTCTATACCCTCTATACCGTCTATCCCCTCCGTCATGGACCTCTCCCGCGTTATCACCGGCAACCCCGTCACCGAGAAGACCGAGCGTCAGAAGGCCGACCGTATCTATACGGTTCAGGTCGACCCGGCTGCTACAAAAGTTGATATTGCGAAGGCACTAATGGAGTACTTCGGTGTTGAGCCCATCAGCGTCCGCGTCATGCGCGTTCGCCCCAAGGCTCGCTCACTGGGGGCCGGAAAGATCTTCACCCGCCGCCATCGCAGCAAGAAAGCGGTTATCACCCTCTCTGAGAAATCAAAGCCTCTGGACCTCGCTAACTTTAAAACCTCCTAACGACCATCGGTGTAAAGACGTTCGACGCGAACGTCTCTCGTCTATCCATCCTCCTCAGCCACCATTACGTATCATGCCTATCAAGAAGCTTAAACCAACGACACCCGGACGACGTCAAATGACGATCGCGGACTTCTCGGAGCTGACGAAGAAGCGCCCCGAGAAATCCCTCAGCCGCGGTAAGCAGCGCATCTCTGGCCGAGACAGCGCCGGACGCATTGCCATTCGTCACCGTGGAGGTGGTCACAAGAAGTTGTGGCGCGACATCGACTTCCGCCAGATCGACAAGTTGAACATCCCGGCAAAGGTTGTCGCCCTCGAATACGATCCAAACCGCACCGCTCGTATCGCTCTGCTCCAGTACGAAGATGGCGAGAAGCGCTACATGCTTGCACCGCAGAACTTGAGCATTGGTGACCAGGTTGTGGCAGGGGAGCGCACGAAGGTAAAGACGGGTAACCGCATGCAGATGCAGTATATCCCCGTAGGATACAAGATCTTTAACATCGAGCTTGATGCAGGACGCGGAGGAAAGATCGTCCGCAGCGCAGGAACTTCCGCCACACTCGTCGGTATCGACGGAGACTTCGCCATCGTGCAGCTCCCAAGTTCCGAAATGCGCCGTGTCCGCAAAGAGTGCTCTGCCTCGATCGGAATTGTGAGTAACCCCGAGCACAACCTTATTACCATCGGAAAAGCCGGACGCATTCGTTGGATGGGTAACCGTCCACAAGTGCTTGGTAGCTCCATGAACGCGGTCGATCACCCGCATGGAGGTGGTGAAGGTCACGTGCCAATCGGTCTCAAGGCTCCGAAGACCCCTTGGGGTAAGAAGGCGCTCGGTGTCAAAACCCGCAAGCGCAAGCGCCGCAGCAACGACCTCATCATCCGCCGCCGCGTCAAGAAAAATAAAAAGAAGTAGTAAAGACGTTCGACGCGAACGTCTCTCGCATCTCGTCTCTCTCCCCCTCCCGTCACTCACCCCATCTCTCATCTCCTAACCACCCATGTCACGCTCACTCAGCAAAGGCCCGTACATCAACGAGAAGCTCATGAAGAAGGTCATGGCCATGATCGAACGTGGGGAAAAGAAAATCATCAAGACGTGGGCTCGCGACTGCGATATCCCACCGGAGTTCGTCGGCTTTACCTTCGCAGTCCATAACGGAAAAGAGTTCCCTGCGGTGTACGTCACAGAACAGATGGTGGGACACAAACTCGGTGAATTCTCCTGGACGACCAAATTCAAGGGTCACGGCGGCAAGGCCGCTACAACAGTCGGTGCATCCGGCACTTCTACCTCTAAATAATCGTACAGACGTCCCGCCGGGGCGTCTCTACCTCCTCTACCCATGAAAGCGTATCTCCGCTCCGCCCGCATCGCCCCCAAGAAAGCGAACATCGTCGCCAAGATGGTCCGCGGCATGTCCGTGAGCGAAGCCATGCTCCTACTCTCCCGCACGCACAAGAAGAGCGCACGTCTCATCGAGAAGTTGCTCAAGTCTGCAGTCGCTAACGCACGCCACAACGATAAGCAGCACCCAACCGATCTCGTCATCAAGACGATCATCGTCAACCAGTCCATGGGTTACCCACGCGGGGTCCCGATGGCTCGCGGTCGCATCCGCGCAATGACCAAGTTCCTCAGTCATATTGATATTGCACTGGGGATTGCTGATACAACCGAAGAGAAGACTCAGAAGAAGCAGAAGACTCAGACGACTCAGAAGAGCGGAACTTCAAAAATTGCTTCCCAAACAGTCACTTCTCAGGTAAAAAAGAGCCCCTCTTCCGAAGATACCTCAAAAGCTTCCTCTGGATCCTCTGAATCGTCTGAGTCCTCTGGATCCTCCGATTCCTCTGCTTCCTCTTAAATTATGGGTCAGAGAGTTAATCCCAACGGCTTCCGAATCGGCATCACGCACACGTGGGCATCCACATGGTTTGCCCGCGGTCTAAAGTTCCGCGACCTGTTTCTTCAGGATCAGTTCATTAAGCGTCATATCATGAAGCGTTTGAAAGAAGCGGGAATCAGCGAATTGCAGATCGAGCGCGGTAAGCGCGTCAAAGTCACGATCATCAGCAGTAAGCCCGGTATCATTATCGGTAAGCAGGGTGCGGCGATCGAAGAACTCAAGAAGGATCTCGAAATGCAGTTCCACACCCCATTCGAGGTGGATATCCAGGAAATGCGTAACCCGGATGCAGACGCCTATAACATCGCAGAAAGCATCCAAGGTCAGATCCAGCGTCGCATGCCGTATCGCCGAGCTTGTAAGATGGCGATGGAAAAGGCGATGCAGGCAGGTGCACAAGGGGTCAAGATCAAGGTTTCCGGTCGCTTGAATGGCGCGGAAATCGCTCGCTCCGACCTTTTCAAAGAAGGCAGAGTTCCTTTGCAGACTCTCCGCGCGGACATTCAGTTCGCTCGTGCTCACGCCGTCACCAAGTTTGGAACCATCGGTGTGCAGGTGCACGTCTTTAAAGGAATGGTGTTCAAGAACGTTCAACAGGTGCAGTCCGCATCTCTTATCGCCCCCAAAGCCTAACCCCCCAGAATCATGTCGATGCTCGAGCCAAAAAAGCTGAAGTACCGTAAGCACCACCGCAACCGCGGTGCCGTGCGCGGAAAGGCGAGCAGAGGCGCACTCCTGGCATTCGGTTCCATCGGACTCAAGGTGATGGAAAGCGGGGAGATCAACGCACGCCAGATCGAAGCGGCCCGCAAGGCCATGGCTCACTCCGTCCAGCGCGGCGGCAAAATCTGGATCCGCGTCTTCCCTCACACGCCGGTTACCAAGAAGGCAGCCGAAGTACCGATGGGAGCCGGAAAAGGATCACTCGAATACTACGGACAGACCATCAACCGAGGCACGATGGTGTTTGAAATGGATGGCCTGCCACACGAGAAAGCCCGCGAGGCTCTCCGCTTGGCCAGCCACAAGCTCCCCCTTAAGACCAAGATTGTCGTCTCCCTTACTCACGTTGCCTCTTAAATCCCATGCCTAAGCACGCTTCCACCGCCAAAGAGCTTCGCGCCATGACTCCTGCTGATCTTCAGAAGGAAGTGACGCAGCAGAGGAATGCCGTCGCTAAAATGCGTATCGGTGTGGCTCTACGCTCACAAAAGGACACAGCTGAGTTTAATCGGGCTAAAAGGCAGCTTGCTCGCCAGTTAACAATCCTGAATCAGGGTCCAGCAACGACGGAGTTGAAGAAGAAAGAAAAAACCCCTAGAGTTCCCGCCCCCAATAACTAATGCTTACCAAGCAAGGCACCATCACATCGGCAAAGATGCAGGACACGGTTACCGTGATCGTGCACATGTCTGTGCGTCACCCCCTCTATAAAAAGAGCTACCGCCAGAGCAAAAAGTTCCTGGCAGACACAAAGGGTGTCACCGATCTCGCCGTTGGCGACTTGGTGATCATCGAAGAGTGTCGTCCACTCTCCAAGCGAAAGCACTTCAAAGTGAAAGAAGTCATCAAGCGCGTACCCCGTGTGAGCGAGATGAGCGAGGAGGCGGGTCTCGACAAAGCAATCAACCGCGAGAAAGTCGCACCCCCATCTTCTTCTGATTCTTCTGCATCTTCTGAATCCTCTGATTCCTCTCCCAAATGATCCAGCAGCAAACCTACCTTACAGTGGCAGACAATACGGGAGCGAAGATGGCTATGTGCATCCGCGTTCTCGGTGGTACACGCCGCCGCTACGCGCGTATCGGTGACATCGTCGTCGTATCCATCAAAGATGCAGCCCCACGCGGAACGGTAAAGAAGAAATCCGTAGAGCGCGCCGTCATTGTTCGCACGTGTTCCGATACGCACCGCAAGGACGGCTCCACCATTCGCTTCGACGATAACGCCTGCGTCATCATCCAAAAAGATGGTGTGCCCAAAGGGACTCGTGTCTTCGGACCGGTTGCCAGAGAACTGCGCGCGAAGGGTTATCAGAAAATTATTTCCCAGGCCCCAGACGTACTATGAAGATCCATACCGGCGATACCGTCGTTATTAACACCGGCAAGGACAAGGGTAAGCAGGGGACGATACTGCGCGTACTCGAAGAGAAAAACCGCGTCGTCGTGGAAGGCATCAACATGCGCATCCGCCATATCAAGAAGACGGCCCAAGGCCCCGGTCAGCGCATCAGCTACGAAGCAAGCATTCACGTCTCCAATGTCCAGATTCTTGACCCTAAGACCAAGAAGCCCACACGCATCGGCTATAAGGTCGATGAAAAGACGGGCAAGAAGACACGCATTGCCAAGGCAAGCGGCGAAGTGATCGCGAAGGCCGTAACCAAAGCTGCCAAAGATTCAAAGAGTAAATCAGACGCGGCTACTCCTGGCCGCAGCGGTGATGAGAAAAAAGCAGACAAGACATCCATGCCCGCAAAGTCTTCCTTCTGGAAGCGTGGTGGGAAGGGTGGAAACGCAGAAGGAGGAGCAGCCGGTGCAGACTCCACTCCAAACGTCATTCAGACCGCACACCGCGCACAAGGCGGATAAGTACAGACGTTCGACGCGAACGTCTCTCGCTCCCCCCATCTCTCTACTACACTAATGTCTTACACAACCCTCCATGAACGGCTCCGCGGACCGGTGCGCACTGCTCTCAAAGAAGAGCTGAAGATCAAAAATGTCCATGCGTTACCACGCCTGGAGAAGGTGATCGTGAACGTGGGTATCAACCGCGCCAAGATGGAAGGAAAAGAAATGCAGGAGTACGTCGTTGAGTGTCTCAGGCTCATTACCGGACAAAAGCCGGTGCTGCGCCCCAGCCGCAAAGCTATTTCCAACTTTAAAATCCGCGAGGGACAGATTGTCGGCGCCATGGTCACGCTTCGTGGGCGCAAGATGGAAGAGTTCGTGGATCGTCTGGTGAGCTACGTCCTCCCCCGTATCCGAGACTTCCGTGGGCTCCCCGGTAAGCTTGATGGCCACGGTAACTACGCGATCGGCCTCACGGATCAGACGGTCTTCCCCGAAGTCCCATCCGCTGATCTTCAGAAGACATTCGGCCTTCAGATTCAGATTACGACAACCGCTAAGAACGACGAGGAAGGCAAAGCGCTCCTCAAGCAGATCGGAATGCCTATCAAGGGCGACAAGAAATCCGACCTTTCCTGACCTTGTACAGACGCGCGCGCCGCGCGTCTCTAGCCTTGACCTTTACCCCTCCCTTCGCAAGAATCCCCCAGCCCATGGCCCGCAAATCTATCGTCATCAGCCAGAAACGAAAACTCGAGAACTTCCTCGAGGCAAAGGCCGCGGGTAAAAAGCCGCTGTTCCCCACGCGTGTGTACAACCGTTGCACGCTCTGCGGACGCCGCCACGGGTTCATGAGATTCTTTGGAGTCTGCCGCATCTGCTTCCGGGAACTGGCCTCCAACGGAGATATCCCGGGCATTACAAAGTCATCCTGGTAACCTTCATGTATCAGACGTCCGCGTCGGACGTCTCTACCCATCCTCTTAATCCTCCTACCTCTAATGTCTCAGATCAACGATCCCATCGGCGACCTTCTGACCCGCATCCGCAATGCCCAGGCTGCACGAAAGCACAGCTGCAAAGCACCTATGTCGCGGATCAAGAAGGAACTCTGCGACCTGATGGTTCGCGAGGGTTGGCTCCAGAAAGTGGAAGTCATCGGAGATGCTCCTAAATTCGTCCTCGAAATCACGTTCCTTCCAGGCAAGACCCTAACACTCCAGCGTAAAAGCACGCCCGGCCGCCGCCTCTATGTCGGTGTGCAGGACCTCCGACCTGTGCTGCGCGGTTACGGTCAAGGCATCCTCACGACCAGCAATGGCCTGATGACGGACACCGAAGCACGCCAGAAGAAAATGGGCGGAGAGCTGCTCTGTACTATCGCCTAGCCTCATGTAAAGACGTTCGACGCGAACGTCTCTCCTCTATCTATCACCCATCCCCATGTCACGAATCGGAAATAAAACAGTGGCCATCCCATCCGGCGTTACCGTCGAGGTAGCGTCAGGTGTGCTTAAGGTGAAGGGTTCCAAAGGAGAGCTCAGCTATGTACTCCTGCCAGAAGTTTCCATCGAGATCGACGGAGGCGTCGCAACGGTTAAGCGCATCGATGACACCAAGGCTTCCAAGGCACGTCACGGTCTGACACGCGCACTGCTGGCAAACATGGTTACAGGTGTACACGATGGCTACGCACGCAAGCTCGAGATCATCGGAGTGGGGTACAAGGCTGTACTCAAAGGAAAGATTCTCCAGCTGAGCCTCGGTTACAGCCACACCATCGACTTCTCTATCCCGGCTGATATCGAAGTAGTCCAAGATGAGAAGAACAAGAACTTGATTACAATCAAAGGAGCGGACAAGCAATTGGTCGGACAGACCGCCGCACAGATCCGCGAACTTCGCCCACCGGAACCCTATAAGGGTAAGGGTATCCGTTACACCGACGAGCTTGTCCGCCGCAAGGTGGGTAAGACCGCCGCCAAGTCCGCCTAATTATCTCTCATGAATATTCAAAAGCTCCAGCGCCGGCTCCGTAAGAAGGTTCGCATCCGCGCCCGTGTCACGGGTAGCGCGGCTCGCCCACGCTTGTCGGTCTACCGTTCACTCACGGCTATTTCTGCTCAGCTGATCGACGATGCTGCAGGTAAAACGCTCTGCGGTGCCACAAGCCGCGAAGCAAAGGCCAAGATGAATATGGAGGGTGCAAAGAAAGTTGGAGAGCTCCTCGCCAAGAAAGCAAAAGAAGCAGGTCTAGTAACCGCCATCTTCGACCGTAACGGATTTGCTTACCACGGGCGCATCAAAGCGCTCGCCGACGCCGCCCGCGAAGGTGGACTTCAGTTTTAACCCCTGCGCCCAGGAATGGGCGCGTTGATATTCCTCTCTTATGCCAGCTCCAACCTCCCCATCGGCGAACAACAGACCGAGAGGCCCTCAGCGTAGCGGCCCTCAGGCCGGCGGCACAGGTGGTGGTGAACGCGGAGGTCGTGGTGGTCGTGGTAATGATCGTCGCAACGACCGTGGCCAAAAGCCGCCATCCGAATTTGCCGAAACAACTCTGTCCCTCGATCGCGTGACACGCGTGGTAAAAGGAGGACGCCGCATGCGCTTTCGCGCTGTGGTAGTGGTCGGTAACAAAAAAGGAAAGGTAGGCCTCGGAACGGGTAAGGCGAACGAAGTGCAGGTTGCAGTCCAAAAAGCGACGAAAGCTGCAAAGCGCAACATGATCATCGTTCCCCTCAAAAAAGGTACCATCCCTCACGAAGTCGATATCAAGTTCAAGGCTGCCAAGCTGCGTCTAATCCCCGCGTCCGAAGGAACAGGCATCATCGCCGGTGGAGCGCTGCGCGTCATCTTCGACCACGCCGGTGTTCGTAACGTTCTTAGTAAGCGTTTCGGTACTACAAACACTCTTGTGAACGCTCAGGCCACATTCAAGGCACTCGCAAAGTTGATGCCAGTAAAAGGCGGCAGCGATGCCGAACTCGCCGAGGCTGCAAAAATCGACCCATCGACTGTGCAAGTGACCGAAGTCTCTGCGGATCAGGTGAAGCACGGGAACTTGGTCGAGAAGCCTGTAGCTAAGAAAGAGGAGAAGAAGGACTGATGCCGCCTCTTGAAGAGAAGAAAAAGAAGCATAGGATTTATCGTATGACTGCCATTCTTGATGTGCGTTCTGCTTTGCCGATCCGACGCTGGAGTAAGAGCTGGCTTATATAATAAAATCCCCGCACTGTGGCGGGGAAGTTTTCGGTAGTGAGCGGTTATGAATTTAACGAAGCTGTTTTCTAAGTTCCAGCCTATCATTTCGACCATTATCTGCAAAATCTGCGACTTTCGCATACATTGCTTGAGGATTTTGAATGGTATTCTGCTTCAGAATGACGGTGTCAAGCAGACCACCTCTTTTATTCTTGTCCTTTGTTACAAAGAGATCATAGCCCTTTTGCGACAACCAAATTCCATGTTGGGTGAGTTCGTAATATGTCGACCGTGGCTTCGGATCTTCTCCCTTTTTTACCAAAGGATTCGGTCCCAATCCCTTTTTTATGCCGAATACGCGGTTCATGAGGGTGAACAATTTTTGGTGATCCGCCAGATCAAATGTTTCCGTGGAGACTTTGGAGCTGTCAGGCAGCACTTGGGTCGGATCCATGCGAGCGCTTGATATGGTTGAGTCGACAGATTGAATGCCATTTTTGGGGTTTATGTTAGTAGGTGAAGGTACAGAAGATGGGGTGATATCTCCTTCTTTTCCCGTTGAGGGTGTTTCAGTTCTACCCGATCCATTAGGATTTTCTGCGTAGGGAGGCCAGCCATAATCTGGGACGTTGTCAGGCCCCTTTTTCTCTTCGGCGGGTGTACCCGAATCAGGCTTTCCCTCTTTAGCCTGTAAGGCTTCGATGTCATTTGCTATTTTTGTTTTGGCTTTCAGAAGATCTTCTTGTTTCTTCGCTGCCTCTGTTATTCTTTCCCGACCTTTATTCAGTGCTAGATTTGCCTCCGGAGTCTTACTATTCGATGCTTCGCGCTCCGGATTTTTACCGATAGTCGCGTTAATTGGCTTATCTTTTTTATCTTTAGGTTTAAAACCTTCGGGTCCTACAAAACACATGCGGGACTCCTGTTCAATGCGAAGGCGTGAAAAGTGCATAACGTAATGGGTAATGGATGTGAATGTTCGTAAGAATTATAGCATAAATCGGTCTATTTTTCTATGCAATTTGGGATAGAATCTCGTGCCCGGATGTGGCGGAGGGGTTGCCGGAGGTGGAGTGAATTCAACGGGTTTTGTGTTTCACGCCTGTCTTTTTCACTTTCCTCTTCTTTTCGATCCTGTCCGCTTTCCGCACTGTTGCCGCCTGCATTTTATTGGCACGGTCGATGACTTTCATCATAAAGCTATGACGTTCCGATGCCGGTGCTGTGAGAATATCGAGAGATTTCATGAGAGTAATGAGCGAAGCTCATGCTGAGTATATGGAATATGGATGATGTTTTCCAGCGAAGAAACAAACAAATAAAACTGCTTTTCATCCGATTGGTAATCTTTCACGACAACCGTGAGCTCAATACTGTCACCGAATTTTTTCTTGATCGTTCGAATATTGTCATAGGCTTCAAAAAATTTCTGTATAAATGCTTCTTTAGGCACAAATCTTCCTTCAACCAATTCTCGCTTTTGTACGAATTGCCAAGCAACAAGTGGATCTTGGTAGATATAATGGATTTGTACACGTCTTTTTCTTTTGAGCGATCGTTCGATATTCTGCAGTGCGATTGTGTACGGAGTGAAAGTGGAATCAAGGAGGAGAGACATATTTTCCTTCAGCGCATGTGCAAAAAGAAAATCAACGCCACGAGAAGAAGCCTGTTGGAGTAGGTCGGAATTGGATCCTGTGTACATAGGAAGCCATGCACGCACTGCATCGGTATTGATATGTAAAAGCGGTAGATCAAGTGTAATCAATGATTGCGCATACTCCGTTTTGCCGGCCCCCGGCGAGCCCGCAAGAAAAAGAGAGAGTGGTTTCTGCGGGTTGGATTCCTGATACGCTTTTGTGAATTCAGCAAGAAAATCGGCCTTGTGGGTTTTTAAATAGTCCATCGCCTGTTGTGTGATGTCGCTTGGCATGGAGATTGGGGGCGATCATGTTCCGGAAGAGAACACTACGTCATCATAGCTTGGCGTGGAGGGGGAACAAGTCGCACGGATTCTACCATTGACTATTACATCCACAAAATGCTACAATGTGGATATATGGCAGATACATCTATTCACATCCGCATGCCTAAGGTGCTCAAGGATGCGGCGGAGAAAATTATGCAGGCCAATGGACTCGATATGAGTTCGGCGATCCGTCTCTTCTTTGTGCACGTGGTGAACCGACGCACCATTCCTCTATCGTTCGTGACACTCAATGGACTCCCTCCCGAATTGGAAGAAGAATTGAAGAGTCTGTCCAAAGATACCAAAAATATCGTCGGCCCGTTCAAGTCGTCAAAAAAGCTTCTGAACGCGTTGTATGCGCCTTGAGTTCCACAAGAACTTTAAGCGGGATGTGCAGAAGTGGCGCAATGCCGGATGGGATATGGAGCCGCTTGAGCAATTCATCGATACGTTGATGAACGATGAATGGCCGCTTCCTTCAAAATACGAAGCACATCCGCTCCACGGAGACATGGAAGGCACATGGGATGTGCATCTCCGGCAGAACTGGCTAGTGTTTTTCCAGAAAGAGAAGGATTACATTCTTCTGATGCGAACGGGGACGCATGCGGCGTTGGGGATGGGGTGAGAGTCAGAGGAGTTGGGGGGGGGATTTTGCCGGTATTGGATAACGGTCAGTGCGCTATCCCCTGAGATGTGTCACCCAAATACCTGCGTTGAGGATAGGAGATCAGTAGGCTTTATGAGGCATCTTCATTGCTCAATACTTTCTCCGGTTTTCCTCCTTCGAGTTCATTCCAGAAGTACGTGCTCTCGGTACCGCCATTATCGAATGTCGGCAGGCGTTTATCCATGATGTAATCTCTGTACTCTAGATCCGGCTTATTCAGCATTGTGAAGAAAAACTGTCTAGCGCTTTCAGGATGCTTCTGCAGCATGACATAGAGTTCCTTCGCCTGTTTTTCGGGCAGTGGAATGGTGATGTAAAAATCGGCTCTGGGCCTATTTGAATTGGAGGAATCCACATAGTTAGTGCTCTTAAAGGAATATGTGAGGAATTTTATATCTCCGGATGCATAACCTTTTCCGCCATCGTTGAGTATCACTATTTCATCCTTATTGTTTCTCAGATTTTTGTCTGAGTTGGATAGTGATAATTCCGGTGCTATTTTTTCCATTTTTCTTTGGAAATAATGAAAAAAATTATCCATTACCGGTCCATGATCTGAAATTTCCTTTGAGTTTTTTACAACGTAATTCCGGCCTGCTGTATTTCCAAGTTCCATGTATTCATGTGTGAAACGCCGTGTGTTCGAATTGCGATTCGAATCGTACGAACGGGATTCAACATCATTGAAGTGAACGCGTGTAATGACAGGACAATCATCTCCAAGCTCAGTAAGAGCATTTGCAATATCTTGATGCATCGGGACATCGGTCGCTCCGATTCTTTGTCGCATGTCTTCCCATCTCTGTTTTACTGGCATATTGGATTTCGCAATGTCGATTGGAGTTACGATTTTCTTTTTTAATGGAGGAGCATCAACGTCTTTCAATTTTGGAGTTTCTGCTGCCCGTGTGGCTGCAGCCTGTTGTTTCGGCTGTTCCGGAACTGTTGGTTGCTGCCCTATCGGTGCAGGAGCCATCCTATTCAATGCGTACATTCTATCCCCCAGAACTTTATTCTCAGCCTCCAGTTTTTTGATTTTCCCGCTATTGAGTCCAAGCGCAATATTCCACCCGCTTGATCCCAGCCGTGCAATTTCCTGAGAATTTGCAGTTCTTTGCTTGTTGAGTGCGAGTTTCTGCTGCGTCACATCGTTTGATATCATATTTGGAACGGCAGGTGTAGCAGAAGCAGAAGAACCGCACACGTAATATTCTATGAGCGTGCGGCGATCTGCCTCTTCAGTGAATCCTGCCTCTCGAAGCTCATATGCTTTGCGTGAAATGCTGTGTTCTTCGTTCATCGGAATGTCATGCGCGGCTAATATTCCCTTTCCTTGATCCCCAGTCAGCTCTCTTCCAAGCAAATTTTCCGCTGCTTTGACTCTTTGCATACGCCCCTCGGGCGTATCAGGAAGTGTACCGATTATATTTTTCAATAAATCCTTCTGAGTCGCATTCAATTTTTCTCCCCGAATCTTCCATCCCTCCATTCCTCCCCCCATTACACCTCCAAATAAAAGACCAATGAGTGCACGATTCACAGTATCATCAACTGCCTGTTCTACCGTCTGCGTTCCTCGTAAAACATTATATGTTCCGGCCATCGCTCCTTCTGTCGCTCCGGTCGTACTGCCCCGCCCCGCCCCTGCCGCCGTTTTTGCGGCGACGATTGCAATTTTTTCTGCCATTTCTTTGGTGAAAAATTTCGTATTTTTCTTTACCCATGCACCGACGAATTTTTCGACATTAAGCTTTTCGGCAACTTTGCCACCGACATGTGAAGCGAGCACTCCGACGATGAAGTCTCGTGCGGCGTCTTCAGGTGTCATCGTTCCCTGTGCGACATGTGTTAGTGATCGAGAAAGTTGATACACCTCCGATCCGTACGGAACGAATCCCGCTGCGATACCGACTCCGGTATCGAGAATATGGAGTACGGTCTCTGCTTGGCTGAGCATCAGCTCTGTCTGTTTGAATTCTGCGCGAATTTTGTCCCAGTTGACCGATAGTGACGGATCTTTATCCACTGCCGCTTTCAGAGCCAATTCATTGAAGATATTTGTATCGGATACGAGTGACTGGGGGAGTTCAGGAATTCCCAACTGCACGCGTATTTTTTTCAAATCATCCATTCTGTGAGGCTGAAAAAGCATTGCATCCAACTCCTGATAAAGATTTTTCAAAGCATCCCGAGTGCGTACTGTTTCTTTGGATTCTTTGTAAAGATCTGTCCCAATCATGTTTCTTTGCGTATTGGAGATTGTTCTGTCTCCACGATCCCACGCTTCTTTTTCGCTTGTTAACAATCTTTCATAATGCTGGATTCGCTTATACAACACTTTTTTTGTGTCGACGTAGCTTGTCCTGAAATCGTCCGCAGCTTTTTCCTCAGCTTTTTCTTCAACCTTCTCCTCCGGAGTTAATTGACGTGAGAGTAAGAAGACTTGCTCCATTTTACCTTGCCGGTTATCCATAGCAGTGTTGGCATTCGCGATGCGCTTCTGCGCCATTACGGCAGGATCAATTGTTGCAGGAGCTTGTTCAGCTGATCCTGAAGGTACTTTTTGCCCATTTTCGACTTGGTTTGGCTGTTCAATAGACATCTCATTATTATAGCAAAAATTGGCTCAATTTGCCATATACGACTATTACTGCTGCAGTCTGAGCGAAGGGCATTCAATTGACAAACGTACCCGTAAATGTATATTCCACATTACATTTTTGCCCTTTGGCAAGAGTAGGTGATCTTTTCCACTACTGTCCCGTTAAAGTAGCCCCATTTGCAGGGGTGCAGCTCTCGCCAGCGCACGGGAAACGGTTTT
>JAYUSS010000003.1:0-2947 GCA_043755535.1 Candidatus Peregrinibacteria bacterium | reverse complement strand
CAGCTCTCTTTCGTTGTTGCACAGGGAAAAGACCCGATCAGGGTTCAGGGTTTACGGGACACGAGTGAAAAT
This sequence comes from Candidatus Peregrinibacteria bacterium, assembly GCA_043755535.1. Classification (GTDB taxonomy): domain Bacteria; phylum Patescibacteriota; class Gracilibacteria; order Peribacterales; family Peribacteraceae; genus JAKQEM01. The sequence goes on along the minus strand of JAYUSS010000003.1, from coordinate 2,875 downwards.
GAGCCATTCAATTTGCCAAGAGCTTCTGTAACGTATGAATATCGTCGACCACACTCGTATGTGTCAGATCTCTCGGCGTATGCGTCCCGCGAATCAAAATGCTATCCATCCCCGCATTTGCCGCCGCCTCCAAGTCACACGATTGGTCCCCGATGTAGATACACTCCTTTGGATCAACACCCATCTTGGTACAGGCAAGTAGCAGCCCTTTCGGGTGCGGTTTGTAATCGGGCAGTACATCATCCGCCATAATAAACGCGTCAAACATACTGGTGATCCCAAGCTTTGCATCCAGTTGATCCAGAATATTTTTATGAGCACTCGTCACGATAGCCTTGGGGATCGTGATCGAACGGATCCACTCCTCCGCCCCGTCTCGCCACGTGGCCTCCGCACGCATCACAGGCATGAGCGCTTCGTCACGCGCGCGGTACACCCGGTCCACCGTTTCTTTGTCGAAACCTTTGGCACCGAGCACATGCTCAAGCAGAATTCCTCCGAGGCTGAATTGTTCTTCTTCCGTAAGCGTGATGTCATGAGCATCCAGCGCAATCCGCGTGGCCTTGCTCCAGAGCGGCCCTGTTTCCAGGAGCGTTCCGTCCATATCGAAGAGGATGGCTGAATAGCGCATAAGAGAGCGGAAACTATACAGGATGTGGATATTCCGCGCATACAAAAGAACGCCCATCCCTCAGAAGTGAGGGTGGGCGTCGAACGTGTCGGTCGTGATTCTTTGGATCTCATGTTTTTGGCTGATTGTCTCCCAGCATTCCGGAAAATTCATCAGGGAATGTCAGAGCCCTATCGCACCGGCGAATCTTCGTCTGTCTGGACGAGAATAGGACGGGTGGATCGGCCAGGCATTTTCCTCAAGAGTAGTACACAGGCAACCAAGCCCGAAAGGATCAAGAGGATCACAGACGTTGCGAATAGTGGGTGGAGCAACCAAGGCTTCAGTTGAAAAAGGTGACTCCACATCGCCGCCCCTGTACCCAAGAGCAGCAGTAAGCCGCAAGCATTGTGTAGCCTGGCCTTCTTATACAGATGCCCCATCAAGAGGAATGCCATGGAGGCGATGGCATTGCCGACAAGGAACCAAAAATCGCTCCACCAGAGTGCGATATAGAGCTTCTCATCATCTCGTGGAAACAAGTATCTGCGTTTGTTCCATTCGATGCCTTGAAAAATCACATCCGTCCCATCAGCCTGCAAGGCTGAGCCGATGCCTCCCCAGTCTTCTTTTACAACCAGAGGCGGTTGGCTCATCAGGAATTGCACCTGCCTCGGAGTTGGGGTTTCGTCCAGGAATGCCACGAACACGGGTGTCAGGATCATCGAGAGAAACAGTAATTGTAAGTGGGACAGAACGGGTTTTTTCGTAAACATTAGGTGACTCCTTTCGGGAATCGGGGTGATTTCAAAGACCGACACAAGAACATTAGACCATAGAAACTTAAAATAATCACGCTTGTGAATTGACAAAAAACAAATAATACGTATTATATGTAATAATTCTCGGTCAAATTCCCCTTTTTGCATCTTTTGCATGGTATAAGGGGCGTTCTCAGCAGGTCTTTCCCCCACCGAACTGTATCTTTCCACTCGCAGCTTCTGCCCCGATGGGGCAAGAAACAGGCTGCGATTGTCGAGGATACCGAAGGAGAATAGTTCAATGAAATGTTACACATGGATGGTTTTGGTGTTGATCTGCGCAGTTGCCGAGGCACGTACGCCGGAGTCCATGAGGGAAATCCCGGATATGGGATGGGTCAACACAAAGCCGGATGCTGACAATGTGTGTTGGCTCCATATCTACGGAGCCAAGATCCCTATCGCATCTGCGTCGGAAGTTGGCGTGCAGTCGCAGTGGGATTTTTCCGTCCAATTGGTCGAGCAGCCAATGCCGATCAACCCGATGGAATCCATGCATAGCAACACGGGGAACGTCATAGAAGAAGAAGTTCCAGGCATGCGGCCCGGTGAAATGATCACAATATGGACGTACCAGCACCCAACGGATGAAGATGGCAATCTTCTGCTGCCCTCCATTCCCACAGAAAACGATTGGTGCGACTACATTAATGAGTGCAAAGTGGTGGAAGGTACATGGCAGTGGGATCTGTTGCAGCAGTACGAACGGATATACGGCAACGCAAAATTCCCTGCCGGCATGCACCTGAACGTTATGCAACTGGGGGATCAGAATTCCACGAGCAACTGCTACATCGTCGATCGTGAGACGAATACGGTCTGGCGTCAAAAGCCACAGCCACAGTGGTGATCTCCTTCGCCTCGACGACCAACGGACCCTGTTCGCTTTTGCACAGGGTCCGGTTTTTTATGTGCTATTAGCGCTGTCATTCTACATCTCCCCTTAGCGCGGCCATTCTTGGGCGCAGAAACAAATGGCGTTCGGTCTATTCATAGAACCGTTTTTCTGTTTTCCCATAGATCATTTCTCGCTATCAGGTTGTTCAGATTGCGGTGACCCTCTGGGTCAAAAGACAGTAGTAGCCAATGATTGCTGCATGTCTCAACCCCACCCGTACCAGACAGGAACGTTTCTTGTGACGACCAATGTAAAAGATCGCAAACCGATTTTCCGGAATGATGCGTATGCCAGAGAGGCGATTGAAACATTGTATCGGGTACAGGAATCGTATCCGTTCATGCTCTATGCATTCGTGATCATGCCGGATCATTGCCATTTCCTGCTGCAGATACCCGACGGCGGATCGCTTTCAAAAATGATGAACGTCTATAAGGGTATTACCAGTCTGATACCAACCTGCAATATAAACACCATTAATATGAGGGAAGGCATCGCATGATCCAGGGGAAGGATGTCATCGATTGGAGAAGTGGTCTGTCTGCT
>JAYUSS010000002.1:0-2964 GCA_043755535.1 Candidatus Peregrinibacteria bacterium | reverse complement strand
CCTTTCTGTAAGCTGAATGAATTGGGTTGGATCATTCATCGGAGATAGAGAATGGATCCTCATTTACACCAGTTTGGGGCCCTTGGTAACGGGAAATGGTTTGTCATCAGATTAAGTCTTTAATTTCCGACTTAAGCTCTGAACGATCTTGTCTCCTCTCTGGCCAGCTTCATCGGCAAGTCATCAAAGACTGCAAAGGAGTGAGAACTTCCTGGCGTTGTTCTTGCCATTTGCCAGATTAAGCTCCCCCTATTTCAGTGCAAGGTGCAATGCTCGTGAGTTCGACTGCTCCCTCATAGAGTCCGTTTCCTGTGATTCTGGTTGCCCCTCCAAATTAATTAGCTTTCGCGTGTATATGATGGTAATATTTAGTTGGAGTTTTCACCGTTTTAGACCAACTTCACAAGTGGTTGGGAAGTGTTTACGAATGGGTGTGGATGAAAACTCATAGCAAACTGGGTAGGTTTGTTGAGCTAAGTGTTTTTATTGAAGGAAGTCGTCGCGGCACTATTGTTCAGTTTCGCTTGAATTCGAATTAGTGGGTTTGCTGTCGACTTCAAGTGAACAATGGTGTTTTCATCGGGTTCGTTTCGTGCAGACTCTAGTCAACTGTTCTCGCTGGTTGTGTCAGTTGAACGAAAGCCGGACTTGACCACAATCATCTTTCTCAAGTGGTCTAAACTCTGCTACTGTCGTTCAGTCTCTTAGTGCCTGAAGTGTGACCCTCGCAACAGAACAAGGTTACAGGTGTCATTTCCAGACCTGCTCCTTGTCGGTTTTTGGAGCATTGGAGTCAGTATCCGTGATGTCGATTTTTACCGACTTCTTCATCGGTCGGAAGGACACCGACCTACGTGTTAACGAATGAGGCCTAGAGGATTCCCCTTGCCACTATCCTAATGCACCACTGCCATGTCGGAGCTCTCCGATCCAGACTTTCACCGTGTGTTTCTCCCGGTACATTGGTCATAGAGATTATAGGAAATTCGGAAGTCACCATAACACTTCCGATTCGACAGCGGTCTAGACCTTCACCACATATTAAATGGCTCTAATCAACTGTTGTCTAATATTTTATTGCATGGGTGGAAAGGAATCCTTTCATTGTGATACAGGAGATTATCATCTCACTGTAGACTTCAGCCAAGGCCGATTGATCTTGCACGCATCCTCGGAACTCGCCGGTAAGCGCTTTAAGAGCGAGTTCACCGACGACACCCTTCCCACAAATCTCAAGCACACCTACAAGAAATGTGAGTCGCTTTATTCATTGATGAACGAGGCAGCCGCCGCAAAGAAGGTCGGGCTAAGCAACGCCGGAGAGCTCAAGTTCACTTTCACACTCAAAAGTGGAGTAGTTCAGGTCGAGCAAGAAATAATGATCATGCTGAAGGAAGAGATTTCGAAGGACGAAGTCGACATCAGCAATACCATCAGGAACGCATTGGCTCAGGAAGTGAAGGACCCTACAAACAATGCTGGGAAGGGGTCACTCGGCAATGCTGGGGTTGAGAGCAATACCATCAGGAACGCATTGGCTCGGGAGATTAATGGCCCCACAAACAATGCCGGAAAGGAGTCACACGACAATGCTGGGGGTGAGAGCAATACCATCAGGAACGCATTGGCTCAGGAGATTAATGGCCCCACAAACAATGCCGGGAAGAAGTCACACGACAATGGGGTTGAGAGCAATCTCGACAAGTAAGGCGCCACTAACGAGTACATCAGAAATATTATCTTGCCTCAGAGAAAAGAAGAACCGACGAACATTAAAAAAGGAAAAATCGGAGCGTACTCCATCATTAAAAAAATCGGCCAGGGAGGGTACGGGAAGGTGTTCCTTGTGGAGTCGGTACGCGGGTAGCGCTTCGCAGCAAAAGTAATTGATACCGATGGCCGCATCGAAGAGGACGTCAAAGGCGAAGCTGTCCTCCAGAGCAGCCTTAACCATCCGAACATACTTCCCATTCGCGAGTTCTTCTTATGGGATGATGAGTCGTCATTCATTATGATCACCTAACACTGCGAAGAGGGCAGTCTCGACAAGGTTATTGGCCAGAAGGAGCTCAACTTGCGCAAAATTATGTTGGGCATCGCCGAGGGCGTTCGGTACCTGCACTAACAAAAGAACATCATCCACCGAGATCTCAAGCCTGAGAATATTCTATTGAAGAACGGCGTACCCCTCATCGCCGACTTGGGGATCTCGAAGTTCATGAATTCCTCCGGACTCAGCGGCAAGGCATGCACGATCTTCTACATTGCGCCCTAGATGATTCAGAACCAGAAATACGGGTTCACGGTCGACATCTGGGCGCTCGGACTTGTATTCCTGTAGATGTGCACCGGCTCGAGGTTGAATAACGGCGGCCAGGAAATGTTACCACCATGCTGCCGTTAGGACTTTCCGTCTCAAAAACTTCTTGAAAGGGTAACAGAAGTACAGATGCGAAGGTTGTTGACGCGGATGCTAGAGAAGGATTCTGCGAAACGCATAACTATCAAAGACGTCGTTGGTTAGTTGAGTAGGTAAGTGAAAGAGAAAAGAGAAAGGGAGGAGGAACTGGCTAACTACAACAGAAAATTGGAAATCGACCCGAACGACACTGATACGCTGCGTAACCGCGGAAGTCTCTACTCCGAAACGGGAGAGAACAGTAAAGCAATGGCCGACTACAACCGCGCATTACAAATCGACCCGAACGACGCCAGTACGCTGAGCAACCGCGGAGTTCTCTTCAAGTCAATGGGAGAGAAGGAGAGAGCAATGGACGACTACAACCGCGCATTACAAATCGACCCGAGCAACGTCAATACGCTGTGCTATCGCGGACTTCTTTTCAAATAAATGGGAAAGAAGGAGAGAGCAATGGACGACTACAACCGCGCATTACAAATCGACCCGAACCACGTCGATACGCTGTGCTTCCGCGGAATACTTTTCAAATACATGGGAGATCG
>JAYUSS010000001.1:0-8884 GCA_043755535.1 Candidatus Peregrinibacteria bacterium | reverse complement strand
TCGATGGCTGCTGCTGTTTTTGATGAAAGAGGAATGTAGGTGCGGGGCATGGCACCTATTCTCTCATTAATGGCGTTTTAAATGCAAGTTGGTATTAGGGGAACGAACGTTCAGAATTCCGGAGGTCCAAGGAGGATCCACAGAATGCCGATTATAATGGGTTGATGGAGGAGATAGAGTAGTAAAGAATGGCGTCCCGGCCACGAAATTGCTTCATAGCTTGTCAGCTTGTTAGCTTCTATAAGGAATTTTGTTTGATGCGCAAAGCGCGTAAAAAGAATTGATCCCATTCCATATCCAATCAACACGACACCAAGCCACGGAACAAGCGGGTAGTAGTCGACCGTTGAAAATCCGTGGGGCGGGATACCGAGAGGAATGCCGATGAATCGCCACGCGCCGTCGATATGCCAGGGATCCATGAATGATTCGATCATGATGATGCAAAGTCCCATGACGATCATCGCGATTGCACCCTGTAGAGACGTACGACGCGTACGTCTCCCCACCCATCCCATGCACGGCATCACCAACGCCGCCACCGCAATCACATGCAACACGCCAAATCGCACAAACGTTTGCGGGTCGATCACGTAGGTAACAACCGTTACCAACAATGCCGCCGCCCCGATCCGACAAAATCGCCGGAATGGATGACGATGCGAGATCGATGCACCAACCCCAACCAATCCCAAAAACAACGACGCCGTTATGATTTGCAACCATTTCCATCCGCCATCAAATACATCGATATCCCACCCATAAAAATGGGAGAGGTCATAGGCTGTGTGGTAGAGGATCATGCCTCCAATCGCGAGAGTACGCAGGATGTCCAACTCGATGTATCGCTGGCGACTATGCATGAGCTTTAGAATACTAGAGTAATAGAATAATAGGGACGAATGTTCGTCCTATTACTCGATTACTCTATTCCCCATTATTCTATTTCCTATTACTCGATTATTCTATTCCCTATTATTCTCCCCGTGGCCACAGCATAATCGCCGCTACAAACAGCAGACCGATCGATATAATCTGCAATGCCGGCATATGCATAGACATCAGCGACAAGATTGCCCCGACACCGATCAACGATGTCGGCAGAAGAATGCAGAGCGGGCAGATAAGAGTGAGTGCGCCGAGGACAGTTGCAAAACCACTTACACGCTTAACCCCGCGGGGGCAGCTCCCGAATCTGCTGTGCCAGACTGCTAAGCCGATATCGAATGCCAGAAGAACGCTGAGTGTTGCGGTGAACGCAAATTCCGATAGTAAAACGGAAGGGCGGGGGAATGAGGGCAGGTATTGAATGAATACTCCCAATTCCCATGCGAAAAATAGCGCCGCTATAACGAGCGTGACGATGAACGGAATCCAAAAAGAGGAGGACTGGAGGAACCGGAGCGGACTGCGTTTTTTCCCGCCTTCGCTCTTCGAGCTTTCTCCTTTGCCAAGGCTCCGGCGGACAGGTCGGTGGGCAGGTACGGCGCGCTTCATGAGCAGGATTGTAACGGCCTTTATATAAACTCAACAACAAAAAACGCCCCATTGCTGGGGCGTTTTTCTGTAAACGTAGGTTAGTACGTCCTTAGCTGCGGCTAGCCATAAAGCAAGCCTTGCAGAGCACCGGTCGGCCACCTTCCTCTACAGGACGGGGCTTAAATGGAACTTCGCACTGCTGTCCGCACTGGGCACAAACGGCCTGGTGCATCTCGCGAGGAGCGTTGGCGCGATCGTTCTTGCGATTGTCGCGGCACGCCTTGCAGCGCTGGGGAGCGGACAGGTTCTTACTTGCGTAGAACTCCTGTTCGCCATCCGTGAAAGTGAATACTGCGCCGCAGTCGCGGCAGGTGATCTCTTGATCAGCCATATAAGAGAAAAGAAAGAAAGTAATGAACAGGTACCTTCTCTTGAGTTTCTCGGAGACTGACCGGTGAGGGCTTTGTCGGACCGTTTGACTTGAACTAAGGACGCTGTTGTGGCCCAAGTATACCCGCTTTGCATTTGTTGTCAAATGAATCTGACATGATTCTTGCATAGAGCTGGTTTTAAGGGGGATCTAGGCCTCCATAAGGTAATTAACTTTCTTTTGTCTGCTCTACGAAAAAGCGCCCTTGCGGGCGCCCTGTTCTTTTTTGATTATGTACATCAATTGCTGCGGCCAGGAATGGCCGCGCTGATGGTTCTTATTTCAGGGTGACTTTGGCACCTGCTGCTTCCAACTTCGTCTTCATTTCCTCGGCGTCTGCCTTCGCAACACCTTCCTTGATGACCTTTGGAGCGGCGTCTACAAGGCCCTTTGCTTCTGCAAGGCCAAGACCGGTGATGTCTTTGACGACTTTGATCACGGCGATCTTCTGTCCGCCTATCTCTGTAAGCTCGACGTTGAAGGAGGACTTCTCTTCGGCTGCAGCAGCTTCGCCGCCTCCTGCACCACCACCCGCCATAGCGACAGGAGCAGCGGAGATACCGTATGTTTCTTCCATGTACTTAACGACGTTGTTGAGGGAGACAACGTTAAGCTTCTCGAGGGCGGTGATCACTGCCTTCTCCTCTGCGGTGAGTTCGATGGTAACTGTATCGGACATAATGATAAGGGGGAAAAAGTATTAAGTATTGGGTATTAAGTATTGAGTATTACGTAGTGGGAGAGTCGGGGGCAGCTTCGGCTGCGGGTGTTTCAGGAACAGCAGGAGTTACTTCTTCAGCTTTTGCTTCAGGTACAGCTTCTTCTGTCTTAGGTGTTTCTTCTACCTTTGGAGCTTCAACAATAATGGGGGCTGGCTCGCCGGCCGTAGCCTCAGCGGAGGCTGGGGCCTCTTTCTGCTTCGCGAGTTCACTGAGTCCACGAGCAAAGGAGGAGAGTGGGCTGTTGATCATGGCGGCAAACATTCCAAGGAGCTGCAACTTGCCAGGGATCTTGGCCAGGCGAATAGCTTCCTCTTTGGAGAGCAGTTTACCTTCGTAGATACCGCCGATCAGTTCTACCTGGGGGTGAGTTTTGCTGAATTTGAATGCAACCTGGGCGCCTGTCAGTGGGTCTGCGAAGCTGAAGATGCAGGCGACTGGGCCGTTCAAGAGTTCATCGGCGAGTTCGGGCATATTCAGTTCTTTTGCAGCGATCTGCATCAGCGTCTTCTTTGCGACTTTCATTTCGGCATCGCTTTTCTTGAGGAGTGCCCGCAGGTCGGAGGCATCGGACACATTCATGCCGATGTAGTGGGTGAAGATCACAGACTGGCTGCGGCCCATTTTGTCTTTAAGGTCTGCAAGTTGTACCGCCTTTTCGTCTCGAGTGAGGGCCATAATGGGCGAGGTGTAGGAGTAGTAGAGAGGTTAAAGATCCTTCGGCAAGCTCAGGATGACGGGCTTATACTAGTAGAAAGCCCTTCGACAAGCTCAGGGCTGTCATGGTGAGCCTGTCGAACCATGACATACAAGAAAATCGTTGGTTCCCTGCCCCGGGAGACCAACGAGGTACACGACACGAATCACCAAGCCGGAGCCGGATGAGCGATGCTGTATACCTCGGAGAGACTGACATCCAACCTGCGGTCGGAAAGCCCTCGGTCTTCGGGAAGGACCCAATCATACCTATTCGTGGATAAGAGTCAAGAATTCCTGTCGCAAATCAACTATAAACATCTAAAAATACAGAGCAACTTTTACAAAACGTAGGGCAATTCGTGTTTTGCAGTGAATTAGCTAACGATAGACATAAATTTAAAATATTTTAAAAATAATTTATCAAGCCCTCCTCACGAGATGCATGCTTTTTGCTATGCTCGACGTATGCGTGTCCTTCTCCAGCGTGTTACCTCGGCAGCAGTGGATATCGAGGGAGTGACAGTCGGCAGTATCGAGCGTGGCTATCTGCTCTTTCTGGGTGTTTTGGATGGGGATACGCCCGCGCAAGGTGTGTGGTTGGCTGAAAAAATCAGTAAGCTTCGATTATTCGATGGTCCTGACAACAAAATCAACGATCAGAGCATCCTCAATATCGGTGGTTCGGTTCTTGTTATTTCGCAATTTACGCTCGCAGGACAGGTGGAAAAGGGGAATCGTCCGGATTATATGGCTGCCATGGAGCCGAAAGTCGCAGCCGAGTTATACGAAACATTCATTGCGTGCCTGCGCGATGCAGGTATTGTCCGCGTTGAAACGGGTCGGTTTGGAGCGAATATGCAGGTACACCTCGTCAACGACGGCCCGGTAACCCTCTTGCTGGAACGATAATCACTATGAAAGACGTTGCTTCGCGTCCTGCATCGGCAATCGATTCGGTTTCATCCGCCCGAGCAGCGGATAGGCAAACATTTGAACATTTGCTGCAGAAGCGTGTTAAGCGTATGCCGGAGTCTGATGTGTCTGCCATACGCAAAGCCTATGACGATGCGGTACGGATGTACGCAGACCAGGTGCACTGGTCGGGGGAGCGGCTGATGACGCATACGCTCGGGGTGTGTGAGTTGTATCTCCCGTTCGACCCCGATGACAGCGGTATGCAGGCCTGCTTGCTGCATCATATTTTGGATACCAAGCTCTGGACGCTCGATGACCTCAACCGCGATTACGGACATGATGTCCGATCGATCGTGAGCGCCGTGCACCTGATGTCCCACATCACCACCTATGGTCGTCGCGTGTCCATGGAAGACTTGCGTTTGATGGTACTGCGCGTATCCGATGACATGCGCGCACTCCTCCTGGTGCTCTGTGACTTTGCCCGTCAGCTCGATTGCCTGCCCGTCATGCAGAGTGATATGCGCAGGCGCCTTTGCCGCGATGTGCTGCAACTTTTTTCGCCTGTGGCTGCGAGGCTCGGTATGTACAGCCTCAAGCACCGGCTGGAGTCCCTGGCGTTCCCGGTGATGTACAGCGTGGACGCCGTGCGCATTGTGGAACAGCTGGAAGAAATGCAGAAAAAACACGGAGACTTCCTGACCGAGGCGGCGCTTCTTTTGGAAGAGAGTCTGGCAGATGCGGGGATCGACGCTAAAGTCGAAGGGCGACAAAAGCAGCCGTACAGTATTTTCCAGAAAATGGATTCCAAGAGCGTGACGCACATCGAGCAATTGTTCGACTTGTTTGCGCTGCGCGTGATCGTCGACAGTGATGAGATGTGTTACCAGACACTGGGAGTACTGCACCGTATGGGGCACCCCGTCGCGCACCGGTTTAAAGATTACATCGGCTTCCCCAAGCCAAACGGTTACCGGAGTCTTCACACAACACTCGCAAGCCTGCCCGGCGTGCCGGAGGGGATCGTGGTGGAAGTGCAGATACGTACGTCCGCCATGCATCGTGAAGCCGACCTTGGTATTGCCGCACACTGGAGTTACAAAGAAGGAGGCGATGCGAGCAGTCCGGTTCGCAGAGTTGAGTTGCAACAAGCGCTCCTGCAGGGGCCGAGCGAAGGAGCCAGGCATATTCCGCTCAGCGATCATATCTTCGTGCTCACGCCCAAAGGAGATGTCATCGAACTGCCAGACGCCGCAACACCGCTCGACTTTGCATTCAACGTACACACCGTGCTCGGGCTCTCGTTTAAAGCGGCCCGCGTGAACGGATCAATTGTTCCGATCGGTCACCCGCTCGAAAACGGAGACATTGTGGAGATCGTTCGCCATAGCGAACCGAGGCCTTCGTATAACTGGGTAAGCATCGTGAAGACGTCCTCGGCGAAGTCACGTCTTAAGCGATACTTCGCCGAGCGCGATGCGGATCACACGCTCTTCGTACACGATACGAGCGAGTCCAATGCGGAGCTCCCTCCTATAAAAGAGGTAACTGGTATTCAACCACCGAATTCTACGATGTTTGTAGTGATTGAAGGCGATATCCCCATGCCTGTTCGTTTTGCACGCTGTTGCAAGCCCGATGAAGGACAGAAGGTGGCCATTGCCGGAGTGATCGGCCGTGACAGCATTGTTCGTGTGCATCGCATGCCTTGTAAAATGATCCGCAACGTAAACCCCGAACGGAAGATTGGGGTGAAGTGGGTGGCGATGGGAGGTAAGGATGTAAAGAAGTAAGGATGTATTCAAGTGGGTCTGTCGTACCTCCTTACTTCCTTACCCCATTACCTTTTTACCTTCTATTTCAAGAGTTCATTTATTAATTTATCCACCATCGTCCTCCAGCGGATTTCTTCGAAGAGCCCGGAGCCCGCTTGCCACTGCCCCGTTGCACCGTCACGTTCTTCAGGAGGGAGGCTACCTAGGAATGACTGGAACCCTTGCTCGAGTTCTTCGGGTGAGACTTCGACTTTGCGCAGTTCAATCAGCTTGGCGATACCAAGGCGCAGCTTCCAACGGTCTAAGGCCTGTTCTTTCAGTTCCTTCTCTGCTTGTTCCGGTGTCTTTTTCTGCGCTTCCAGAGCCTGTGCGATTGTCTTGCCCTGTTTTTCCAACTGAGCACTCCACTCTTCGACCATGCCGCGGACTTCTTCGTCCAGGAGCTCATCGGCGATTTCGACGGTTGTACGCTTTTTAATCTCTTCCATCAGTTCGCGCTCGCGTTGCATGCGCAGGAACTGTTCTTCCTGTCCCTTCATCGATTCCTCCACCATCTTTTTAAACGCATCCACGGACTCGGCGTGCAGATGCGCTTTCGCAAACTCGTCAGTCAACTCGGGGAGCTTCACCTCTTCCACTTTTTTCACGGTTACATGAAAGTCTGCAGGCTTTTTCTGGAGCTCTGCTACGGCAAACTTCTCGGGCAAGGTCAGGGTGAAGGTTTTGCTTTCACCGGCGCGAAGGCCAATCAGTTCACCCTCAAAACCCGGTAGCAATGTCTCACTGCCCAGTAGCACTTCGTAGTCGGTCGCATGCAAACCCTCGATTGCTGTGCCGTCCTTACCGGTGGAGCGGAAGTCCATCACGACCTGGTCACCCTCTGCGGCGGCGCGATCGACAAGCGTGACAGTGCGTTGCTCCTGCAACACCGATGCGACGACCCTCTCGATATCCTTGGCTTCTACCTGTGGCTCTTTTTTCGCGATCACCAAGTCATCGGGCTTCTTGATCGTCACTTCGGGCTTTTCCACGAAGGTGATTTTGAGCGTGACTGGGAGGCGCGATACTGCTTCAACCTTCGGTGGAATCACAGGTGCGATATTATGATCTTTTGCGAGAGCGGGAATGCTCGTTTTTAAGAGCTGGCGAATGCTTTCTTCGAACAAATCATCATCGCCGACTTTGCTACGGATCATGTCTGCAGGGGCGTGGCCGGCGCGAAATCCATCGATTGTAATACGCTCGGCAAAACGTGCGAGTGCCGCTGTTTCGGCAGGGGCGTACTCTGCTTCATCAAAGATAACGGTACAGACAACTCTGCCCTTGGGCAGACGTTCGACGGTTGTTTTATCGGTAGGCATAGGAAATGGCGAAAGAGCTTGGATGGTAGCGGTAGTCGTATATTAGGAGAAGAAGCCTATGCAGAATTGATACTTGACAATAATTATTATAATTATATAATATTCTCCTATGGAAACCACAATGTTCGAAGCCGGCACTCCGAGGCAAGAGTCGCGGCAGGAATTTGAACGTGTGTCGGCATTTATTGCCGAGTTGGAACGGATGAAAGGGTATGTCATTGCCAAAGATCCTCGGGGACTGACACCGAGTGAATCTCATAACTTGCTGCGTGCCGCTCTTTACTCACTTGCTAAGCTGGCTATTGACCCCACACAGGAGCGTTCAGAGGTTGAATCGTTAGTAGAGCGCCTGCGTCAGTGTGCGGGATGGCTTGGCACTGGCCGGAGCAATGATGTTAACGCCAACTATGAATTGGACACAATTTTGGCAGATACGCAGCGAATGGCATTTGCTGCTGTTATAGGAACTAAAGGCTATATGCAGTCAACGGGCGTAACTATCGCGGTGTAATCGTTGTTTTATCGGTAGGCATAGGAAATGGCGAAAGAGCTTGGATGGTAGCGATTCCTGTTTCTGGAGCAAAGGGAAGCGTGTGTTTGACATCACTAAAAATACTAATAATATGCAATACATTTGATCTTTGACAACATCACATCCTCTCATCCATTCCTTCTTACGAACTTCAGCATGTTGCTGGAGAAGAGGGAGAATGCCGTGAGGGGAGAAGAGCAATATGTCAACAAGTACGTCGAATGTGCATCAGATTTTGTGTCAACAAAGCCATTTCATGCGAGGCCATCTGCCTGCCGGAGAACCGTCACGAATGGAGTTCACCATGAGCCTTCGGTTTCCACCCAAACTTGATTGCAGCACAATTCCTGATGATTGTGCTCTGAGTTTGGATATTGGGAAACATGCGGCAAACACCTGCATCGGGGCGCAGTGGTTGAGCGGGGGGAAGCTGACGAATGTTTCTATTTGTTTGCACCCAGCAGTGCGTTTGATTGGAGTGAGATTGTTCACTCAGGGGAATGCAACAAGTGAGCAATTGGACACGGGGATCAGGGGCTATTGGTACCGACAGAACATCGGATCATTGCCTGTGAAATTCAAGGGCGTCGATGTGTTGGTTGGGGAGATCTGTGTGAAGGATAACAGGATCTTTTTTGAAGATGGAATCTATAACAGCATCTGGGGGCTGTACCCTTGATGTACTTTGTTCCTCACGGCAAGCCGGGTCACCCCAAAAAGGTGGCCCAGTTAGCTATATTTCAAGGTAGATTATCGCTTCGTCGACCACTTCTTCCAGATGTATTTCTCACGGCAAACCGGGTCGTCCTCTTATAAGGATGGACCGGTTGCATATGTTTGTGCATAAAATCCTCCTTTTGCAGGAAATGAATCGCTGTAAGTGGGCACTGACCCTGCACATCAGAAAGCCTCCCATTTCCGCACAATTGCCCGATAGGCCACGTAAAAGTTTTCCGGCTTCTTCCACCACGTTG